>NZ_JAUBUE010000134.1:0-1226 GCF_036705305.1 Microcoleus sp. B3-D7 | reverse complement strand
ACTCGTTCAATTTTTCAAAACCTCAATATCCCTTATGGCAAGTTTTCCTCTGCGTAGAGTGACAAAAGAGGGTTAAGGGCAAACCCTCAGTCCGGCAGTCCGGCAGGGGTTTAAACCCCTGCCTCAAAGCGAAAGTCGTCTGAAGACGACTAATGAGTTCTTCAGTCCTCTTTGAGAGCGTTCCACCGGCGTCGCACGCCAGTTATGAATAAAAGAAACAGTCAAGCTAGCCCAAAAGTTGCCTTACGATCAGATATATTATGCCTGTGTCCCGAGAGTCAGACCGACAAGTCAATGGTGCTTCTTTGAGCCTGATTTAGAGCATGGTCGTGGGCGTGATGGTTATGACATTGGTGAAGGGGGAATTCCCTATCCCGTTTAGGAGAATATAACATCTCTTGGGCCCACCGATTGGGACACCACGAAAGTTCGCTTGCCAAGAGGAGTCATCCAATGATCCGACACAAGACAAACAAACCTGTTGGGGGTGAAATGTCTAATTTCACACAGATTAACCCGAACGCCGCAGGCATAGATATCGGCTCACAAGAACACTGGGTTTGCGTCCCACCTGACCGAACCCCACAAAATGTGCGTAAATTTAGCTGTTTTACCCCTGACTTAATTGAGATGGCATCTTGGTTGTTGGAATGTCGAGTAGACACCATCGCCATGGAATCGACAGGAGTCTATTGGATAAGTGCCTTTCAAATTCTCGAAGAAAGGGGTATCCAAGTCAAACTGGTGAATGCCCATCACGTCAAAACCGTACCAGGTAGAAAAAGCGATGTTTTAGATTGTCAGTGGTTGCAACAGCTACATACCTACGGTTTATTGTCCGGTTCCTTTCGCCCTGACGATCAAATTTGCGTTCTTCGCAGTTACATTCGCCACCGCGAAAACTTAATCAAAAGTAGTAGCACCCACATACTGCGGATGCAGAAAGCATTAACTCAAATGAATCTGCAACTAAATAAAGTCATCAGTGACATCACATGAGTTACAGGGATGGCAATTATCCGCGCCATTGTAGCTGGAGAAAGGAACCCTCAAGTCTTAGCTGGCTTGAAAAATTCTCGGATTAAAAGTAGTACCGCCGATATTGCTAAAGCCAAGACTTGCGACTATCGAGCCGAGCATATATTTGTGTTAACCCTCTTTTGTCACTCTACGCAGAGGAAAACTTGCCATAAGGGATATTGAGGTTTTGAAAAATTGAACGAGTT
>NZ_JAUBUE010000012.1:115597-146307 GCF_036705305.1 Microcoleus sp. B3-D7 | reverse complement strand
CCTGGCACATCTCTTGATGAAGTTATTCGTGCTTATTGTGCAGAAAGAGTGTCTCATACTTATTTGAAATGACTATAGTAGTCATTAGTCAGATGACAAAAGGAAAAGGGAAGAATATCTCGTTTGGCAGTCTTGCTTGCTTGTTTATTTGCTAAGCTAGATGTGGCGATCTGTCACCAATAAACCTTAGATTTATGCACAGGTTATTAACTGGGAAACTGCGAGTAGAGTATTTAACAATACCGATAGCCAATCTTCCAGCAAATCTATCCGGTACTAAAATTGTACAGCTTACTGACTTTCACTATGACGGGGTGCGGCTGTCGGAATGGTTGCTACAAGAGGCGATTGCTGCGGCCAATGAAACTGAACCCGACCTGATTTTTTTAACCGGTGACTTTATTACCTACGATCCCGCACCTATTTACGACTTAGTGCAGCGATTGAAAAACTTGCAAAGTCGGGTGGGAATTTACGCGGTTTTGGGCAATCACGACCACTATTGGCCTGGGGCAAAGAGAGAGGTTGCTAATGCTTTAAATACCGTCGGGATTCGGGTTTTGTACAACGAAGCAATCTATCCTTTGGGGCCAGAATTTGCTTTAGTTGGGTTAGCAGATTTTTGGTCGGGCGATTTTGCGCCTAAACCTGTAATGGCATCAATAAATCCCGCGATTCCTCGGATTGTATTGTCTCACAATCCTGATACTGCTGAAAAGCTGCAAAATTGGCGTATTGATTTGCAGTTGTCGGGGCACACTCACGGCGGTCAAATCGTTATTCCTGGTATCGGCCCTTTGTACGCTTGGGTCAGAAAAATTGGCTATTTTATTCCTAAAGGAATCCGAAAGTTCATTCCTTTTATGTCGGCTTGGGATCGAGTAGTTACTCACTGGGAATGGGCTAGCGGTTTGCATCAGGTTGGGAGTAATTTGCTGTACGTGAATCGCGGTTTGGGAACTTATTCGCCGGGAAGGCTATTTTGTCCTCCGGAGGTGACAGTAATTACTTTGGTTTGTCAAGATACGTAAAGGCTGGTTTAGGGTGCATACATTCCTGATAATAGATAATATAGCAGAAGGAAAAAGGAAGTTCGGCAACGGATTCGCTTTCTTCGGATGTAACGGATGTCAGGAAGAAGGAAGAGGGAAGAAGTAAAAATGATTTTTGTACAATTTATATTATTTTTAATTGGCTTCTCCAAAGCGATAGCCTCTGCCGTAGACTGTGTGAATTAGCACCGATTCGCCGGGGGCTTCTATTTTGCGGCGCAGCAGGCGAATTTGAGCGGCTAATACATTGCTGCTGGGTTTTTCTGCTTCACTCCACAAATACTGGTGCATTTGTTCGTGTGTTAGCAATTGACCGGTATGGCGCATTAAGTATTCTAATAACTGGCATTCTTTTTCTGATAAGTCAATTGTGCGATCGCCCCGATAAGCTAATTGATTGTCGTAGTCTAGCTGTAAATCTGCAACTTGCAGCCGCCCGACAGCAACCTCGGCATCAAAAGTAGGAGGCCGCCGCAGCAAGGCGCGGACTCTGGCTAGCAGTTCTCGCAGTTCAAAAGGTTTGACTAAATAGTCGTCTGCACCCGCGTCGAGTCCTTGTACGCGATCGTCTACGGTATCTTTGGCGGTGAGAAATAGCACTGGCGTATTCCGTCCTTGCGATCGCAACTTCTGGCAAATTGCCAGTCCGGTTTGTCTCGGCAGCATCCAATCCAAAATTAGCAAATCGTAATTGCCCTGCATTGCTAAATTGCTGCCACTTGCTCCGTCAAATGCCACATCAACTGTATAACCTTCGCGCGTTAAGACTCGACTCAAAGGGTCAGTTAACTCAACTTCATCATCAACTAAAAGAATCCGCATCCTGATTTCAAATTTGAGATTTGAGATTGTAGGTTAAGTAAACTGATTTGTACTAGATTTTAATGTGTGGAATACTTTCCGTTTCGCTCCAAGCTGCTGCTACCCATTCCTGGATTGCAGGCAAGGCTAAAATCGCATCCGCATAAGCTTTTGCTGATGAATCTAGTTTGACTCCGTAGGTGACAAAACGCATGACAACGGGGGCAAACATAGCGTCAACAATTGTGAATTTTCCGAACAGCATATTGCCGCCTGTCCCGAATTTTTGACGGCATTCGCGCCAAATGGCAAAGATGCGATCGATATCTGCTTCGACACCGGCAGTCATCCCTTCTCCCGGATAGCGGTTGCGGCAATCCATCGGCATATTTTCGCGCAAATTTTGGAACCCCGCGTGCATTTCGGCGCAGATGGAACGGGCGATCGCCCGTTCCGCTACATCTGTCGGCCACAAATCATTTGCAAAGCGATCGGCAACGTATTCGCAAATTGCTAAAGATTCCCACACTTTCAAGTCGCCGTCGATTAAAACTGGCACTTTTCCCGATGGAGAATAGCGGCGAATTTCTTCATTGGTTGTCGGCCAGTCTAAGGGGATTCTCACCTCGGCAAATTCCAGTCCAGCTTGTTTCATCGCCAGCCAAGCGCGCAGCGACCAAGAGGAATAATTTTTATTACCAATAACAAGTGTCAATTCGGTCATAGTTTAGCTGTCAGCTATTGGCGATCGCCAGTTAAATTTTAAGTTTTAGAGTTGAATACACAAAGGCATGAGACTGAATGAATGACGCTCATCTTCGAGGGCTTCGCTAACGCGCGATCGGCCCGTTTCCTGCACTAGCCTCTGCAAGCATTTTAGATTAACAGCCTCCCAGCGTTCCGCGTTTTTCTGCAAACTTCGATCGGGGGGCTGTATCGAACACACTTGATTTGGCATCGAATGATCTGTCTGTGTGGATTTTGGCATCGTTAGCGGTAGGTACGGTCACTGTATAGTGCATTTCCTCGGCCTCTACACCACCGCCTGAGAGGATTTTATCTACTGTAATTTTTTTTAGGGAAGCCGGGTCTACATTGTGAAATTTTCTGTCAAATTGTTGACTCTCAAACTCTTGATTGTTTTCCATACTGACCGCCATTGAAAAACGTGACGACATCAAAACTTACTAAATATAATATATACCCAAACAAAGGATCGAGCAATAGCCAAAATTTATTTTTCGCTATGAACTCTATGTGTTATTCTGAGTTTGGTAAAAGCTGTTTCTGCTTAGACCGCGATCGCCCCCTTCCCAAATTTAGAAATTTACACTCTAAAAATTGACATGATTACTGTTGCACTTCCCAAAGGCGGATTGTTAGGAGATAGCATTCGGCTGTTTAAATCGGTTGGATTAGACTTCAGTGCTTTTCTCGATTCCTCTAACCGACAACTTCAAATTTATGACCCGACCGGCACTGCCAAAGCTTTGCTAGTAAGGACGCACGACGTGCCAGTTTATGTGGAATACGGTCAAGCGGATTTGGGTATTGCTGGCTATGATGTTTTGCGGGAAAAAAAGCCGAAAGTTGCCAATTTAATTGATTTAAAATTTGGCAAGTGTCGGCTGTCGGTGGCGGTGAAGGAATCTAGTTCTTATCGACGAACTGTGGATTTACCTCCTCACGGTAGAGTTGCTTCAAAATTCGTACACTGTGCAAGGGAATATTTCCACAATTTGAATTTGCCGGTGGAAATTGTGCCGCTTTACGGTTCTGTGGAGTTAGGGCCGATTACGGGTATGTCGGAGGCAATTGTGGATTTAGTTTCGACTGGCAAAACTTTGCGAGAAAATGGTTTGGTGGAAATTGATGTTTTGTTTGAAAGTTCAGCTTATTTGATCGGTCATCCTCTGAGTTACCGTTTGAATGCGGGGGGGGTGAATGAGTTGATCGGGAAGTTGAGAGAGCAAGTTTTGACGACTGTTTGATGCTAACTCCAATTAGAGTAGACCTATTGCATAAATCTTTCATTGATAGGGAAAGCACAGACGCAACGCAGATGCAATGCAGGATAGTGATCGACTTTTTCAATAGGTATTAACTATTGTGGGGTGGGCTTCAAGCCCGCCCTAAACGTTAAATCGAACTGCTATTTGCAGGGAGAAAACCTAGTTTTTCCTGGCAGCGATTTATATAAAAACTGACGACTGTATCAGCAGGGTTTTGTTCGATTAGTTGCTGAAAATACCCCAAGGCTGCGACAAATCTTTCGGATTGCCATCCTTGAATGCCTTTGTCAAATAAACTCTGGGTAAGCTGCTTTGCCTCAGAGTCTGGACAGGAGGCTGCCCAGATTTCGTAGATTTCAATAGCTTCCTGCTTGCCGCGCGGGGTTACTCGATCGATCCAGCGATAGTAATAATTGTTGCGGGGCAAATGGCTGTCAGCAGCCGTCGCCCCAGAAGTAGAAATAATACTCTCCTGTGTTTCCACTTCTAAGTCGCACTTTAATAATAGACTTTCTTTTGAGTGGGAGTTGGAACTTATGCCATTTAGAAATTCTCTCGCATGAACGATCGCATTTTCGCTAACAATAATTTGGCAGCCGTATATTTTAGTTAAATTTTCTAACCGAGAAGCTGTATTTACCACATCGCCGATGACTGTAGAGTCCATGCGGCGATCGGAACCTAAAGTGCCGATCATGCCGATACCTGTGTTAATTCCCGTACCAATATTGACGGGAGATTCTAAATTGTATTGGTGGCGACTGGCATTAAATTCTTGCAAAGTTTCTTGCATTGCTACTGCGGCTTCGATCGCATCCATGGCGTGAGAATTTGGCTTGTCAAATACTGCCATGATTGCATCGCCTAGGTATTTGTCAATAAACCCGCCGTGAGACGTTATGCACTCGTTCATTTTAGTAAAAAAAGCGTTCAACCATTCAAAAGTCTCGCGAGCTTGTTGAGATTCAGCGATCGCAGTAAACCCGCGAATGTCACAAAATAAAACAGTCAGCTCTTCTTCTGTGGCATTGCCCAACTGAATAGATTCTATTCCTTGCGGCGCAATTCGCTCTAGAATTTGCTCTGGCACAAATAGCTGAAATTTTTCTGAAAGATATTCGTTGGCTTCCCAAGCTGCGGCGATTTGGCGTTTGCTTTGCTCTCTGACTTGCTGGTTGAATAGGGAAGATACAGCTTGCGATCGCATTTGACTCAACTGCAAAATATTTTCCACTTTCGCCAGCAACAAACGACTGTTAAAAGGCTTTGTCAAATAATCATCGGCCATCATTTCTAACCCTTTGATGCGAGACATATCGTCATCGAGGGCCGTCAAAAAAATCACCGGTACAGTTTGCAATGCCGTATCCTTCCGCAGGATCTCGCACACATCAAAACCGTCCATCTCTGGCATCATAATATCTAGTAAAATTAAATCGGGTCGAGAGGCGCGGGCAAGGGAGAGCGCTTCATGGCCAGATAGCGCTGATACTGTAGCGTATCCTTTCAGGTGCAATAACTCTTCCAGTAAAGTCAGATTAGCTGGCTCGTCATCAACCAACATGATGCAGGGCGACTTGTTTGACATGGAATATGATATAATATATTGAATTTAGCTCGGGAGTTGCGCGTGGGGAAGCTCGAAAACGGGTTGATTGGTATATTTCTCCTTACTAAACTCGATATTTTTCGTAGGAACAGGCTTTCGGAGGCAAGTGCGGGCAAGTCATATAGATATTTATCTACTATTGAGTTTAACCTTTGTTGTTATCAATTATCATAAATGGCAGTGCTGGAACTGCAAATAATTATTGTTAGCCAAGAAAAGAACGGACAGTAGCGATCGTCAAATTCAAATCCAGTGGCTTGCTCAAATAAGCAGAAGCGCCAGCTTCCAAACATCGCTCACTGTCACCGGGCATCGCCATCGCCGTCACCGCAATCATCGGTACCGAATCCCAGACAGGATCTGCTTTAACTCGGCGCATCAACTCAAAGCCGTCAACATCCGGCAACTGAATGTCCATCAAAATCAAATCCGGCAGCAACTCCGGGGCTGCAGAGGCGGCGAGAATACGATCGGCCATCGCCTTCCCATCTGCGATTATCTCTACCCCGTACCCCTCCAATTCCATCACCTCAGAAATTAACATTTGGTTAAAAGGCTGGTCTTCGACAACCAAAATCCGCTTCCTGGCAATTGGTAAAGCAATCGCAGAAGCAGGAACTAACTTGGTATCCAAAGCACAAGAAGCAAAGTTTCCCAACTGTTGACGTATCTCCGTCAAAGGCAGCCAAACGCGGAAAAGACTTCCCCGATCGCAAACAGATTGGAAAGAAACAGTTCCCCCGTGTAATTCTGCCAGACGCTTAGTCAAAGCCAAACCCAAACCTGTACCTTCGTGCCTCCGAGTCAGGGAAGAATCCACCTGTTGAAAAGGTCGAAATAACAAGTGCCAGCGGTCTTGAGGAATGCCGATGCCGGAGTCTTTCACCTCAAAACAAAAATAAGGAGTGCTGGCATTTACAGGAGAACAATCCGGTCGGTAGTCGCCGTCTATTTCGCTGCCGTAGGCCAGACGCCCGCTGAGTTTAACTTGTCCCTGTTCGGGGGTAAATTTGATGGCATTGGAAAGTAAATTAATCACAATTTGTCGCACTCGCCGTTCGTCGAGCCAAACTTTAGTAATACGGTTGTCGAGTTCTAAAGACAAACCGATTCGCTTTTTCTCGGCCCGTGGCTGCATCATTTTCAGACAGTCTGTCGCGAGTTCTTGAACGCGAACAGGCTGTAAGTTTAGTTCTACTTTCCCCGCTTCAATTTTAGAAAGATCGAGAATATCGTTGATTAGCTGCAACAAGTGCTGGCCGCTTTTTTCGATCAGTTCTACATAGTTGATTTGTCGATCGCTCAACTGTCCGGCTGTTTGCCGCAGCAGCAAGTCAGAAAAGCCCAGAATGCTGTTCAGAGGCGTCCGCAATTCGTGGGACATCGAGGCTAAAAACTCAGATTTCAACTGAGAAGAATACTCTAATTCTTCATTAACTTGGCGCAGGTTTTCTTGTGTCTGAGCCCGCTCGATCGCCGCCCCCAAGGTCCGGCAAGCAGCCTCCAGCACTTCTTGGTTGAGGGCGGTTTGCAGTTTTTTGACGTTGCGGGACTCCAGCGTCAGTACGCCAATAATTGTACCGTCGGTGGCTGCGATCGGAAAAATGCCCAGTTGTCCAATTCCTGGATGCCGAAATTTCGGCACGGCATTGGGATGTTGGGCATAATCCTCTACGAACAAAGGTTTACCAGTTTTCACCACTTCCCACAGCAAACCGATGCCGTAGGGAATGCCTTGGTCGAGCAATTCTTGCATTGCTGCGACTACTGGTTCCCCGTAAGTAGCCAGAAATTGACCAGAAATGTGGTTGGAAATCGCCGCTGCTTGCCGATCGTTTCCCTTGCCGCTAATCACCTTGACATCTCCGAAAGCAGCATTCATTGCCTCTACTAGATAGGTGAGGGCAAACTGACCTATTTCTTGCAAACTGTCAGACTTTTGCAGGCGTTCGGTTAAACCTAAAAGAAAGCTCAGCCGCCTGACTTCTGCGTTCAAGCTAGCTTGGGAGTTTTGGTATACCGTAACGTCTCGAAAGGTTAACAGCCGTCCGCCACTGTTGGTAATCGTGGCGCACACCTCCAAACAAACCGCATTGGATTGCTCGAAATAAAATGATAAACTTTCATGCTGAGATGTTTCGAGTGCTTGCTGAAACTCTTGCCACTGTTGAACAGATAAGTAACCCCGATCGACAATTTCCGCAAACAGCAAGTGGCACTTCGGCTTTGTTTCCAGCCATTCTGGGGACAGTCCCCAGATTCCCGCCAATTTTTTGTTAAACAAAACTAAGCAATCAGACGAGTCGAACAGAGCGATCGCATTGTCTACTTGATTGAGAATCAGTTCTTGGTCTGCCCTCAACTGGTGCAAGTCTCTCTCCATTTTCTCTGTGTGTTTAGCTCTTAGTTTCGTTGTCATAACTTTCTAGGGATATGGCAAGAGTTATTTTATAACTCCTTACTTAAGGTGACATAATTTTATGTTTTTGGGCAGTGAGGGCGATCTATCGGTCTTGTGATCTGAGACACTTGCTGGTTTCGGAGGGCGATCGGAATCCGCTTTGAACTGCGTCGGCTACACTGCTTAATCATGAGGCAATAAGGAGGGAAAGCATTATGACAGAAGCAGAATCTTTTAATAACAATGCTGTCGAACTTGATGGCATCTGACTTGAAACTCTTGTGTCCAACCCTGTGCTAAACTGACCCATAATAAAAACTAATTCCGATGATAAGAAATCAGCATATAGCAATCATAAGTCATTTGTGAATTTCTTACGGACTCCCAGCGGGTTCGGGGAGGGTTGGGGTGGGGTAAAAAATTTACGACTCCTGCAAGGATTGCTATATGTCAAATGCAATCATGACCTTACCCTTAAATTTTCTTAGCAATAACTTGATGATTGGGATTAACTGCTCAAGCAAGTATTGGATTCAAAAACATAGGCATAAGGCGCGCCCTAAGCACCCGGAGACAGTGATATCAGTTTCAAAAAAGCAACTGTAGCCTCGTGATCCCAAGCCATACACAATCAGTTATTCCCAATAATTTAATCTAAAATTGTGTGACTGAGCGCTCACGCCGAAGTCGAAAATCTACAATGGTATGAGTTATGACGATCGAACTTATGAGTAAGGTGTGCAGTGCACACCCTACAAATGTGAGTTAAGCTAATCCGCATTTAAATTGCAGAGTAAAATAGATCTTTACTCTTGTGGGGTGGGCAGGAGATCCCGCACTTAACATACAATTTAAATGCAGTACAGGTTAGAGCGTAAGTATTGTTAATGTTTCTTAGGATTTTTCGGAAAAGGAATGCCCAAACTTTCGTGAAAAACAACCTGAGTTTTATAAGTCAAGCGCCGGTTAACTTGTTTGATGATTTTTTCCAAAAGCGCATCGCCGGTTTTTTCTATTAAAGGTTGAGACATCGATCGAATAAACTTGGGAAAGCAAACCCCCACAGCCAAATCCAGTTTCCAGGTAGTAATGGTAATCGCAGGCGGCAGCTTAGCACGTTCCGATCTCGGCCAATCGGCGGCAAACTCCTGAGACGGTATCTCCACTAGCTTCATTGCCGATCGAAAATCCACTTCATACCCAGGGGAGGTATAATCCGGAACCGGGATTGTCTTAATTAAATAGCAGCCTTCAGCGTCAGGCGGCAGCAACTCTAAACCAATTCTCGCTTCAACGCGGTAGCCGAAAGCCCCAAAACGCCCGATTAATAAATCATAGCCGTTTTCTCCGAGCGGCTCGGCCTTCATCGGCGAAGCGCACTGGCAAAACCAAGTCTTGTGGTTGTTCAAATGCTTTGCCACCGTCTCCGCATCGGCGTACATCTCCATGCTGTCTTCAAAATGCGTGTGAAACCAAATCGGCTCAACTTCCTCTCCTGCATCCGCGCTTTGACTTTCCGGCTGTCGGAAACTCGCATCTGGGTAGTAATTTTCGTCAGAAGCTTCAACAGTGTGATATTCAGCGGAATCCTGCTTCATTGTATGCTCTCCTGTTATACACGCCAATCGATCCGGTTGGGGATGTGTTAAGGGAGTTCCCTCCCTACAATTGAGAAATTGATAGTAACAAAACTTACCCTAATCCAGCATAACTCGACTTATGAAAGCATTTGTAGCAGGAGCCACAGGTCAGACTGGCCGCCGCATCGTCGCAGAATTAGTCAAGCGAGGTATTCCCGTGCGCGCCTTAGTCCGAAATCTAGACACAGCTAGACAAATTTTACCACCGGAGGCTGAGTTAGTGACTGGGGATGTATTAAATGCGACTTCCCTGGGCGATGCCATCGGCGATAGTACGGTATTGCTGTGCGCGACAGGGGCGGCCCCTGGTTTTGACCCGACAGCGCCTTACAAGGTGGATTTTGAAGGTACTAAAAATTTGGTGGATGCAGCTAAGGCTAAGGGCATTGAGCATTTTGTGCTTGTGACTTCTCTGTGCGTCTCTCAGTTTTTTCACCCGCTGAATTTGTTCTGGCTGATTCTGGTTTGGAAGAAGCAAGCCGAGGAGTATTTGCAAAAAAGCGGTTTGACTTATACGATCGTCCGTCCGGGCGGTCTGAAAAATGAGGATAATTCAGATGCGATCGTCATGACTGGTGCGGACAAAATGTTTGAGAGCAGCATTCCCCGCACTAAGGTAGCCCAAGTGTGTGTGGAGGCGCTGTTTCAGCCGGCTTCTCGCAACAAGGTTGTGGAAATTGTGGCGAAGTCGGAGGCTCCGCAAAAGAGTTTTGAGGAGTTGTTTGCCAGTGTGATTTGATTGAATTAGCCTCGCTTGGGTTCGGTGCGTCAGACCAAAAACACTTGGATTTGGCTCTGAGATGTTGCACCATTGTCAAGAACAGGCAAGATGCCTGTTCCACAAAAAGTGCATTTTCTTGTGGGGTGGGCATCCTGCCCGCCCAAAAAAGGCTTATCGAGAATGGTGCAAGATGTGATTTGGGTCAAAGATTTGGGCTGACGCACCCTACAACAATTTTCCGATCGCCAAATCTGGCAAAATCTTAATAGTTTTACCATTCGCCGTTGAAATTTCTCTCTCCCAGCATGAAAACTCTCAAGTGGCCAGCTTGGTTCCCCTATCCGATTTCGTGGTTAAGGGCATTTGCTCTCGCTCAGAGTTTTAGTTTTGTCCTTGGCAGGGGCATTCCTTTTGTCAGCGACGATATCGGCTTTCTGACTCTACTGCTGGCGGCTTGGCTGATTCAGTTGCCTGTGTTTTTTGTGTTTCACTTGTTCGCAGTCAAAATCTTAAATCCCTTACTAATTATGCTGCCGGGGCGCTTTCGCGTTGCGCGCAAGTTCAAGCGCAGGCACACTGGTATTCGATCGCACTTGCGAGAAGGGTTGAATGCTGTTGTAGTGATTTTTTTTGCCTTTAATCTGTCGCTGTTGGTGCAACTTGCGATTTTTTATTGGCCAGCGCGATCGATCGATCCGGCCCTGTTACTAACAGGAATATCTACTCTCACAAATGTTGCCATAGCCGGTGAATTAGATTTCTGGCTGATTAAATTGGCGGGGGTTTTATCGAGTTTAACGCTGTTAGCGGCCCCCCTATATCAATACGATTTTCGGGTGCGCCGAATCCGGGTGGCTCGCAAATTAGCCGAAATTTCGGAAATGGAAATGACTTTGCTGGAAGCTGAGAAATTTGACCGTCGAAAAAGAGGTTTGCTGAGGCGATCGGAGATTCAAATCCTCGGATTTATACTTTTAATCGGCGCTGTGATTGGCGGCGGTGTTTTTTTGGTTGACAGTTTGCGGGGAAATCAGCAGTTGTCGCAGTCGGCAAGCGGGGTGGGAAAATTTCCGCCGCTGGCTATGAAAACCGGCGATCCTTACATTCGGGCGCTGATGCGAACTATTTCTGCTAGCGAGTCGAATGTTTCTCGCCCTTATCACGTTGTTTACGGTGGCAAATATATATTAGATTTGAGCCGGCATCCTGACTGGTGCGTCAAGATTGTTAAGGGTCCGAATCGAGGCAAGTGTACTACCGCTGCGGGCAGGTATCAATTTCTGACTTCGACTTGGAAGGAGAAGGCGAAGCGCTATCAGGCACGTCGTGCTAATTTTTTATTCTGGGAAGATTACAGTTTTGAACCAGAAGATCAGGATGCTGTGGTTTATGCTTGGTTGAGCGATCGCAAGTTTTGGAAAGCTGATATTCCTGAGATGTTGCGGCAGGAAAGATTAACTGAGGTATTGCGGATGCTTTCAGGAACTTGGACGAGTTTGGGATATGGAATTGAGAACAATTCTATGAGTTCTCGTTTGCCGAAAGTCTACCGGGAAATGCTGCGGGAAGAATTGGAAAATGCTAGTTCTTAGGGAGTTAAATTTTGGCTGTTGGCTGTTGACTGTTGACTGTTAACTGTTAACGAATGTTATTGGCTATTAACAAGCCAAAGCGATTAAGAAATAACCACTAATAAGTAACGAATAACTAATCTTTCAAGTTTGGTAAAAATGCTGTCAAACATTTGTACAATTCTAATCCAGGTCCAGCTTGCAGGGGATAAAGCCTGTCGAAATTAATGGGGTTTCCCGGTGCTAATTTCCACTCGGTTTGCTGTGCTGTTTTTGGGGAAATTTCGATCGCTACCGTGATGTTAATAATGTTGTTCTGCTGGGGGATGCCCCGGAAGCAGTAACTTTTGCCCGTGCGTTTGTCTGAATCGCTGCCGGTGATGTATCTGTCTTGTTTGCGAAATTGAATTTCTCTGAAAGGTCGATCGATCGCAAAGGAGTCTCGGTAGCGGTAGTCTCCGTCGCGCAAGATTTCGACAGTCGGCTTGATTTGACTTATCACTGTTGCTGGACTAAGAGTTAGCATCATTGATCCGCGTTCTTCTTGTGAAATCGGTGATTTTGCTGCCTGGTGTCTGAGTCGCGAGCGATCGGCTTAAACAAATCCGCCCTGTAACAAATTAATAAAAGTTGTGATGCAGTTTAAGTTGATCCCTGTTTATCGTGAATAATTATTTCATGCTTTCATCTCTGTTACCTATCTGAGTAATAATAGAAATATACAGCAAGCCGTGAGAAATTTTACGGGCGCATATTTAGGGATTAATTGACGATACTGCGAGGATACTACTATGTTTTGCGTGACGCGAGAAACCAAAAATTTAGGGCGGGTTGAAACCGGAAATTCCCAACGGCGAGGCTCTCTCACCTCTGCGTCTAAAAGTACCCGTATTTTCCGATCGCGAGTTTACAAAGATGAGGCTCTGGTGTCCGTCGCGCTAGCGGGACTGCCAGCTCTTTTGGCATCCCTCGAAAGCTTTCGCGAGCAGTAGAACTTGGCATTTTATCTTGCTATATTTGGCGATTTGAGGTTGGTGATAGTGGCTGCAAACCGAGCAAGGGCTGTTTTGATTGCACCTAAAATTCGCCTCGATTTGAGTAGAGTTTTGCTGTACTGAACTCTTCCGGAACCCAGAAACCTGGTTGTTTACACAAAAACATTTTTACAGCCCTTTGTTACGGTATGAAAAATGGTATAAAAACCCGGTTTCTTGGTATGTGTCCGTAAGTCTTGTGTGAACAAAATTTATTTGTGAGTGTCATCGGGTGCGATCGATGCCTCTACCTCTTGGGAGGAACGGCTTAACATAGAGTCGTGCAGGTGTTCGCTGTGCTGCCTTTCTTGAGCCATTAATTCTCTGGCTTTTTCTTCAGCAATTCCCTCCCCAGGTGTTTCTAGCTCGTGGGAGGAACGGTTGAGCATAGAGTCTTGCAAGTGTTCGCTATGCTGTCTTTCTCGTGCAATTAGTTGTCTAGCTTTTTCTTCGGTGTTCATGAGTAGTTTCTCCAATTGTTTTTGAGAACTGATTCTTATATTAAGATGCCACAACTCGAGGGTAAATGTAGCAATTTTAACATAAAATTTTACAAATAATTGTAGAAAAAAATGTAGAAAAAAATTGAGTCTGCTGGCGGTGGGTATCGGGATTGGTGGTTGCCGAGCTAATTATTGCCAGACACCGGAAAAGATATTCTTGACTGCGATCGCAATTCGATTTAAGTCTTCCTTCAGCAGCGGTGGCCAAGAAACTCCTCTGCGGAGTCCAGCTTCAAATTGCTGCAAACCTTCTACTGACAGTAAATGCAGTGCCGAGATCAATTGTCGATCGAGCATTGGAGATTCTTGCAGCCCTTCAAACAATATTTTTAAAGCTAATAAAATCGATGTCACCTGTCCGGGTACGGGCGGTTGACCTTGTTTGAGACGCATCAGGAAGGCGTCGGGATTTTTCTTGGTTTCCAGGGCGGTTCCTTGGTCGATCAGAAAACTGCGGGCTGTTTTGTAATCCATTTGACGTGCGATCGCTCTCCTGCAATTAATTAGCAGGCATTATATCACTTTTTGGCTCGCTCAATTTGGTAATATATTTCCATACAGCCTACACTACAGCTACTCGTGAGGTGCGCCCATAAGCACGCTACAGCTACTGATTAGAGGCGTAGCATTCATCCCACAGTCGCCTTGAGCGAAGTGAAACGGACAGGAAAAAATAAAACAATGGCAAAACACCCAGGAAATAGCAGAAAATCCAAGATTTATCGCTACTTGTGGCTGCTTTTTTTGTGTCTGAGCTTTCTGTTAGTTCCGCTCATCCAAAAAATAGCTGCCGATACGCCATTCCCCCCACCCGCTCCTATTGAAAATAGTGCTACTTTTGGAGCGAGGATTCAAAGGACGATGGGGCTACTTGCTGCTAGCACTCCAACAGACCGCCGCCAAGTGCGTATCCTATTCTACGGTCAATCCATCACTCAGCAAGATTGGTGGCAAGATGTAGTGAAGGATTTGAGACA
Source organism: Microcoleus sp. B3-D7 (assembly GCF_036705305.1). Taxonomy (NCBI): domain Bacteria; kingdom Bacillati; phylum Cyanobacteriota; class Cyanophyceae; order Oscillatoriales; family Microcoleaceae; genus Microcoleus; species Microcoleus sp. B3-D7. The sequence continues at coordinate 131,986 of NZ_JAUBUE010000012.1, read as the reverse complement.
GCGATTCCCCCATGCAGATTTAATTGTGGAAAATCGGGCGCTCGGAGGATTTGCAGCACCGATTTTAATCCGTCCCAGCGAACACGATTTGTATCCTTTTTATCCAGACTTGCTAATTTTTCACGTCTACGGAGGTGGTGAAGATTACGAAGCCATAATTGCCAATGTCCGCAGCCGCACTGCTAGCGAAATACTCTTGCATTCTGACCACATCGACTGGATGCCGACAGGCAACAGCGACGATCCAAATTCAGTCAAAAGATACGAATGGCACAACACTCATTCTACTAAATGGCTGCCGGAGTTGGCCGATAAGTACGGCTGTGAAATCGCAGAAATTCGCGAACCTTGGCGCAGGTATTTGAAAGACAATCGCTTGCAGCCACAACAGCTATTGAGCGACAGCATTCACCTTAACGATTGGGGAAACTTTCTCCTAGCTGCTCTGATAAAACCGCATCTGCGATACAAGCCAAATTCTTCTCAACCGCCGCAGGATTTAGTGAAAACCTATATGGTTGGCAGCGATGTTAAGTGGCAAAATGGCAAGTTGGTTTTAGAATTTGAAGGAAATAGAATAGATGCGATCGCCGATAAAACCTTCAACGGTCAGGCAATTTCTGCTAAAATTGCGATCGACGGCAAAAAACCCTCAGAATTTCCTGAACTTTACAGCATCACCAGACCTAGCGTTACTATTGGCGTCGGTTGGCCGGCAATCATCCAAGTATCCAGCCAAAAACCGCTAATCGTCGAAGATTGGAAAGCCATAATTACTGAAATTAACAGCGACGCTAGCAAGTTTAAATTTGACGTTGTAGGTTCTAAAACAGGTTACGACGGCAGCGGTACAAACGACGAAATGTTTGTCTCAAACTCTGGCCGCGTCGTGATTGAACCGAGAAACTGGTGGCTGAAAAATTCTTATGAAGACTCTAAAAAACCGACGCCTAAAGGCTTTGAAATTTCCTGGCAGGTGCGACCAATGTTTGTTGATTCATACGTTCCTCCACAAATTACGGATTCAAGCCGCGAGTATTCTACAACATTGGCTCAGAATTTGAGCAACTCCAAACACATCCTCGAAATCGTCCCCGAAACAGATGGGAAAGTGCCTATTCAGGCAATTCGAGTGTATCGCCCTCCTTTCTCCAACCTACCATCTAAAGTTGAGAGTTTTAAACCGCAGATATCAGCGGATGAAGACGGATGAACGCTGATGCAATTTGAGCAGCGTTTATTTGCGTTCATCAGCGGTTTAAAAAATATTCCTGTTATTTTATAGCCATCCTGGTGGCACTCGGGTTGATGAGTGTTCAAACCCTTAATATTTAAGCATCTTGACTCCTGACTACGGCCATAATCGCCAAGATTATCAACTTCTCATAATCCCCAACTCTTGAAACATCAACAGCGATAAAAAGAAATCGGCCACAAAAATAAACACCCACGAAGTCACAACCGCGGCCGTTGCAGCTTGGCCTACTCCTTTCCCTCCGCCCACTGTCGTCAATCCCCAACCGCAACCGACAAGGGCAATTATTAACCCAAAAATAAAACTTTTAATCACCACAGTTACTAAATCCCCAGGCCCCAAAAAAGTCCGCACCGATTCCAAAAATACCGACGGTTCCAAATTATAAAAATGAACCGCTACAAATAGCCCGCCCAAAATCCCCACCGCTACCGCAAAAATTGTTAAAATCGGCAGCATGATGCAGCAAGCTATCACCCTCGGCACTACTAAATAATCAACCGGATTTGTTCTTAACATATACAGGGCGTCTATTTGTTCCGTCACCTGCATTTCTCCTATCTCCGCCGCAAAGGCCGAACCTACTTGTCCCGCCACCACGCCCGCCGTTAAAAGTGGTGCTAGTTCGCCACAAAATGCCACAGCAAACGCACCTCCCATAGCCCCAACCGCCCCAAAGCGCACCAATTCTCTGGCTGATTGAAATGTAAAAATCATGCCGCCAAAAAAGGCTATTAGCAGCACGGATCGCAAAGAATCCAGGCCTACTGTTACTAAATGTTCCATGATTTTGCGGCGGTCAATTTTGCCTTGGAGTATGCGTAGCAGCACTTGGCCACCCAGGAACAACGTCACAAAAAACCGCTGAAACCACCTGTTATTGAAGGTTTCATCTAAATGTCGATCGCACTTTTCTTGGTATTTTTTAACCAATGACTGAGGGCTCGCGATTAATTGCAAACAGGGCGAAGCACTGCCACATAAAGATTTTCGGCAATCCTACAGCAATTATTGCACTATTTGTCAACATATATTTTCAGTCGGCTTGCCCTGCGGTTGGTGTACTCTACCTTTTTAGGTTTTAGACTGGCAGTGATTGATTCTGTGGTCATCATCACTCATTTCCCAATCTAAAATCTAAAATCTCAAACCCTAGGACTACTCCGCAAGTAATAAGTCAATAAAATTATCCAACTGTTCATTATTCTTTTCGGCTTGCTCCTTGCCAATTCTCAGCAGGTCTGATATTTTATCTTCCGAGGCATCATCAATCGGCAGCGGTTGTTCGTGGCTCAAATCGGGAGTAATTCTCAAATATTGATTCGGTCTTTCAACCGCATCATAAATTTGAATTAGTTGATAATTTACAGTTTCCGCTACTCCCGTCATCATGATATTAATCAAAGGCTCAACCCACTCAACTTGACCCCAATTTTTTACTTTTTCGTAGGCGAATTTTTTCTGAGCTTCTCCTGTTCCCAAGGATAAAATTACCATATCTTTTGCGGTCGGGCCTTTGTCGGAGCGATCGTCAGGAATTGTGAATTTATTTCTAACTTCTGCATAGGCACAAAGTGCCGGATTGTTTGCGAAGACTCCCCCGTCAATTAAAGCGTAGCATTCGTTGCTAAAAGAGTAGAGTTTAGAAACCTCAAAATAAGAGGGAGCTGCCGATGTTGCTCTGGCGATATCTCTAATAAAATAGTCTTCTGCTGGACATTTTTGAGCATCTATTTGATCGAAGAAGTGAGCTTTTCTCCTTTCGATGTCGTAACTGGAAATTAAACAAGGTTTTAGCAGTTCGCTGAGTTTGCAATCTCTAAAATTTTCCCAAAATAATTTTTCTAAGGGATCGCTGGGATATTTCTCATCTCTCAAACCATCTAGAGATCTGACTTTTTGCCACAATGAAGTCTGAAAAACGTCGCGGCCGCTCTTAATCGAAAAATTAACAGCGTCTTGGGCCGCCCACCGAGGCCTGCTAGGATTTTCGGCATCGGGACACAAATAGATGCAAGTTAAAATTCCTCCCGCACTCGTGCCCGCGATTAAATCAAAATAGTCAGCTATTCTCGCATCTGGGTTGCCACTTTTTTGTTGCAGCTTTGACTCAACGCTAACTAAAACTTGCGCGGGAATAATTCCTCTAATTCCGCCTCCATCTATGGATAAAATTCTGGTATATTTAGCCATAACTGTTGCCTCTTCTGAATGTTTGCTCGTTTCCTACAGTCCGGGATACAAAAAGTGGTTTGAGAGGCTAATCATAGCGGTAATAGCCGTAAGCTGCTTAGGGCGCACCTACATAATTCCGAATTCATGCACCGCTCAATCTCAAATCCCAAATCTTCAATCTAAATTTAATTGGCGGGCTGCGATCTTATAGCGAAAAATGTATTCTACAATTTCTACGTAATTGTAAGCTGCCGCTGGCGAGTCTGCCCAGACTGTGATGCCGTGATCGCGAATTAACAAAGCGGGTACAGAGGGCGCACAAATGGCAAAGAATTCGCAAATTTCCTTGGCTATCTTAGGGACTTCTAAATAATTTGTAAAGAGGGGTATCGACACTTGCGGGTTTTCCTCCCACACCCCCAAACCTTTCAGCATTTCGATCGCGGGTAAAGGCACTGCATCTCCTGCGGTTAGCCGAGAAACTAAATTTGCCTCGATGGAGTGCACGTGATAGCAAGCTTTAGCGTCTGGAAAACAATTGTAAACGGCTAAATGAATGCTGGTTTCGGCCGAAGGGCGGCTGTCGGCAACAGGTTGCTCGACAATTGCCCCCTCTGAGTTCATTCTGATAAAATCTTGTTCAGTTAACTGCCCTTTGGCGCGGCCGCTAGCAGTAATCCAAAAACTGCCATCTGGTAAGCGGGCTGAAAGATTGCCAGCAGTCCCAACCATCCAACCGCGATCGTAAAAATGTTTGGCTGCTGCAATTAAATCCGATCTCAAATCGCCACTCATCCTTTACAAATCCTCAGTTTTTAATCTACTTTTTACTTTAATAGGAATTGCGCTGGCCTATCTAAACGTATGGTAATCCGTGCAAAGCTTATATCAAATTCGGTCGCATCGGACTTATCTGCACGGGGGCGGGTTTATTATATTGTTTATTATGGGCAATTATTGTTGGTGGACCCGCCCCTACAAAATTTAACATCATACAATACCGATGCAAACGGAATTTATATTACCTGAGAAAGGCGATAGTTTCAATTCCATTTTTGGGACAAATTTTCCAACACATCAAAAAAATTATCCCATTTAGTATAAGGCTTTTGTTGTTCGTCTAGATACTCGGCAAGCCGATCGCGCGCAAACACCGACGAAGCCTGCAAAGCCATATTAAAATCCGTCAGCGAATCTCCGATCGCCACCTGTTCTTCGGCCGGGTGCTGCGCCATCACCCGCACCTTAGCCACCAATTCCTCATCTCCTTCCAACTCAGAACTGACTTGCAACCGAGGGCCGCTAGCGTCCACATCCACAGCGTAAATAACGCTCGCCCGGTGTACCAAATCGCCCATTACCGTCTCTACCATGACCCGAAGACCGCCGGACACGATCGCAAAATCTACCTTTTTCTCGTCCAAAAAATCCAGCAATTCCAACAATCCCGGCCGCATTAGCCTTCCCCTAGAAAATTCCACAATTTCCCCGTAACATTCCGAGGGAATAGACTCTAATAACTGCCGCACTCCCGATCGCAAACTCAGCCTTCTAGCGTATATTTCAGGCATTAGTTGAGACGACAATTCCGGTGCGAAATGCTTGAGCATCGCCACAAAAGTTTCTTCAACAGTTATCGTGCCGTCAAAGTCGCAGAATACCACCCGTTGCTGATTGTTCGGGATTGAAGATTTTTGCTTGTCATCGGTCATTGTCAGTCGCACCTTTCGAGAACGGGAAAAGTTTACACAATTCATCGTACACTGTCGAGCGATCGAGCGCGACTGCCCAAAACTAATAGTGACGCGCTGTTTGTTGGCAATTTCCCGCAGGATTTTATGCAGATTCTTCGAGAGAATCTTCATCTTCCAGGGAATCTTCATCTTCCAGGGAATCTTCCAGGGAATCTTCCAGGGAATCTTCCAGGGAATCTTCTAAGTCCTGCTGTTGGTTTTTTGTCTTTTGGGGGTTAGACTTAGCCGGCAAACAGATTAAATTATCATCCTCAGTATTAATCAAACCTTTCGATCGCAACTTACCCATCAGGCGCGTCACAGTCACCCGCGTTGACCCGATCGCGCTGCCAATTTGAGCGTGAGTCAAGGCCCAAGGCAGGCGGTAGCCCCGAACCACATCCGGTTCGCCGTCACCTACGTAAGGTTCGCCGAACTCCTCAATCAACAAAGTGAGAAATCCCAACAGTCGGTCGATCGTCCGGCGTTGTCCCAAAGTGCTCAGCCAGAGAAGTTTCCGCTGGTGCTGGTAGCGAAACGCATCCAAAATTTCCCTACGAAAGTGAGGCCAATTATCCAAGTCGTGCCAGTACATCCACACTACGTGAGTTTGATCGGCATGAGCGTAAGCTTGGAGAGTAAAAGGAGACTGAGCAACCAGTTCAAAGGGCTGGCCAGCCCCGACGAAGCCCAAAAAAGCTTCTTCTGTAGTTTTGTCAACGGATTTTGACTTCGCCGCCGCAGCGCTAACTTGAGCGCTGCCTACGAGCCGCACAGAACCTTTCTGGACTAAATACAGCAGTCCGGGCCTTGCGGGAATCCGCTCGTCTTTGCTAAAAGTCCGGCAGCGGTAGTGTTCCTGGGCCCAGTCGATAATTCGCTGCCAAGTGATAAAAGGTCGATCGATAGTCTCTAGAGGTGTGGAAGTTGATTGCATAAGTGAGGCTCTGGGATATATTTAATAGTGAGACAAACAGTTTCTGCCAGCAGTGCGATACAAAGTGAGATAACCAACCCCCGATCGAGCTTGTACGCTTCTTAACTGTGCTGACTTTTCTGTGTTTTACCGAAAAATTAAATGTAGCAAAAAATACATCAAAATGGTAGAGATCAGCAAAAAATTTGTCTGAAATAATTGTATATTTAGCCCCAAAATCGCTACAAAGCCGATTAATTCGATTTAGCCTCGTCCGGGGGAGGCGATCGACTATCCCTAACATCCGCAGTTTAACGTACAAGAAAAGTGCAAGCGGTCACAGTTGATCGTTGCTTTTACGGTAGGATGAGCCGATATGGATACAGCAAATATCTCACAGTGCCCGGAAGTTACAGTGAAGTGTTTCTTGCTTTCAATGTTCCAAAGCGCGATCGCCCAGCAGGGAACACTGGCCCAAATTCCGTTAAATCCCATAGGTGGCAGCCTTTTCAAGAACAGGCAAGATGCCTGTGAAGCGAAGAGTGAATTTGATTGTGGGATGGGCATCCTGCCCGCCCATAACAAGCTTATTGAGAAGGGTGCAATAATTCCGTTAAATCGAAGTAAAGATAGCGCGCGGGTGCTTTATGTGTCTGCGATCGCCCTGAAATTGGCTAAAACTTGGCAGCAGACACCGCAGACAATCGCCGCCGAGTTGGTCGAAACACTCGAACCGCTGTGCTACCCAGATTTCGCCGTTAAAGTAGCGCCGGGGGGAATGATCGAGATGGAGTTGACTGATGCAGGTTTAGCCGTCTGGTTGCAGCGTTTAGCTCAAACGAACCTTCCAGTTTCAGGATCTAAAATATTAGATTCTGTTGTGTGTGCCGATCGACTGTTTCCCATTCAATACAGCCACGCGCGCTGCTGTTCCCTGCTGCGAATGGCCCACCGCGATCGGATAATTGCGATCGCCCAGCCAGATGTCGCTACAGCGCCGCAAATTTGGTCGCTGGCGAGTCCAAATCCTATCCCTTGGATTGACGAGGGCGATCGACTGCGGTTAGTGCATCCAGCAGAACGCCGTTTAATATCGCAACTGTTAACAGTGCTAGACAATTTATATCCTACTTTTGAGGTAAAAAACCGCGAAAAACCTGTTAATTATTTCAAATTAGCCAATAGTTTGAGCGAAGCCTTTCAGATTTTTTACAGCCAGTGCCGAATTTGGGGAGAAGTTAAAATAGAACAGCCAAAACTCGCCCAAGCGCGATTAGGTTTAATATTTGCAACTCAATCTTTGCTGCGATTTATCCTAGAAAATTTGTTGAACGCTCTTGCTCCTTTAGAACTTTGATTGGGTTCTCATTTTTAGCAACCTTTATTCATAATAAAAGGTGGGTTTCCGAAAGTAACCTTGACTTCTTCCATCTGAAAAGCTCTCTATTTTATAGGGCTCATCCTGAAGAATTCAGTAACCTACTGTCGCAGAAAAAATATAAAAACTTAGCTATTTATATAATTATTATTAATAATATTTCGGTAATTTGGGCATTCTTATTTTTTCTAATTTATTTAAGTAATCTTTCTTTTGGCTTTTGAGAGAAATGATTTTTAGCTTGCATCTATGGCTGTGCTCCTTAAAATACTTAACCTTATATTATACAATTAAGCTGCGTAGCAGCTCATCTATTGGCTATCCAGTATGCTCGAAACACAAGAAGAAGATTACAGCTTAGTAGGAACGAATCCTCTCCCTCTTCAGGAAATCCAAGAGGATATAGCCTTACCAGAGACGGTACTTCTGACCAATCCGCCTCTAAAATTTTCCAAACCGGAAACTCGGTTAAGCCTCAGATCGCTAACTTTGGAGAGTGTCTTCGCTACGCTTTTTTACAGCATCATCGGCGGCGCGTTGCTCAGTAATTTCTTGCTGGATTTAGGGGCTGGCCCAGTCGAAATTGGTATGCTCGCCTCCATTCCTCAACTGGTAAATCTGCTCCAACCGTTCGGAGCTTATATAGGAGACCGACTGCAGAGCCGCCACTGGTATTCCATCTGGATTTTCGGACTGTCGCGACTGCTGTGGCTGATTATCGTGCCAGCCATTTGGTTGGGAGGCTCATTTCAGCTCGCTGGACATCAGCTAGTGCAGTTGACATTGGCAATCATCTGGGTAACTCAAGTCTTAGAATCTTTAGGTCGTGCTTCCTTCTTGAGCTGGTTGGCGGTTTTAGTACCTCAGCGGTTGCGCGGGCGGTATTTTGGCTTTCGCAATAGTGCTGTCAGCTTGACGAATCTCATTGGTGTGCCGTTGCTGGCTCTAGTGGTATCGAACTGGCCCGGTGGAAGGCTCCAAGGTTACAGTGCCATCTTGGTTTTAGGAATTGTGCTTGGCATCATCAGTCTAGGTTGTCAGTTCTTTATGACCGATGTGAACCCAAAGCTTGTACACGTCACGCATTCAGAGAGAGGCGAAAAATCATCCATAGGGACAATTTTTAGCTTTCTCAAGGAACCCAATTTTTTAAAGTTTTTGCTTTACTCTGCTCTATGGAGCTTTGCCGTTAACGTCAGCGCTCCCTTCTTTAACCTGTATCTGCTGGATAACCTAAGTATAGATGTCAGTGTGGTAACGCTCTACAACAGCTTAGGAGCGGGTGCTAACTTACTGCTGCTGGTTTTTTGGGGCAAACTGGCTGACCGGGTTGGGAACCGCCCGATCATGATAGTAGTGGGAATCTTGGTGGCTCTGACCCCTCTGCTCTGGCTAGAAGCTGGAACGGCTCCAATTTTTATATGGGTGTGGTTCCCGCTGTTGCACATCATCGGCGGTGCCACGTGGGCGGCGATCGACCTGTGCAGTGGTAATCTGATGATGTCGGTGGCACCACTACGTAATCAGTCCCTTTACTTTGCGATCGCGGCGGCGGTTCCTGGTGTCACTGGGGCAATGGGAATCACCCTTGGTGGCTTTATCGCCACTTTGACCAATCTCGGTGGCTTGCCAGGGGTGTTTGCCCTCTCAGCCGTCTTACGAGTGGCGGCTCTCCTGCCCTTGGTTTTTGTTGGCGAGCAGCGTTCTGTGTCTTTGGGTAAGTTTTGGCTGCTCTTGTTGCCAGCTTGGTGGAGAAAAGTGCCAATTGAACCTGGAAACATCAGGTTTCAACCATTAATAGTTGAACAGTTGGACTCTGGGCCTGAAAGCTCAGGCGATCGCTCTTCAACTCTTGATTGATTGTAGTCGGACAATAATTCAGAAAAGAGTTGATTAACCATTTTTAAAGTGTTAAAATCAGCATCATATCATCTAAGATGTGACGGCTGTTGGGTCGCTTTTTTTCAGAAATATAAAGTCTGGCAATTCGGGATAAGTTTTGTAGGGCATCTAATTATTTTTGGGTGCCTTCAACATTTTTTACGATAGCGATCGTTCGTCGCAGCTCGATCGCCAATTCTCACCCTCGTCAATCGCTCCTAGAACGACGATGCTCAATTTCATCAGTTGACCAGCGGCCCTTAATGGTTCTTCAACTTCTGGCGTTGTAAAATAGCGAGAGTTTTCTTCAGTTTTTTGAGGATACATCTCATGGTCACACTACCACGTATAGCCTCACCCGGGCGTCAAATTCCTCGATGAATATCCTAAGATAATGCTTGCATCTAGTTTAAGGCGTTGCAGGCGAGATTTGCTTTTTTCGAGGTTGTGCGATCGGCAGCGTTACTGTAAATGTACTGCCGACGCCTTCTTCACTTATCAAAGTAATTTCGCCACCGTGCAAGTCCACGCATTTTTTAACAATGCTCAGCCCCAGTCCAGTACCGGGAATTCGACCGACATTTTTAGCCCGGTAAAATGAATTAAACAACCGTTCTTGGTCGGCGACAGGTATGCCAATTCCTGCATCCAGTACCGAAAAAATAGCCTCGGTTTCAGTAAGTTTTAATTCAAAGATTACTTCGGTATTAGGGGGAGAATACTTAATAGCATTGGACAGCAAATTCCCCAGAATGCGCCGGAGCAAGCTTACCTCCAAACACGCCATCGCGGATGGATTGTGATTTACAAAAATCAGCGTCACCCGGTCATTTTCAGGTTTCAACTTCAGGCTGTTCTGAAATTCCCCTACCAACTCATTACAAAACTTTGTTAAGTCTATCGGTAGCAAGGAAAACCCGGTTTTTCCTGACTCAACACGCCCCAGCAGCAGCACATCATCTAATAACAAATCTATGCCTTTTGCTGCTGCTTGAGTTTTGTCTAGAAGTTCTTGGGTTTTCTCCTCTGTTAATGTCAACTTGTACTTGCTAAGAAGTTGTGTAGTGCCGATGATGAAATTCAAAGGATTGCGAACGTCATGGGCAATCATGTACAGCAAAGATGTTTTCATCTCGTTGAGTTCTTGGGCTGTTTGCAGAGTGCGATCGAGTTGGTCGTGAGACAATTTGAGAGTTAAAGACAACTGGCGCGATCTCAGCAAAATCTCCACCCGCGCTTGCAATTCTATCTTCTCGATCGGAGCGATAATCAAATCGTCAATACTTTGCCAAATAAATTGCGTTGCCATCCCTACATCCGAGCGGGATGTAATCAAAAGAAAAGGCAAGCATACTGGGTGTTCTGCCTGTTTTTGGGCTGCCACCCATTGCCAATGGCGTTTCAGGGCAAGACCGTCTATTATCCCCAGGTCAAAAGATTGATTAAATGGTAAAAAATCCTCACTATCTGTTGAGTTGGGCAGCAATACCTCATAATAAACTGCTAGCCATTCTAATAACAAGCGGCGATTTTCTTTCTGTTCGACAAGCAATAAAATTTGACTCACGCAGGTTCTCCTAGCAAGCTGTGCACAATTCCCAGCAAATCTCTAACGATCAAAGGTTTTACCAACATATTCCGAGCACCGTGGCAGAGGCTTTCGTGCTGAATGGCAGCGCTTTGTTTGGGCGAGAGTATCAGAAAAGGGATTTGGTGATTTCGCAGTTGTTCGCAGCACTCCCAAATCCGGCGATCGAAACCAGAAATATCTACTAAAGCCATCCCGATCCTAGCAGGCTGACTGATAGCTTGTGCAACATCTTCAAAGTTATAAGCCGCGATCATCTGGTATCCTTCTTTGTTGAGAAACTGTGCTAATAGTTCCAAGTTGCGCTGATTGCGGTCTACGGCTAAAATTATTGAAGTGCCAGTCATTTATCAGCTTCCTGTGAATACGGGTTATAACCATTTGAGAGTTTAGATTTTAGATTTTAGAAGGGGGAGTGAGTGATTATATATGGGTTGGGAGGTTGTCTAAAGTCGGATTCTTTTTTTATCTGGTATTAGCTTACTTTTCGGCGATGGATTACATTGGTTTTCAGTGGAGTGAAGTACAGATGATCTGACACAGGACACGGCCCCGCGCCCTGTGCCCATACTGTATTTCCTAGAAGTGAAAACTGCTATAAAAGTCGAAAAATACACAAATTTACCAATATATTTAAGTTTTCCAGGACTTAGGCTAGTGGTGAGGTGCGCGGTGCGCGCACTACAGCTAGTGGTGAGGTGCGCGCTGCGCCCCTACTGATTAGTAGATTCACGACTGCAAAATTAGCTGCAATTGCCCCAAAACAGCAGGACAAATCCCGATTCAATCTTCATCTGCTCCCCCCTCAATCCACACCGGCGCCGAACTCAAAATGCCGCGCAGCCCCCCTATCGGTTTGCTGACTTTGATGCCGTAGCGAGTAATCTCAAGTTCTCGCAGAGTTCTCTCGAAATTGCTGACTCGTTTTTTAATTACTCCCATCGCCTTGCGGATTTCTGTCCTATTATGCAGTTGGCGTTCCATATAGCGTATAAACAGAAGATTATCCGCCAAATAGCTAATCCCGATCTCCGTCAGCCGAAAATCTCCGCTAATGGCTTCTACCTCATTAATCAAGATAACCGTAACTCCCATATTCTTCAGATACTTGCACAAAGCGTGCAAATTGTTCACCAAATCTTGCCCCTGCATCGAAAGCTGATAGCCAGAAATACTGTCAAGCATCACAATCCGCGTCTTTTTCTGCTCCACCTCCTGGCGAACCATACAGGCAAACTGATCCGGCGAGTAGAGCAAAGGTTCCACGGGTATCACCGAAAGACTTCCTTGCCCCATCATCGCCCCAACCGGGATGTTAACTGATTCGCAGCGGCGCAGCAGAGTAGAAGTTGACTCCTCAAAAATGTAAACTACCGATCGCTCCCCCCTTCCTGCTGCTTCCTTCATAAACTGAATGCCCACCGTCGTTTTACCCACGCCGCTAGGCCCGCTAATCACCGTCACAGTCCCCCGTTCCAGTCCCCCGTGCAGTAGTTCGTCAATTTCTGGAACCCCAGAAGAAATTGCTTCAGCAACAAAATCCTGTTGATAGTTGTCCGGCAGCAATCGCGGATATACCTCCATACCAGCCTGAGTCAGGCGCAGCGAATGGCGGCCGCTGCGGAAGTTGGAGCCTCGCAGCTTGGTGACAGAGAGGGCGCGTCCTTCTTTCAATAGTTCTAAATAAATTACTCCGTCGCTGATGAATTGCAAATCGTCGTCGGGAGCACTTGATGTGCCTTCGGAGGTAAACACCACCGTCGCCCCCCCTTCCACCAAAAACCGCAGAAAAGACAGAACTTGCTTGCGAAACTGAAACTCATCCGCAGCTAAGTAGCGAAATTGAGTGATTGCGTCCAAAAACACCCGTTGTGGCTTGACAGCTTGGACTCGCTCAATAATCTTTTGTGTAGTCGGTTCTCGCTCAACCTCGGAGGGGGAGAAAATGTCATAAGTCTGAACTTCTGTAAAGAATTCTGACGATGGGCTCAAATCCAGGAACGCCATCGCTTCCATATCAAAACCGAGACTTGCTGCATTGGCCCGCAATTGCGCTTCCGGTTCTCCTAAAGTAATAAACAGGGGCGTTTCTCCCACAGCCACACCTGCTGCCAAAAAGTGAAAGCCCAGTGTCGTCTTGCCAGTACCCGGGCCGCCGCGCACCAGATAAGAGCGTTGAGAAATTAGGCCGCCGCCAATCACTTCGTTGAGACCGGTAATTCCCAGAGAAATTCGGTTTTGAGACATTTGTTTGTTCATGTTTTGAATATCGGGCCCGTATTAATATTTAATGGTTTTAGGCACTGTTTTGATAATTTTTTTTACCGGGCGTCTGATAACCTTCATGAAATCTTTTTCTACCGAAAATTACGTAAGCACACAAGAATTAGAAAGTATTGTCGGGACTGCTGGCATCTGTCGCTGGCAAGATACAGAGCAATTTTGGCAAGAACGGGTAGAAAAAGCAGTTGCCCCAGACACGAAAATAGATTGTACCGTTTACCCGAATACTCAGGAAGAACTGGCGGCTGTCATTGCTTGGGCACAGCAAAATCGCTGTGCAGTCTTGCCTTGTGGCAGTGGCAGCAAACTTGATTGGGGCGGTTTAGTAAAATTAGACTCCGATCCCCCCCAGCCCCCCTTAACAAGGGGGGAGGAAGATGTTGTCAAAGTGGGTCTTTTGAAGGGGAATTTAAGGGTATCTCCTGATGCAGCGCGGCTTGTGGCTGTCAGCACTTCGCGCCTCAATCGACTTGTACAACACGCTGTGGGCGATTTAACCGTGACTGCGGAAGCGGGGATGAAGTTGGCGGATTTGCAGCAAATTTTAGCAGCAGCAGGTCAATTTTTGCCGATCGACCCAGCATATCCACAAGAAGCAACCTTGGGTGGCATTGTCGCTACTGCTGATGCGGGTTCCTTGCGGCATCGCTATCGCGGGGTTCGCGATTTGCTGTTGGGAATTACCTTTGTGCGATCGGACGGTAAAATTGCGGTAGCCGGAGGTCGAGTTGTTAAAAATGTCGCCGGCTACGACTTGATGAAACTGTTTACTGGTGCTTACGGCACTTTGGGCGTCATTTCTCAAGTAACTTTCCGAGTTTATCCGCTGCCGGAATCATCGGGAACCGTAGTGCTGACAGGGGAAATTAATGCTTTGTCCCAAACGGCTCAAATCCTATTATCCTCTGCTTTGACACCAAGTGCCGTTGATCTGCTGTCGCCTGAATTAGTGGCAAAATTAGGCTTAGGAAAGGGCACGGGATTAATCGTCAGATTTCAAAGTATCGCAGAAAGTGTTAAACAACAATCAGCCCGCTTGCTGGAAGTTGGCGAAAAGTTGGGTTTGCAAGGCAGTAGCTGCTGCGAAAATGATGAGCATCAGTTATGGCAAAGATTGCCAGAAACAATGTGGGATTCTGGCACAAAGTCGGCAATTATTTGCAAAATAGGAATCAGACCGTCGGAAGCTGTAACGGCCATTAACGAATTGCCGGTACAGGACGCTTGGATTCATGCAGGCAGCGGTTTGGGGGTTTTGCGGTTTGAGAATGCGACGGCGGACAGGTTGTTGCAGGTACGCAGAGGGTGCGAAGCGAAAGGCGGTTTTCTGACTGTTTTAGCAGCACCGACTGACATCAAGCAAGAGTTAGATGTTTGGGGTTATACTGGAAGTGCGATCGCTTTAATGCGCCGGATTAAACAGCAGTTTGACCCGGAAAATCTTTTGAGTCCCCATCGTTTTATAAGCGGTATTTAGTTTAAAGTTTGTAGTCAGGACTTGATTCGTTCATAAATTATGTAAAAAGTGGTTTTACACGCTACTTATAGCGGCAAATTTCCCGTTGCCAACATAGATCTAAAGCTTCTGCATAAATTCCATTAAGCTGATTTAACTCCTTGCTACGAAGAAAAACAATTAGGTAATATATATATGCAAACTTCAGAAAAATCTCCTGTTCCCAGCGACGATTTAAGACCTGCAAAAGAAAGCAATTTTTTAGCACAAAATCCCCACTTAGAAACCCTAGAAATCCCAGGTTTCGACGCCAATAATCCGCCCGATCCGAAATTAATCGATACTTGCGTACACTGCGGCTTTTGTTTGTCAACTTGTCCGAGTTATCGCGTACTTGGCAAAGAAATGGATTCCCCCAGAGGCCGCATTTATTTAATGGATGCAATTAATGAAGGCGACGCACCTTTAAACGAAGCAACCTCACAGCATTTCGATACTTGTTTGGGCTGTTTGGCCTGCGTAACAGCTTGTCCGTCTGGAGTTCAATACGACAAATTAATTTCCGCCACTCGCCACCAAGTTACTAGAAATCAGGAACGCACTTTTTCCGACAATGTAATTCGCACTCTGATTTTTAATCTCTTCCCTTATCCTCACAGATTGCGACCTTTGCTTGTACCCCTGTTTATTTATCAAAAATTAGGACTGCCAAAACTTGTCCGCAAAACAGGTTTGCTGAAAAAAGTATTTCCTCGCTTGGCGGCGATGGAATCAATTTTGCCGAAAGTTACTATCGATTCTTTCCGGGATAATTTACCAGAGGTAATTCCGGCACAAGGAGAGAAACGCTATCGAGTCGGTGTGATTTTAGGCTGCGTCCAGCGGCTGTTATTTTCGCCAGTTAATGAGGCTACGGTGCGAGTTTTGACGGCTAACGGTTGCGAGGTTGTGGTTCCTAAAAGTCAGGGATGCTGTGCTGCTTTGCCGGAACACCAAGGCCAAGCGGAACAGGCTAAAGCTTTGGCGAGACAAATGATTGATAGCTTTGAAAATACGGGTGTTGATTTTGTAATTATCAACGCTGCTGGGTGCGGTCACACTTTGAAAGAATACGGTCACATTTTAGCAGATGACCCGCAATATCGGGAGAAAGCTGAGAAATTTGCTGCTAATGTTAAGGACGTGCAAGAGTTTTTGGCAAGTGCGGGAATTACGGCGAAACTCAATCCTTTGATTGAGGGAGATTTGACAATTGTGTATCAGGATGCTTGTCATTTGTTGCACGGGCAAAAGATTAGTTTGCAGCCGCGTCAGTTGCTGCAACAAATCCCTGGGGTGAAGTTAAAAGAACCTGTGGATGCGGCTTTGTGCTGCGGGAGTGCGGGAGTTTATAATATGCTTCAGCCGGAGATTGCTGATGAATTGGGAGTGCAAAAGGTGGAGAATTTGCTGAATACTGGGGCGGAGTTGATTGCTTCTTCTAATCCGGGTTGTTCTTTGCAAATTAAGAAGCATTTGGAGTTGCAGGGAAAGGAAGTTACTTTAATGCACCCAATTGAGCTTTTGGATTATTCGATTCGCGGGGTGAAGTTGCTGAGGAAGTAGTTTTCTAGGGCGGGCGGTGTCCGCCCTATTTTCGATGCGCTCTTTTGTGAATGAGATTTTTTTTTAATGAATTGCAAGAATTCACAGGCGGGGCGCCTGTTCCACAGAGGAGCGTCGGG
>NZ_JAUBUE010000012.1:94114-115497 GCF_036705305.1 Microcoleus sp. B3-D7 | reverse complement strand
TGAAGAGTTGCAAATTTATCGCCCTGAGAGCGAACTGTTTAGAAGTTATGAGGAGGTTTCTCGCCACTTGGAACAAGGTGAAGAGTTGCAAATTTATCGCCCTGAGAGCGAACTGTTTAGAAGTTATGAGGAGGTTTCTCGCCACTTGGAACAAGCCGAAGAGCGTGCAGAACAAGCCGAAGAGCGGGCTGCTGTACTGGCAGAAAGACTGCGAGCGATGGGAATTGACCCGGAACAATTGTAAACTAGATGTGGGAAAAGAGCGATCGCACTTTTAAATTTTAGCAAAAGTGCGATCGGCACAATGACTATTTCCCCTCTTCTAACCTCAAAAAATGCACCTGTCCCGAAGCTTCCGCCACTACGATTGTCACCCCATCAGGTGCAACAGCGCAAGCTTTCAAAGCACTATCTCCCCTGAAACTAGCAATTACTTCTCGACTTAACAAATCCCAAACTTTGAGAGTATTATCGTCCGAAACAGAAATTGCCTTGGTTCCCATAGTCGCCAGAGATGTTACCGCATCAGCATGACCTGCCAAAGTAAAAACTTCTTTTCTACCTGACAAATCCCAAACTTTCAAATTGTGTTCCCGCCCTCCTGAAATCGCCCATTTGCCATCCGCCGTAACTGCCACAGCATTCACAAAACTCTCATGACCTTTGAGAGTGAAAAGTAGATTTTTGACGGCTAAATTCCATAAAATTGCCAAAATATTCTTTTCTTTCCCCAAACTCCAAACTTTCAGAGTTTTGTCGCCGGAAGCCGAAATAACCCGCTTGCTGTTGGGGGTAACTGCCACAGCTTTTATCCCGTCCTCATGACCTGAAAAAGTAAAAAGTTCCTCTCCTGTTTCTAGATTCCAAACTTTAATAGTTTTGTCTCCCGAACCGGAAATAGCCATCGTTCCGTCTGCCGTCACTGCCACAGAATTTACCCAGTCTGTATGACCAGTGAAAGTAAAGATTTCCTTTCCGGTTTCTATATTCCAAACTTTCACAGTTTTGTCGCCGGAACCCGAAACTACTCGCTTGCTATCCGGTGTGATTGCGATCGCTTTTACCCAATCTTGATGTCCCGAAATAGTAAAAATTTCCTGTCCGTTTTTGAGATTCCAGACTTTAATGCTGTTGTCTCCTGAACCGGAAATTGCTTTCGTACCGTCCGGCGTCACTGCTACAGCATTTACCCAGTCATCGTGACCTGCAAATGATAAATTTTCTTTGCCTGTTTCTAAGTGCCAAACTTTGAGAGTTTTGTCCGAGGAACCAGAAACTATCCGCTGACCGTCGGGGGTAACAGCCACAGCATTCACTGGGGCGATGTGATTGGTAAAAGTGAAAAGTTCTTCTTTTGTTCCCAGATTCCAAACTTTTAGCGTTTTGTCGCCGGAAGCCGAAATTACTCGTTTGCCGTCGGGACTGACTGCCACAGCTTGAACGAAACTGCTGTGTTTTCCTAAAGTGAAAAGTTGCTTTCTTTCTGACAAACTCCAGACTTGAACAGTTCCGTCGTAACTGCCGGAAATTATTTTTTCGCCGTCCGGAGTAACTGCTACACTTTTTACCCAGTCTTCATGACCGATGAGAGTAAAAAGTTCTTTTCCGGTTTCTAGGTTCCAGACTTTCATGCTGTTGTCTCCCGACCCGGAAATCAACCGTTTGCTATCAGGACTTACTGCTACGGACTGGACAAAACTGCTGTGACCTTTAAAGTTAAAAATTACTTCCCTGCTTGTCAAATCCCAAACTTTAATACTGCCATCCCAAGAACCTGAAATTACTCGCTTGCCGTCGGGAGTTACTGCTACTGCTTCTACGGCAAAAGTATCGCCGGCAAAAGTAAATATTTCTTGTCCAGTTTCTAAACCCCAAATTTTAATAGTATTGTCCCAAGAACCGGAAATTACTTTAGTGCCATCGGGGGTGACAGCTACAGCATTGACGTAGGTAAGATGACCTTTGAGGGTGGCAAGTTCTTCTCCTGTTTCTAAGTGCCAAATTTTGAGATTGTGGTCAGAGGAGGCAGAAATTGCCCGCTTGCCGTCCGGGGTGATTGCTACAGCTTGTACCCAGTCTGTATGTCCGGTGAGGGTACGCAATAATCTCCCGCCGGGAGGAGTAAAGCTGGGCGTTAGCGGTCGCAGCCAGGGGGTTGTTTGGTGTTGTGCCTGTGCTAGCAGTGCTTGAATATCTGGACTTTCAAAGCACATCAAGCGGGCTATTAGTTGGGTCGCTAGTTGGCTTTTATCTGTGGCTAGAATGTGGGCAGACAGCCGAATTGCTTCTTGGATTAATTTGAGTTGGTCGGCTTTTTGCTCTGAGATAATAATATCGGAACTTGTTGCTAAATCGTAATCTTCTATTAGCGCCTGTACTTCCGATGCTGACAGCTTGGCTTTAATAAAAGTGTAATCTGTTAGTAAGCTGTATAATTTTTCGGAGTCTGAAGCTGCTGCTAGCTGACTTGGCAGGATTCCCAGGTAGTGCGTCTGTTCTGCGGGCTTCATTTTATCCAGCCCTTGTTTAAACTCGGTCATAAATTTACGGATGTGTTTTTTAAATGTATACGCTAGCTGCACCCTACCGAAAAGCCGATCGAGAATCTTTTCTCTTAGACTTAGCATGACATATTTGAATGCTATGTGCTATGGGCTTGCTGTCCTCGGTTTGGTGATGGTTGGATGAATTGCTTGTTTTTTAGTCGAAGTCTGCTTGGAGAATTTTCAAGCAGTGCGATTACAATAAATCGCCGCCAATATAATTCAACTCAGCAACGCCCAATTTACCGATCGAGCGACAAAAGCTCACATATATCGTTGTTTTTCTTAACATAGCTGGTATTTGGGCGATGATGGTCGATCGATCAACACTGTCAAACCTAATAATTTTTAGGTATCGCAATCCTATTTAAAGTGCGAAAAAAACTTTTTATAACGAAACATGATGGCGGATGATCTAATTTTCTCTCAAGTCGGCCGCATCAGCGAGGCAGATGTCCCCCTGGTTGGGTTTGCTACCTCAACGGCATCTGCAATCTGTTTCACCCAAAGCTCTCAGAAAGCTTTGCAGGTGCGCCCCCTTCCTCTAAAATATAGAAAAGGACTTGCACTCTTAAACCGGGTTTCTAGACAAAATCATTGGTTTGACCGCTAGGTACGTAGGAAGAAACCGGGTTTCTGACTCCATAGCGCGCAAGTCACGATCGCAAATAAAGCAGTATTGACTTTAGAGACAAATTTCATGGATGTTATCGAGTTTTTCGAGTTAAGTGCGGGTAAATGGTTTTCTCAGCGTACCGTACACAATCTCAATTCTGGGGAATTGCAGGCGGGTAAATCCGACCTCAACATAGAAATACTGACAGCTAGCGATGCAGCAGTCGTCAAACTTTGCCAACAACACTCGATTAACCCGGCCTCAACTAAGCTAACCAGCGTTCGGATTAGTTGGGAAGGTATTCCCGATCGCGACAAAGCTAAACAAATCGGTTCTACAATACTAGCGATCGTACCTAATCCCGACAATCCCAGCGAAGGCAAAGTGTTGCAAGATAAGGGTAACAGTCGCTACGTGATGGGCGACGACGTGCTGACATTGATTACAGAATCAGACACCCTCCATGCAGAAGAAAGGCTGTGGTATCTCATGCCCAATTTGCGACTGCGGACGAGCGTTGTTAAGCAAGCTAACGGTACCGAACAAGCATCTTTTTGTTCGGAAATTCGGATGGGAGTCAGTCCCAAAAGTGAAGAGTGACAAATAACTATCTAGTTCTCAAAGTTTACACTCTATTTCTGCTTTCTCCCTTCTTTCTTCGGCCTTCTCTGGCAATGGCTTTTAACTTGGTGTGAAAATCTGTGTGTTTGACAACTGGGAATGATTTTGCCACAGGTTTGTCTGCTAATTTGTGCTCAGCTTCGGCTCGATCGGCGAGGGCGGTAACAGCCACATCTTCATATACTACAAATTCTGTATTTTCTTTTGTGCGATCGTCCGCTGCGGGTAATTTTCCTGTTTCCTCTGCCTCTGTGTTTGGGACTTCTGCATGAAGTGCCACATCAAGTTGCGCCTCTGACGGCCCACGCCACTCTAACTCTGCGGCAGTTACTTCCGATTCCTGGTTTGATAAAAGTATATCTTCCGGTGACAGTTGATCAGCACTTTCCCCGGTTAAATTTTGAGGAAAATTATTGCATACCAAGCGTTCAAACTCGCGATTGAAATGATAGAGAGGTTGACCTATCCGATGCCACATACTCAATAGCTGTCCCACAGAAACAGCCTTGTAGCGCCCTTGATAAAGCGCTTCAACCACTGCTAAACGCAGCCAATAGCCGGGATACTTGGTCAGCCATTCACCCGCCAATTTCTCGGCTTTTTTGCCACCTAGGTCAAAACCGTAGTGAACCAGCAGAGCCGCTGCTTGTGCAGATATTGCCGTCACTTCTGTCATTTGTTGTCTGTTGACTGTTGACTGTTATCTGTTGACTGTTGACTGTTATCTGTTGACTGTTGACTGTTGGTTCCAATTACCCAATTACCAATTCCCCATTACCTATTACCTATTCTCAATTCCCCCTTACCAATTCCCAATGCCCAATGACCAATGCCCAATTAGCCAATTGAATTAATCGGATAAACGCACGCCTCCTTCTACAGTTCGCGCGTCCCCGGAAAAAGGTTCGGGAGTCCCATTCCAGTTGAAGTCGCTAACTCTAAAAGTCAGGCTGCCGACTTGACGCTCAGGATTAAAACGCAAAATGATTGCGTAACTGCGGCGACTGTATTCTAAAGTGTAATTCGTACTGATTGTTTCCCCGCTTTCTAAATTAATAGCACTTTGAAATCCAACTCGAAACCCTCCGTAAACTTGCTGGACAAGCCCAAAAGACAGGACTCTCAAATCTACTAAGCGATCGAATAAAAACGGCGATATACCGTCCCGTCCCACCTGGGTATAAGTCACGTTAAACCCAGTGTAATCGAGGAAAGGGCGGGAGAAATGACCGAACTGCCCTTGAATGCCGACGCTGCCGGCGAGGGAATTTTGTCTGTCGCCACTGCTGTAATAAGTGCCAACTCCCCGGAGTCCCAAGGCCAGTTGCAAGAAAGGAACTACCGGCGTCCGCGTATACCTCAAACCCTGGGTGGGAGTGCGGGGCAGCGGTTCGCCCTCCCACAGGTTGAAGCCGCGGCTTAAGGCGAAGCTGACTTGGGAACGGCCCAGATCGACGCGGTTGTTTTCCCGCACTGGTTCGAGCAACTCTGCTCGATCGGTGTCAGCATTGATAAATTGATACCCAGCTTGGTAGCTGAGATTGATGCCAGTGCCTCCAAGTGGGATGACTGGGGAAGTGAGGACTGCCCCGAGGCTGCTCTGCACGGTTTGATAGCCCAGAGAACCGTTAAACAGTCGATCGCGATAACTGTATTCTGCTGCCAGAGTGTGAGTGCCGATCAACTGTCGCAGGCGCAAATTGCCCCGAAAGCTGTTTTCCGGCAAATTCGGGAAATCTTCCAAACTCAGAAATATTGCCGATCCGTCCAGCCTGGTGCGCGGGCCGAGACTAGCGCCCAACCTCGCTTTCAGCCCGTAGCTATCGGGAGAAAACGGATTGCCCCCGTGCTCTGCCACGACCCGCTGAAGGTAAATTTGGGGCGTCAGGGTCAGCCGCACCGGCCCGTTTCGCAACACCTCAAAACCGCACTCCGCATACAAACCGCCGCGTTCGCCTCCGTCGTAGCCAAAGGTCAAACACGGGCCGTTTTGCTGCCGGCTGTCAAACACTTGCCTGCGGGGATACACGGGTATTTTCACCCGGTTGTCGAACACCAAGCGGGGTTGAGTTGTGACCAATTCCTCTGCCGTGGGCGAAATCCTTCTAATCGTCGCCCTCCGGGCCCTGTATTCAAATTCCGGCGGGGAAAACGGATCGTTAGTAAGCCGAATGTTGGTTGCTACCCTCGCGCCGTCTGGCAGCAGTTCGATGCGTTCTGCTTCAAAGCGGACGCGGTTGACGGCGCCGGTCACTTGGGGGGCTGCTAGCTGTCCGCCGCCACCGAGAGTCACTGTAGCAGCGCCGGGGGATTTGACTCCGCGCAGGGGCTGCTGGCTGGTAATTCGATCGCTCAGCGGCTGTTCGAGAATCGTCCCGGCACTGATATCCGTCGGCAGTGTGGGCGTCAATTCGCTACCTGCTGCGGGCAGGAATATTTCGCCCCTGGCTTGTTCGACTGCGCCGGCGTTGAGACCGAGATTGAACTCCATCCGCTGGCCGCGCACTACTTGTTGGCCGCGGGTATAGGCGACATTGCCGGATGCTACCACTTGGCGGGTGACTAAGTTGACGATCGCTCGATCGGCATCAATCACAGTTTGCCGGAACCGCACAACGACATTACCAACCGCCGTCACAATTTGCTGCTTGTCGTCGAATTCTTGGCTGTCAGCCTTAACTTCAATAGTATCGGCCGGAGTCACCGGAAAAGGCACCGTCCGCTGAGAAGGCGCGGTGCGGACTCCCGGCGCGGCTGGTTTAGGTTTCGGTGTCGGCGCAGCGGGTGTTCTGGGTGCGGGGGCAGTTCCTGGTGTGGGAATGTCGAACTGCTGTTGCTCGCTGGGTGCTGGTTCTAGCGCGGGTTCGGGAACGGGAATTTCAGCAGGTTGGGGAGAGTTATCTTCTAACTGCCGGCCTTGGGCCTGATACCAACTTTCCTGCTTTGCGACAACATTCCTCTCCTGTTTTCTCTGCGCCTCTGCGGTTCGTTCCCGATTCCGAATGGCAATGGCATTTTCTACCGAACCCAATTGGTAAGCAGTAAACGAGGAATCTTTCGGAGTTTCCGCAGTTTCGGGTTCTCCCACAGGTGCCTGACGCTGAAATCCCAGAACTGCGTCGCCGCTTTCCACTTCCGCTAGGGGGTCGGCGATTTCTGGAGGCTGGTCGGTGGCTGGGGTAGTGCCGAGGAGTGTGGCTGCGGGTTCTTTTGGGGCCGGTGTGGGTTCTGGCTGAACGATATCTGGGCTTGGTTCCGGTATTTCTGCGGGGTTGCGGAGGGTGTCTCCATCGCCTGCCGCGACAGTGAGGGCGACTTTTTTTGGCTTTGCGATGTAGATGATGCCAGGGGGTTCTGGCGGCGGTACCGGATAGGGCATAGTTATAACAGGTAAGTCATCCGATTTTAGATTTTAGATTTTAGATTTTAGATTTTATAGGGTGCAAATTATTGAAAATTTTTGCATCTAAAAGGCAACTGTTTAGACATTAATCTGACATCTAAAATTTGCAGTGGCTTTGGCGCGCCGAAAGATGGCTGATTTGAGAACTTGCTTTCGCCACAAGATAACCTCGCTGCTGGTGCGAGGTCAAGTTTTGTTCGACTAATTTTTGCGGGTTTGCGGGCTAGCTGGGGGGCTGCGGTGGCGTACCCCCCAGCCAGCGGGCGGGATAACTTGTTTATTCCATGTCTCTGCGGTTGGGGTTCCGGGCTGGGTCATTGGACAAAAATCCAAATATGAACAGGGAAACAAAAAATAAAACAACTACATTAACTACGATTTTGAGGGTTAGCACTGTGGGAGTCTCCAAAGATGGCATAATACTGAGCTGATTTGCTGCTGTTGCAGCAACTTTTTTATCATAAGCTAAAGATTAGTCAATTTTATCTTTGCTTTTGAGGATTTTTGGCAAGTTGATTTTTGCCCAATTCCATAGTTGCTCGGCGATGTTTTCTAGCCGCAGCATGACTCGATCGAGCCATTCGAGCACTTGTTCTAGCGGGTGCTTAATGTATCCCATCGATTCTGCTTTTGTTTCTAAGTATTCGCCCTCGGGTTGGACGCCGGAGCTGGGATTTTTGGGTTCGGCTGCGGCGGGGGTTGCGGGGGTGTATCTGTGGGTTTGCGCGGTGATTGCTGCTGGGGATTGGTTGTTTTGTCGGGTGTTCGGGTTTGTGTTTTTTGGCACTTGGGTTTGCGGCGCGCGCCCTGGGGTTGATTCTGCTGCGAGTGCAGAGCTATTTTTTTGAGTAACTGCTAAATCAGATAAATCCGATGCTGGTTGGGGTTGACTTTTTGAGCTTTTTGTCAGCAAGCTCTGTTTTAGCTGCCCCAGCAGGCGGTGAAGTGCTTCGGGGTAAGGGGAGATTGAGACTGCGGTCGATCGACCTTCGGGCAATTCTCCTACTTCTGCAAATTCCCGCTTGACTTTTGGGCTAGCTTGTGCGATAACGCTTTGAGCTGCTGCCTCTGGTTCGGAACTGCCGTCGATTAAATGCTGCGGTGCTGCTTCTCCGAATAAGTCTTGCCAGTTCAGCCACGGTCGATCGACCTCTAGGCTTTTTTGCGTGTTTTTTTCTTCTTGGAGCTGTTGCAAATAATACTTAATTGAGAGGGACTTCTCCGTATTATCACTAGCTGCTGTTTCTTTGCCTAGGAGATGGTCTACTGACGACCAAATAATTCCTTCGATGTTTCGCGCGTATTTTTCCAGGATTTCGCGGGCGGAAAAATCTAAATTGGCGTCTGTGCCAGATGTATTAATTTTTACTCCGGGGATTTCTGTTGGTGCGGCGGTTGTTTTTAGCGCTGGCGGTAGGGTTAATTCTTCGAGGTTGACGGCGGCGCGATCGAGTAATGTAACAAAGGAGAGAGGAGTAGGGGGTCGATCAAACTTGCTGTTAAAATTAGTTTCTAGTTTTGGGGTATTGTGGTCGATCAAATTCGATGCCGCAATAGACTGCAGTGCGGTTTTTGCTTCAATCTGCGCGCGGGCTTTTTGGACTAGGATTGAATTGCGGTCGATCGATTTTTTAACTGCGAGGATTGATTCTCCAAACTGATTTCTTTTCAAAGCAACCGGGCTTGTCTGAAGCCATGCCATCAATTCCCAAAAACGACGCATCGGCGGCAACTGCGCTTTTTTGGCCGCCGACTCCAAACCGAGATTAAATTTTAATTCTTTTTGAGTAATTTCCCGGCGTTCGGGCCCGCAGTTGGCTACTTCCCAAGTTATGCGACCTTCTAGCAGTTCCTGCTGTTGGGGTGTCAAAATATCTAATATCTGATTTTCCCTTCCGACCAATACTAAAGTGCGGGCTGGGATAAAACTGGCAATTCCCTCAACTTTGGGTTGCGGTTTTAATTCAGTTTTAGCCAGCGGGTGTTCTAAGACGGAAGTTGTTTGATGCTTTGTGATTTGTCCGCTAAAATTGATTGCCGGATGTAAATCGCTAGCAGAATTTCCCTGATTAATTAACAGCGGGAAGGTGGCTAAAGTTTTCGCGGTTTGCGACGAGTTTAGTAAATTTTCGGCGAGGTGCAAAATTTCGGTGATCGAACTTTCGTCGGAAGTTTCCCCCTGATACCAATTTTGTTGCCCATCGGGATTTTCGTCGCCGACAAATTCTTGCAGTTCAGGTAAATCTACTTTTTGACTTGATTCCCGCAACTGTCGGCCTAGCAGTCGGGAACTTTGCACCAGCAAATAAGCAGGATAAAGCAGAATTTGGGTGGCGGTGAGAGTTGCTTCTTTAATTTGACGCCAAGTTCGATCGCAATTGTCAGCGACTTGGCGGGACTGTTTCGATATAAAATTTAATAGCCGGCTTTGGTATGGGCCGTAGTAACCGTTGGACATAAGTTTAATTATTGAATTCAGATTTTTGATTCGCGCCGGAACTGCTGAATATTGCTGTAAAATCAAAGCGAGATCATAATCGCAGCTTCAAACCCTCTGAAACCTTTATTTCTTCGCGTCCTTCACGTCTTCGCGGTTCAATCCGATCTTTGATTAATACACAATTCCTATTTTAGCGAAATATGAGCGCTTCTGTGTCACCTACTAGCAACAATATTTCTGCCACTGTCGAAAAGTTGCGTCGCCTCAGTCAAGTGGAGGTTCAGTCTGGTTGGAGGTTCTGCGATTCTGACTCTGCTGTCTCTTCAGTAAATATTTGTAACAAGCCGATTGCCGAACTTAACGCCAAAGGACATATTGCTTGGCCGTCTGGGAAGCAAGTTTTGTATTTGGGTCAGCAATTTGTAATTCCTGACAATTTGCACGGCTATCCTGTGGTTGGTTTGCGGTTGCTGCTGGGTTTGACTTGGTGGGCAGAAGATGCTCAAATTTTTGTCAACGGCGAGTTAGTCGGACAGGGAGATTTATTTGATTTTGCCGATCGAGTTTTGTTGAGTTCGTCGGCAAATCCCGGAGATGAATTTTTAGTTATTTTGCGGTTGGTAAGTCCGGGTCACGATAACGGTGCTTTAGTACGATCGATTTGTTTGTACGAAGCTGCTGACTCTTCTTGTTTCGATCCGGGTTTTGTGGCTGCCGAATTAGAGATTTTGCAAAATTCGCTAAGTCGAAATTTAGAAAATTTAAATTGCCAATACCTCTCCACTGAAACAATAGCAAGTCGCCCACTGTTTGTCAAGGGGGAAACGCTGAAATCTGAGATTGATTTGGCGATGGATTTGATTGATTGGTCGGCGGTGGGCGATCGCGAAAAGTTCGATCGCTCGCTGTCTGTTTTGCGGCACAATTTACTGGGATATCTGCGGGCTTTTTCAGGGGATTTAGATGAGGGAACCACAGAGGGCGCAGAGGGCGCAGAGGGAGGAAGAAGAGAGGAAGTTTCGGAGGTTGAAGAAAATGGCAATGCTACATCTATATATATAGGAGAAAGCGGCGAGCTGACATCTATATATACAGGTAAAATCTATTTGGTCGGTCACGCTCATTTAGACTTAGCTTGGCTGTGGCCTGTCCCGGAAACTTGGGAAGCAGCAAAGCGAACTTTTGAGTCGGTATTGAAATTGCAATCGGAGTTTCCCGATTTGATTTTCTGTCATTCTACTCCGGCCCTTTATGCTTGGATGGAAGAACATCGGCCGGACTTATTTGCTGCGATTAAAAAACAGGTGGCGGCGGGTTGCTGGGAAGTTGTCGGCGGGATGTGGGTAGAACCTGATTTAAACTTGATTTCCGCTGAATCAATGGTGCGGCAAGTTTTTTACGGACAGCGTTATGCAAAAGAAAAATTTGGAGAATTGATGCGGGTAGCTTGGCTACCGGATACTTTCGGTTTTGGGTGGCAATTACCTCAGATTTTGCGGCAAGGTGGAGTTGATTATTTTGTGACGCAAAAGTTGCGTTGGAACGATACAACGGAATTTCCCCACGGTGCGTTTTGGTGGGAAGGGTTGGACGGTACTAAAATATTTAGCATGATGTCTGCTCCAATTGGTGAAGGCATAGAATCTGTGAAAATGGCAAGTTATGCTTTTGACTGGCAAGTTAAAACTGGTTTGCAAGATGGTCTTTGGTTGCCTGGGGTTGGCGACCACGGCGGTGGCCCGACTCGTGATATGTTGGAGGTGGCGAAACGCTGGAAAATGTCGCCTTTTTTCCCGAAGTTGGAGTTTGCGAAAGCGGTTGATTATTTGTCTTTGATTGAGAGTCAGTTTTTGCCGGAAGTTACGGCAACTAAGTCCGAAAGCTATGTTCCAGAATCGGACAACCAGGAGAATTTACAGGCGCGAGAATTGTCAAACTTGTCGGCAATTTCGGATGCAAATCATTCCATCTCACAACTCAAAACTATTCCCCCCAGTCTCCCTGTTTGGAAAGACGAACTTTATTTAGAATTCCACCGAGGCTGCTACACGACTCGCGCCGACCAAAAACGCCAAAACCGCCGCTGCGAAGAATTGCTCTACCAAGCGGAGTTGCTGTCTTCGCTGGCAACGATTTGTACTGGTGCAGTTTATCCGAAATCAGAATTAGAATCAGCTTGGAAACAAATTTTGTTTAACCAGTTTCACGATATTTTGCCCGGTTCTGCGATCGCCCCAGTTTATGCGGATGCTAATCTAGCCTTTGCCGAGGTCGATCGCACTTGTCGCGAAATCCTGCTAAAATCTTTGGATGCACTCTCGGCTCAAATTTCTCTGCCGAATCCTCCGCAGCCCGACGCTCAACCGATTTTGATTTTCAATACTCTCAATTGGTCGCGCTCTGAGGTTGTCGCCGTACCGCTTCCCGATGCCGCTGATTCAGCTTGGCAAATTTACGATTTTTCCCGACGGCGATTGGCTTCGCAGATTGTCAGGGGCGATCGACTCGAATCGCAATCTAAACTATTATTCTGGGCAAATAATATCCCCGCCGTTGGCTACCAGGTGTTTTGGCTGTGTCGCGAAGACGCTCAAACTGTGGATAATGCGTCCGCGAGTCCCGAAACTGAAAAAAAGATAGAGTTATCAAAACTTACATACGGTATAGCACAAAAAAACACAGTTAGTCAAGAAACGCCTTTTGCAGCCGCACAAATGGTTTTAGAAAATGAATTTATTCGGGCAACAGTTGACGGCAAAACCGGGGATTTATCCAGTATTTGGGATAAAGTAAATAACCGAGAAGTCCTGAATGCAGCAGGCGGCAATCAACTGCAAGCATTTCAAGACAGCGGCCAATATTGGGATGCTTGGAACATAGACCCAAATTATGAAAAACATCAACTACCAGCGCCGATACTGAAAGGTATTTCCTGGATAGCACAGGGAGAAATACGGCAGAGTTTACGCGTAGTCAGACAAATTGGCAAATCGGAGTTTTGCCAAGATTATATAGTAGAAATAGGTTCGCCGCTGCTGAAAATCAAGACAGTGGCAGATTGGCAAGAAAAGCACGTTTTAGTAAAAGCAGTCTTTGGGTTAAATGTAGAAGCAGATTTTGCAACTTGCGAAATTCCCGGCGGTGCGATCGCACGCACAACTAAACCGCAAACACCAGCCGAAAAAGCCAAATGGGAAGTGCCGATTTTGCGCTGGACTGATATCAGCAATGACGGTTTTGGAGTGAGTTTGCTTAACGATTGCAAATACGGTTGCGACATTCAACCGAATCGAATTCGGCTGACATTGCTTCGGGGTTCGACTTGGCCGGATGCACAAGCAGATGTAGGAGTTTCCGAATTTACTTGTGCAGTGTATCCGCATAGCGGAAATTGGCAGGATGCAGGCACAGTTCGGCGCGGGTACGAGTTGAATTTGCCGCTGCTAGTAAAGGTGTTGCCGCAGTTAGGAGAAAATCGAAACAACAGTTTACCCGCAGTTGGCAAGTTCTTGGATTTGTGGGCGGACAATTTAGTTTTGATGGCTTTCAAACAATCGGAAGACGATTCTAATGTGTGGATTTTGCGGTGTTGCGAATCCGAGGGAAAGGAGGCTGTATTAAAATTCAATAGTGATTTGGGATTAGAGATTGTAGAGCCAGTAGATTTGTTAGAACGAGCGGCTAATTTGTCGGAAAAGCTGCCCGAAGGGCGAGGATTTAAGATAGATCCTTGGAAAATCGCGAGTTTTGGAGTTGTAGCGAACCGCGAAGGCGCGAAGGAAGAAGGGGAAGCGAAGAGATGAGGGGATTATTGGCAGGTTAAATGCTAAAACTTAGGGTAGTGTCGATCGCTCTGCGAATTATATCCAAAAATAAGCTATTGCCAAAGTAACGAAAGTCAGTGGCAGCCCGAACCGCAAATGTTCCTTAAAAGTCAGCCGATCGCCTGATTTCCGTGCAGCAACTTCAGCTACAATCAAATTAGCCACAGAACCCAACAAAGTTAAATTCCCCGCCAGAGTAGAACCCGCCGCCAACAACAGCCAAGCTTGGGTATCTGTTTTGACAATTACCGATTGCAGAACTAACACCGCCGGTACGTTAGAAATTAAGTTAGAAAGAATTACGGTAACTCCCAACAAACTCAGCGGTGTATTAGTCAAATTAGTTAAATTGTCCAACAAACCCAGTTGTTGAGTGGCTTTAGTCACCACAAACAATCCTGCAAACATTACTAGCAAATTCCAATCGACGCCTTGCAAAATGCGATCGGACTTGACGCGCCTAGTAATTAACAATATACTGGCAGCTATCCAGGCAGATTCTGCTAAAGGTGCACCCGCTAAAAAAGCTACTAAAAGTGCTGCTGTCACCCACAAACTTTTTGCTAGTAAAGGCTTGAACAATCGATACCTGACTTGAGTAACCTGCGGCAAAGATTTGCAAGAACGCACTTCTGGATAAAGCAACCACAGCCAAGCTACTTGAACCAGCAAACAAATTAAAGCTACTGGTGCGAGAGACCGGGCAAATTCCAAATAACTAATTCCCGAAAAAGAACCGACGAGAATATTTTGCGGGTTGCCACTCACAGTCGCCACTGAACCTAAATTAGTACCTCCGGCTAAAGCTAAAAGATAAGGGATAGGATTGAGAGACAAAGAGCGAGTCAGACTCAGCGTTAAAGGGGCCAGCAAAATAGCAGTAGTGTCGTTGAGAAAAAATGCCGATAAAATGCCACTGCCAAAAGTAACTGCCACCATAATGCCGAAAGGAGAACGAGTAAAGCGAGTTAAAAACTCCAAAGCGAGTTGAAAAAAACCCGATGCTCCCAAAGCCGAATTAACGACCATCATTCCCAGCAAAAAAACGATCGTATTTGGGTCGATCGCCTCCCAAGCAGTTTTGAGGTTAAGTATTCCCAAAGCCACCGCAAAACCTGACCCGACAATTGCAACCGCCGCCCGGTTCATCCGCAGCCCCGGCAAATATCCCAAACCGAATCCCAAGTAGGTCAGTCCCAATACTAGGTATTTGAGTGTTATCATATATACTTAAAATACTTGATTGCCGCTTTTTTCCATTGTCTGGGATGCTAAAAGTACAGATCGGGTAATTGCAGCTAAACCTGCTGGCATTGCAACTAGCGCTAAATATCGCCGTGGAAAATAGCCAGTTTTGCAGTAAATTTATCAATACCAATTGAGATATAGTACCTCATCGCAAATTTATCCAACCTTTTGGGACTTTGCGAACTTAGTGCGAACAAAATTTGTCAATCGGCGCCAATTAGCCCTCACAACTTTCTTCTGATCTATAATATGCAAAATCGCGAACGCTAAAAATGTGTACGCCAGCCAAAAATGCAAACTCCTTCCCAGATCAACCATTGCGGAATTCTGGGGAAACATATCCGGCAGAACAATTCCGAAAAACTTCACATTGTTACTTTTGTAAGAGTTAGAAAGCAAGAAACCAGTAACCGGAACTAGCCACATAAAAACGTACAAACTTGTGTGCAGAGCAAAATTTTTGTACCATTCCTTTGTAAACTTTGGCAGGCGTTTCGTATATTTTTTCCACCATACCCTCAGCAGAGTTAAAATCCGCCAAGTCAGTAAAGCCATTGTCAGCACTCCTACGGATTTGTGAAAATCGTAAAGGGGGCCTCGAATAAACAATTCTCCTGGCAATCGAGCCATAGAAGTACCGGTAATAAACAGCACTAAATAGCAAGCTGACATCACCCAGTGTAAGGACATCAGTTGTTTGAACGCAGAATTAAGTCTGGGTTTCGCAGCGGGTTTTAGGGTACTCACTCTTTCTTACCTCCTTAGCATTTGCTGCACAAGATTAAGTATAAACTATAGGACTAAAGCCCGTGGTTGATTGTGCATTATAAGATTTACTTAACTTAAGTATTGCAAATATTTATTAAACAGTCAAATTAACTATATTCACGATCGTCATTCCCAACATAAAACATCGTATTGGGGTCGATCGCCTCCCAAGCAGTTTTCAGGTCGAGTATCCCCAAAGCCACCACAAAAGCTGACCCGATAATTGCAACCGCCGCCCGGTTCATCCGCAGCCCCGGCAAATATCCCAAACCGAATCCCAAGTAGGTCAGTCCCAATACTAGGTATTTGAGTGTTATCATATATACTTAAAACCATTGATTGTCGGTTTTTTTTATTGTCTAGGATGCTAAAAGTACAGACGGGATAATTGCAGCTAAACCTCCTGGCATTGCAACTAGCGGGAAATATCGTCTGCAGACCGTGTACCAGCTACCAAGAAACACAGTGGTTGGATGGGGAAGCGAAAACCAGCACGCTGGACAAGTGGTATTTTTGTTACAACTTGTAACTTTTTTCAAACAACAGGTTTAATTTAGTTTCACAAAAAAGTTAAATTCCAGAAAGTAAAATTAATTACAGTCGAGTTAAGCTAAAAGTGTTTGCTAAAAAAAGTAATTCAAGCAACCCCGAAACCAACTATTCTCACTTGCTCGACACGGACGGCGAGTTCGCGATAGCAAAACTTTCGTGCAGCCAACAAGTCGAACAAGATTGGTATGGAACTCTCTACGAGAATTTTCCGGGCATTTACTTCGTTCTAGATGCTTTGGGAAGAGTTTTTTCGCTCAATCAATTCGGTGCGTCTCGCCTCGCCTACAAATCGCAGGAATTAATTTGTCATTCAATTTTTAACATATTTT
This sequence comes from Microcoleus sp. B3-D7, assembly GCF_036705305.1. Lineage (NCBI taxonomy): Bacteria > Bacillati > Cyanobacteriota > Cyanophyceae > Oscillatoriales > Microcoleaceae > Microcoleus > Microcoleus sp. B3-D7. The sequence continues at coordinate 99,153 of NZ_JAUBUE010000012.1, read as the reverse complement.
ACTGCCAAGAGCAAGGCAAAATGCAGGCAGAATTTGCTGGATTGGCCCAGCCGGAAAACGGTACGCCAACTCCAAAAATTGCCTGTTGGGAAGGCTGCTTGACTTGCAAAGACGGCAGGATTATTAGGGTAAAAGCAACCGCGCGCCCAATGCCGGCGGTTGATTGGAAAATAGAGGAAAATACCAATGGTCGCTCAATTGCCAATTTTCAACGGCCGGCTGTACTGTTAGTTTGCGAAGAAATTAAGGCCGCTTCGCAGTCACCCATGCCGCCCAACCAAAGAGGAAATTGGCGCAGTCCAACTTTGGCGATCGCAAAATTAGCCAAAAGTCAACTTAAAGAACGCAACAATATAGAAGACTTCATCCGCGAAGTAACAGAAACCGCTGTCAGTATTATCAACTGCGATCGAGCCAGTATTTGGCTGTATGGCGAAGACAAAACGCAGCTTCACTGCATCGACCTTTACGAACAAAATACTAAACTCCATTCCGTACAAATCATCATCACAGCGGCCGACTGTCCGGCCTATTTTCAAGCTTTAAAATCTGCCAGTGTGATCGCAACTGTGGCCGCAGAAAATGACCCCAGAACGCGAGAACTTGTCGGTCTTTATTTGCTCGATCAGGGCACGACTTCCCTGTTAAACGTACCGATTGTGCTAGCAGGTAAAATGGCGGGAATAGTCAGCGCCGAACGCCAGGGTGCCGACGGTGATTGGACTGAAGAAGAACACGAATTTACCCAAATATTAGCAGATTTTGTATCCTCAAGTTTGTCAGCTAGCGAAAAGTTAAAATTAGAAGCTATGCGGCACGAACAGCAGCAAAACTTGCTGACCCAATACTACGATCAACTAGAAGAAAGAGTAGAAAGACGTACTGCTGAGCTCAAAAAAGCTAACCAAAAACTGCAAAAAGAAATAATCAAAAGAAAACAAGCCGAAGCCGAACTACGCCTGCAGCAACAAGAACAGCAAATTATTTTTGATTCCGTGCCGGCGATGATTTGGCTCAAAGATACCGAAAGTCGCCTGCTGCGAATTAATCAAGCCGCCGCTGCATCGAGAGGTTTGCCCGCAGCTCAATTAGAAGGTAAATCTTTTTATGAAATCTATCCAGACGAAGCAGAGCAATATTATTTAGAAGATTTGGAAGTAATCAATTCTGGCGTTCCCAAGCAGGGCCAAGTCGAACTGCTACCAACAGTTGCTGGTCAAAAATGCTGGGTGCGTACAGATAAAATACCTTACCGCGATGAAACAGGTAAAGTCGCTGGTGTAATCGTGTTTGCAGTAGATATTACTGATTTAATTAAAGTCGAAAGAGAACTGCGAGAATATCGCGATCGCCTCGCAGAAAAAGTCGAGAAACGTACTGCTATGTACAGGCAAGCCATGACCGCTTTGTACTCGGCAAATACGCAACTGCAACAGCTAATTAACAACAGCTACTCCTCTGGCGAAAATGGCAGCAGCCACTCCGCAGCACGCTTGCTCGAATGCGAAGCTTATTTTGAAGCAGTTGCCGTGGCTGACCGCGACACAATTTTGAGCGTCAGCAGTAATTTTGCCCAACTTTTCGGTTACGAACCTGCGGAAATGGTGGGAATGAGCTTGCTGGAACTACTGTCGCCGAAATCATACAAACAGGCGCCGCAAATGATTTCTGCTGCCAGCAATACAGTCTGTGAAACGATTTTTCTTAAGCGAGATGGAACTGCTTTTCCTGCTGACGTTCGCAGCAAATTCGTATTTTGGGAAGGTCGTTTAGTACAGGTGAAAGCAGTCCGAGACCTCACAGAACGGAAATTGACCGCAGCAGAATTAGAGCGATCGCGGTCTTTGCTGCATGCTACCTTAGAAGCAACGGCAGATGGCATTCTCGCCGTTACTACCGCCGGAGAAATGATTAGTTATAACGAAAAGTTAGTTCAAATGTGGGGAATCTATGAAGAAGTTAGAAACTCTATGGATAGAACGGTGCGACTGGCTTTTCTCACTAAGCAAGTTAAAGATCCGAGAGCTTTTTTGCAGAGAGTTAAAGAATTTTATAGTGATACGGAGTCGGAAGGTTGCGATATTCTAGAATTTAAAGACGGTCGCACTTTTGAGCGCTACACGCAGCCGATTCGAGTCGGACAAAATATTATTGGCAGGGTGTGGCGCTTCCGCGATATTACATCTCGCGAAAAGGTGACGGCAATGTTGGGAGATTCTCAAAGGCGCTTTCGGGCAATTTTTGATTCTTCTTTCCAATTTGTGAGCTTATTGAAACCGGACGGCACTCTGCTGGAAGCTAACCAAACTTCTCTAGATTTTGCGGGAATTAAGCTACGGGATGTGGCTAATAAACCGTTTTGGCTATTGCCTTGGTGGGGAGATTCTGAGGAAGTTCAGGAACAGTTGCAAGAGGCGATTTCTCGATCGGCAAGAGGTGAATTTGTCCGCTATGAAGTGGAAGTTCAAGGTGTAAATCAGACGGCAACTGTTGATTTTTCTCTCAAACCCGTTGCGGATGAAACTGGCAAAATAGTATTGTTGCTGCCGGAAGGTCGAGACATTACTAAAAGTAAGCAAGCCCAAGTCGCGCTGCGGCAACAAATAGAACGGGAACGCCTGATCGGGCAGATTCAATCGCGAATCCGTTCTTCTCTGGATCTCCAAGATATTCTCAACACTACAGTAGCGGAAGTGCGGGAGTTTTTGGTAACCGATCGCGTGCTGATTTTCCGCTTCCGACCAGACTGGAACGGAGATGTGGTGGTGGAGTCGGTTGCAGAAGGATGGATGCCACTCAAAGGGATGGGAATTGACGATTGCTGTTTTGCCACTACTTACATCGGACAGTATTTAAAGGGTCGCATTCGCGCCATAGAGGATATTCATGCTTCTAATTTGAGCGAGTGTCACCTTAATTTTTTGGAGAATTGTCAGGTGAAGGCAAATTTGGTGGTGCCGATTGTCCAGCAGGGAATAGAACCGAGGGAAGGTAACGGTTCTTGTCAAGTGCCGAAGTTGTGGGGTTTGCTGATTGCCCACCACTGTTCGGCACCCCGCCAGTGGCAGCAGTTTGATGTGGATTTGCTGAGTCAGTTGGGTACTCAAGTTGCGATCGCGATCGAACAATCTTTACTTTACCAGCAGCTAGCTGCGGCCAACCAGCGGTTGGACGGGTTGGCGAATTTGGACAGTCTGACTCAACTAGCTAACCGCCGCCGTTTTGACGAGGTGATCAACCGAGAATGGGAGCAGTCGAGCTCTTCGGAACCGCTATCTTTGATTCTGTGCGACATTGACTGTTTTAAACTTTACAACGACAATTACGGCCACCAAGCCGGGGATGCTTGTTTGCAGCAAGTGGCGCGGGCGATCGGGGATGCTTGCACAAACGCACCCGCAGAACGCCTTTATTTGGCTGCTAGGTACGGCGGCGAGGAATTTGCGGTAATTTTGCCAAATACAGATGTCGTCGCTGCACAGGCTGTTGCTGAGGGAATCCGCAGCCGCGTCAAAGCCTTGGCAATTCCTCACATCAAGTCTGTTGTCAGTGATTCTGTGACTCTCAGCTTGGGAGTTGCGGCAGTTTCGCCAAGTCAAAATTCCCCGAAAATGTTGATTGAAGCTGCGGATAAGGCATTGTATCGAGCTAAGTCTGGCGGGCGCGATCGAGTGGCGATCAGCCAGTAATTATTAGTTGTTATTGGTTATTGGTTATTGGTTACTTGTTATTTGTTGGTTATGAGTAATTTGTTTCTCCTAACTCATAACCAACAAATAACCAACAACTAAAGTAAAGTGATATCGCTAAGTGCGATCGTACTAGCTTCCACCCCTACCAACAGAACCAACCGTTCCCCACTTGCTTTACTAATTAAAGTGCCTTCGGGAATTTGACTTATTGCCAAATTCCCAATTGCTTCGCCTTTATATTGTAGCACATCCAGCCCTTTTGTGAAATCAGAAATAACATCAAATTCGCCGTTATTTTCTAACACAAACGTGTCATTCCCTATGCCTCCAATTAGACTATCATCCCCCAAACCTGAGATTAAAATATCATCGCCAAAACCGCCAATGAGAGTGTCACTGCCAGCCCCGCCAAAGATAGTGTCATTTCCCTCGCAGCCATCCAGCAAATCGCTACTTTGATTCCCACTTAAGAAATCATTGCCAGCACCTCCGCAGATAGTATCACTGCCCAAATTGCCGTACAGAAGATCGTTGCCTTTGCCACCGAACACAATATCATTACCTTTGCCGCCAAATGCAGAATCATTACCTTTACCGCCCTGGATAAAATCAGCACCTTCATTGCCAAAAATTAAGTCGTTTTCTTCTTTGCCATTTAGGGAATCGTTACCACGATTGCCTAAAATGATATCTTCACCTTCACCACCAACAATGATGTCATTATTCTTGCCTCCCAAAAGGATATCATTCCCCTTGTTACCGTCAATAAAATCATTGCCTCGGTTCCCGTAAAGGATATCGTTTCCTTCACCGCCATAGAGGTTATCGTCCCCTAAATCCCCATCGAAAAGGTTCTGATTTGGACTGCCGTAAAAAGCATCATTTTCCCCGCTGCCTAACTGAATTTCACCGCTACCATTGCTGTTGATAGTATTGTCAACTGGATTGGGTTGGTTGAAATTGGGCTGCGGAATAGTATCGCAAATGCAATCGCTTTCCATTGGCGTGGGAGTCGGTGTTCCCGATGGCGTGGGAGTCGGTGTTCCTGATGGCGTGGGAGTAGGCGTTTCCGATGGCGTGGGAGTAGGCGTTTCCGATGGCGTGGGAGTAGGCGTTTCCGATGGCGTGGGAGTAGGTGTTCCCGATGGTGTGGGAGTAGGTGTTCCCGATGGTGTGGGAGTCGGGGTTTCCGATGGCGTGGGAGTCGGGGTTTCCGATGGTGTAGGAGTAGGTGTTTCCGATGGTGTAGGAGTAGGTGTTTCCGTCGGAGTCGGGGTTCCAGTTGGAGTCGGAGTTTCCGTTGGAGTGGGCGTCGGAGTTTCCGTTGGAGTCGGGGTTCCCGTTGGA
>NZ_JAUBUE010000012.1:0-94014 GCF_036705305.1 Microcoleus sp. B3-D7 | reverse complement strand
GTCGGGGTTCCCGTTGGAGTCGGAGTCGGGGTTCCCGTTGGAGTCGGAGTCGGGGTTCCCGTTGGAGTCGGAGTCGGGGTTCCCGTTGGAGTCGGAGTCGGAGTCGGCGTTTCCGTCGGAGTCGGAGTCGGAGTTTCCGTCGGAGTCGGAGTCGGCGTTTCCGTCGGAGTCGGAGTCGGAGTTTCCGTCGGAGTCGGAGTCGACGTTTCCGTCGGAGTCGGAGTCGGCGTTTCCGTCGGAGTCGGAGTCGGCGTTTCCGTCGGAGTCGGAGTCGGCGTTTCCGTCGGAGTCGGCGTTTCCGTCGGAGTCGGCGTTGGTGTTCCCGTTGGAGTCGGAGTCGGGGTTCCCGTTGGAGTCGGAGTCGGGGTTCCCGTTGGAGTCGGAGTCGGGGTTTCCGTTGGAGTCGGAGTCGGTGTTTCCGTTGGAGTCGGCGTCGGAGTTTCCGTTGGAGTCGGCGTCGGAGTTTCCGTTGGAGTCGGAGTCGGAGTCGGAGTCGGGGTTCCCGTGGGAGTGGGCGTCGGGGTTTCCGTGGGAGTGGGCGTTGGAGTCGGAGTTGGAGTCGGAATCGGAGTCGGAATCGGAGTGGGCGTCGGAGTTGGAGTTGGCGCGGTAATATTAACGCTGAAAGTTCCTAAACTCGTAGCAGCTACAGGATTCCCAGCAGTATCTTTAACTTGATTACCTTGCAGATTAATACTGTAAGTTGGATTATTATCTGCAATATCCCAACTTCCCCCAGGCGGAGTAAATGAATAACTAGCTGTCCGCCCCAAGCCATTAGTATTAGTATCAACACTGACAAAGTTAACAGGAATACCACCGCCCGACCAATTGATTAAAAAGTCAGAACTGTCTAGAGTTGTAACATCGATCGCACTATTATCGTTAAAAGTAACAGTAAAAGCTTGAGTGGTTCCCCCCGCCACCGTAATATCAGCAATAGTCGTCGGATTGACAGTTGGGGCGATCCCATCAATTACTATTGCCTTATTTTGACCCAAGGAATTAGCTGCACCCGGATTCGGCAAAGTCAAGACAGCATCAGCATTGGTAGCATTCTTAATAGTACCGCCGTTGAGAGATAAAGCAGTTGTCGAGGTATAGTCTAAGTCGAGACTGCTATTGCCGGCTGTTACTGTGTAATTAAATGTCAGAGTATTGCTGCCGCTGCCACTGGCATAATTAATGACAGTACCTGTACCGCCTGTGGCTAAAGTAAGCTGCGGCGTACCTGTAACAGTAACTGGTTGACTGAACGTGAGGGTAATGGGAATTGTTGCACCGATCGCGTAGGTTCCATCTGCCTGATCGGATGTGATATTAGTAATAACAGGTAATGGACTAACTGTAATGCTGGCTGTTTCGCTGGCTGTACTAAAAGGACTAGAAACGCCATTAGTTTCTAAATCCCCTGTCACATCTGCCGTGCCGCCGTTAGTGCCGGTGATTCTATCCCAAGCATTGAAAGTAATGCCGTTAGTAACTGTTCCGGTGTAGTTAGGGTTGGGAACAAAACGGAGGCGGGTTGTCGCGTCTGCTGATAACAACAGGGCAGTTGCAGCGGTAGGAACAGTAGTAATATTGTTCCAATTTGTGCCGTCGGTCGTATACTGCCAACTGCCGTTTGTAGTATCTAAAGTTGTGATGGCGATGCCTTTCGGACGCAGTAAAATGGCATCGTTGGGGTCGGTGATGCTGCTGCCGATAATAGCAGAAATTAATGTACCGCTGTTGTTGGTTTCGTTGACATTAATTGCTGTTAAATTAGACGTGCCCGAGTTGTCTAAAACTGGGGAATTGTTGACTAGGACGCTGACTTGTGCTGTTGAGGTACTGTAACCGTCGGTAGTTGTGTAGGAGAAGGTGTCGAGGCCGTTGAAAGTGGGGTTGGGAGTGTACACAATGCTGCGTTTGGGGTCGATCGCGATCGCCAAGACATTATTATCCGCATTGGGGTTAAAAGTAGGATCTGCCGTGCCGTCGCTGCTGTTCAACCGGGCAATATTGTTGCGAGGTTGCCCGCCGATATTGGTGAAAAAGCCACCTACTACTGGGTTGTTATTAGCATCGATCGCGATCGCATAAACTACATTGTCCGCGTTGGGGTTAAAAGTAGCATCTGCCGTGCCATTGCTGCTATTCAACCGGGCAATATTGTTGCGAGGTTGCCCGCCGATATTCGTGAAAGCACCCCCTACTACTGGGTTGTTATTAGTATCGATCGCGATCGCCCCGACCCAACTACTCGCATTGGAATTAAAAGTAGGATCTGCCGTGCCGTCGCTGCTGTTCAACCGGACAATTCTGTTGCGAGGTTGCCCACCGATAGTGATGAACAAGCCCCCTACTACTGGGTTGTTGTTAGCATCGATCGCGATCGGATAGACAAGATTATTCGCATTAGGGTTGAAAATAGGATCTGCTGTGCCGTTGCTGCTGTTCAACCGGGCAATATAATTGCGTGGCTGCCCGCCGAGATTGGTGAATTGGCCCCCTACAACTGGGTTGTTATTAGTATCGATCACGATCGCCCCGACAAAATTATTCGCATTGGGATTAAAAGTAGGATCTGCCGTGCCGTCGCTGCTGTTCAACCGGGCAATATTGTTGCGCGGCTGCCCGCCGATATTAGCGAAACCGCCCCCTACAAGTGGGTTGTTGTTAGCATCGATCGCGATCGCCCCGACAAAATTATCCGCATTGGGATTAAAAGTAGGATCTGCTGTGCCGTCGCTGCTGTTCAATCGGGCAATATTGTTGCGAGGTTGCCCGCCGATATTGGTGAAAAAGCCACCTACTACTGGGTTGTTATTAGCATCGATCGCGATCGCCCTGACTTGACTACCCGCATTGGGGTTAAAAGTAGGATCTGCCGTGCCGTCGCTGCCGTACAACCGGGCAATATAATTGCGTGGCTGCCCCCCGATATTTGTGAAATCTCCTGCTGCATAAATCCAGTCGTCAACAGTAACAGTGCCGCCTGTTGGGTGGGTAACACTCTGCACTGTCAGTGCCTTTGTGCCGCCTGTATCGTTTGTCAGCACGTTAATTTTAATATTAGGAGTGCCGACGGTTGCGATCGCATTGTCGGGAGTAGCAACAGGCAAGTCATTAACAGCTATCCTGCCCAAACGAAATGTAGCGCTTCCCTGGTCAGTATTGTCCCCAAAAAATAGGAAACTCGGCAATCTGTAAGGATTGAAAGGTAAAGGAGGAGAACTTGCAGCGGGGTCAAACTTGATTGGACGCAGCGGTCCTGTGAGGATTGCAGTTGGGTAATTATTAACAAAAAGTTCATAATTGCTGCCTTGTACTTTTAAGACATAATTGTTATTTGAAGTTAGATCGAATCCCGCCGGAAGTGTAGCCGTTTCAGCTTCGACAAAAGTATCTGACTGACCAAAAATTTTATTGTTTTTAAAACCCAATTCTAAACCGTTTAAGCCGTCGCTGCTAATAGCTGTGACGCTAAAACCCGCGCGGTTGGGGTTGCTAGTTTCTGTGGGAATTGCTGCATTAAAAGATATCGTATAACCAGCGGTGCGGTCTAATGCGGCGGCGGTGAAAGGCGGCAGTATCACCGGCGTAGGAGTAAGTAGCGATTGTGGATCGTAATTGTTGTAACCCGCATAGCCAGCATTGCTATTAGGAGTGTAGATGGTACGAGTATTGATGCCCGTTGTGTTTGGCGTAAACGCACCCGCAGCCAGAGAAGCCGTAGAACCGGGAAGAAAAGGGGGCGTGGGAAGTGGTGTACCGGGCGGGGCTATTTGTCCGTAAGCAAGGGCGGTGCCGCTGGGCGTGCCTATGCCGGGGGGCGTTCCGGCGGGAAGGTTGGTAATCGCGTCGTAGAGGGTAATATTGGGCATGATATATCTAAAGGTAGATGATTTTGCTGAGTTTGATAATGTCAAAGCCTAGCAAATTTACTAATGAGTGTCACCGTTTTTGTACCTGCTGTCAAAAAACTTACGCAATCTTTAAGTTTTAAATAATTCCTGCACCACAAAAAAGCGATCGCCCTAACTGGCATAAAGTTAGTGCGATCGCGGTACTATGAATCAGCTATTTATCTATCAGATTCGGCGCGGAATTTTTACGCATTTCCACGAAGATTGTTACAAGACTTCACAGAAAGAGGGGAAGAGTGAGAGATGCGGAAATTTTTCCTTCTAATGACTAATGACAACTGACAACCGTCAACAGTCAACAGTCAACCGTCAACTGACAAAAGTTTTTGAAACACCTCATACATATCCTCAGCCAATTTTTTAGGATTCCACAAAGGTGCGAGATGTTCTGGCTGCTTAGATTTTACTAAATGCTCTTTCACCGCATTTCTGAAACCAGCATCGCGGCCAAACTTAACTCCCCACTGCGTATATTCCTCCCAAGTCCACGCTGCACCAACATCAAGATTTGCACTTTTCAGAAAAGCGTAACCCATGCGCGAAAGATATTGGTCGCCGGAGCGAGTTACCACTGGCAAATTCGCCCACAAAGCCTCTAAATTATGAGTCCCGCCGTTGTAAGGATACGAATCTAAAAGCACGTCGGCTACATAATAAATAGCCCGGTGTTCTTCCTCACTTCGGGTTTGACCTATAAACTTAATCCGAGCAAAATCTACTCCCTGAATTTCGCATTCTTGGCGGTAAGTGCTGTGAATAACGTCGGGGTCGCCTTGACCTTTGCGGATTAACACACTATCTGGTACTTCCTTAAGAATTGTAACTTGAGCTCGTACCATTTCTGGATTGGTTTTTCTACCTGGCGCAACGCACAGATAAGTCATTTGATCTAAGCCAATTCCGAGAGCGTTTCTAATCGCCTCTCGATTCACAGGAATGCTTTGCAGTGCGCCAATTGCTACCGAACAAGCAGGCAATCTTACTAACTGTTCTAAGTAATTTTTTTCCACACCAGGGGGGTGAGTGTGTTCGTCGCACAGAAAGTAGTGATTATCTGAAATGTAGGGTGCGTCGAATCCCAGCCAAGAAACGCAAATTCCCGCAGGATATTGATACAGCACTTCGACATTTGTTGGCACTGTCATTGAGTCTAAGTCTATCAAAACATCCAAGTTGTCTTGCACTACTTCGGCGAAGATTTCACCGCCGTCAGCAAAGCCGTTTGGATATTTTTTAGGCCAGTAAAACTTGCCCGCCATGTCTTCAAACCGCTGCGTAACTTCATCTCGGTGGAGTTTCCCGGTGACGTAAAGGTGAACGTGGGGGGTGATGTGGCTTAATTCGCGAATTAAAGCTTCGCTGCACCAGCCTACTGAGTGGCGGCGGAAGTGTTTGGAAAGGAAACCGATTTTTAAAGGACGCTGTTCTTTTGCTTGGTAATTTGCTAGGTTGATTCTGTTAATGTCCTGGCGCTTAGGGACGGCTTTTTGGTAGTATTCTTTGGCAATAAGTCTGTAGAAACTGGCATTCTTTTCGCGGTTGTCTCGCAGGTGAGAAACTGCAAACAGGAAGATTTCGTAGAGCAGTTTTAGTTCGATTACGCTAAAGGTTTCGACCTTTTCGTAGCAGAGGTTTTCGATTTCTTCTAGTTTCTGAATTGCCTGTTTGCTGACACCTGATTGCAGGTAGGAAAAGACGTAGGCTGTAGCTGACATGACTGGGGCATTTTCGCCGCAGTTTTCGCAGTATTTGTCGGCAACGCTGCGGGCTCCGGCGAGGTTGGTAGAATGGCTTAGCAAGTCGCACAGTTGTTGGTAGGCTTCGCTATATTTGGAGTTGCATTCGATCGCCTTTTCAAAATTGGCGATCGCCTCCAACGGCTTATCTTGTTTCTGAATGTGTCCCATCCGGCAGTAAACCTCTGCCCAATTCGGTTTTAAGGCCAAAGCTTGCTGATAGCTGGCTAAAGCTTCTTCCAGCCGCCCCTGCATGGAAAAACAACTGCCGAGGTTAGCGTGAACTTCCGGCCAGTCGGGCTTAATTTTCAGAGTGTTTTGATAATTAGTAATCGCTTCTTCGTACTTGTTTTGCTGTAAAAAAGAATTGGCTATATTGAAGTGCAAAACTTCTAAATGCGGCTTTAAAGCTACAGCTTTCTGATAGTAAGCTATGGCGGCGTCGAGATTGCCTTGTTGCGATCGCGCGCTGCCGATGTTACCGTAAGCTTCTGCCCAATCCGGCTTAATGGCGATCGCTTTTTCGTAGCTTTCGATGGCTTCGTCGCGCTTTCCTTGGCTGAAAAGTCGATTACCTAAGTTAAAGTGGAAGTCTGCACCGACTAGCTGCGGGTTGAGTTCGGATGTTCTTTTAAAACAGGCGATCGCTGCTTCGATGTTGCCGTGTTGGTGATATACTTTCCCTAAATTCCAGTGAGCTCCCGCTAAATCGGGACTCAGGGCGATGGCTTGCTGGTAATGGGCGATCGCTTCTTCCAAACGCCCCATTTTGAAATACATACTGCCGATATTGGCGCGCACTTCCGCAAAATTGGGCTGCAATTCTAGGGCTTGAGAATACGATCGAATTGCAGCTTCAGTTTTGCCTCCTGCTTGCAAGGCATTGCCTAAAGTGACGTAAGCGTAGATGAAATCCGGTCGAATTTTTAGCGCTTGCTGACAAGCTGCGATCGCCTCTTTAATTTTACCTTGAACTAAAAAGTTTTCGGCGAGTTTATTGTACGGTTCTACTTCTTGAAAATTGGCAACTTGTCCGCTATCTGGAACATTGAGCGAGGTAACTTGATCGGAAAGTTCGGCGGGGTTTGTAAACGGAGTATTTAAAGTCTCCGTGGTTGGCGCTGGCGGCAAATTGATGCTCGAAGGCTGCAAGCCGTAGCCTTCATCTTTGTTGACAGATACTGGTTGCTGTTCGCCTGATTCTGTTTCTAATTCGATAAAGTTGCTGTCGGTAGTTTCCCGCTGTTTTTGTGCGAGCAAACTCGATAGTTTCTCAGCAGCGCTGGCATCTCCCGGTTGCAATTGCAGCACTTTTTGATAGCAAGTAATTGCTGCATCTAACTTTCCTTGCTGCTGCAAAACGCTGCCCAGCATCATATTGACCGAACACAATTGAGGATTAATTGCCAGAGCTTTCTGGTAATAATTGGCCGCCTGTTCCAATTGCCCTAACTTGTAATACATACTGCCGAGATTCGCGCTGGCTTCAGCAAATTCTGGCTGAATTTCTAAAGCTTGCAAGTAAGCTTCAATTGCCATTTCCAGCTTGCCTTGACTATGCAAAGCATTGCCTATTGTTAAGTAAGCAGGAGCAAAATTGGGTTGAAATGTAAGAGCGACATTACAAGAGGCGATCGCCTTTTCAAATTCTCCTTGCAAAACATAAACTTCCGCCAACTTTTTATGAACTTCCGCATCTTCGGGATTGAACTCTAAAGCTTTCTGATAATTCTCGATGGCGCCACCGAGATCACCCTGATCTTTCCGCCAATTTCCCTTTTGAAAATAATCTCTCACGGCCTCTAAACCTACTAAAGAATTCCCGATCATTTGCTCTGCCACTCGTACAGGTTTTACACTAATAATATTCAACCATTCTACCCAGTCTCGGGATCGCACCGACCAAGTACACCCTCGATTTATATATTCTACCTGCTGTCTTAAATGATTTTCAGCAGTTGCGCCGCCCGCACCCGTGCCCTCATTTAAAACTCCGACTATCGCCTGTAAAAACCGCCTTGTATATCCCTCCCAATCTGCGTTGCCCGCCCGATTCCAATTAGTTATCGATGCAAAATTTTTCACCCCTGACATGGAAACTAGACGGGCAAATCCAGCCGTTGTTTCCGGCAAAGCTGCCAATTCACTCGTCACAATGCGGCAACCGCTGGCCATCGCCTCCATCACGGCAATAGATGAGGTTTCCAAATAGGTATTTGGGTAAGCTAAAACCGCGACTGAACGCAGTTGCCGGACGAGTTCGGGTTGCGGTACGGAACCGACGTACTCGACGCCTTCTGTTTCCTGGCACTGGCGGTAAAGTTGACCGAAAAAAAGCTTGTTATCATTGTCGTCTATTTGGTGTACTTTCATGCTTGAAAATACTTTTAATCGGGTTCCGGGGACAGCTTGACGAATTTCGGGAAAGACTTTTAACAAAATATCGAGTCCGCGAAATGGAGTGCTGGTGTAAGCTAGAACGGGCGGTCGAGATTTATGAGAGAGGATAGAAATATTATCGGCGAAAAGGTTAGCAAAACAAGGTGCGATCGCATTTCTTAAAACACAACTGCGATTAGAGTCAATCCCAAAGCGCCGATGAAATTGCTCGCGTTGCCACTCGCTGACAAATACAAACGCATCGCAAGCATTGATTTCTCGCTGATTATTGAAATCTTGGAGGAATACAAAGCCCGGTTCGTTATGAATCCACAAAATTAACTTAGTTCGATGCCCCAAAAGCGGCTTAACTTCCTGCGCTTTGCCGACTATATTGACTATAACTAAAAAATCGAGCGATCGCAGCAATTCTAAATTAGATTTGTCCCCCACCCTGCGCCTGCAATCAACGCCGCGCGACATCCCCGACTGGGAAGTATTGTTGAGCAAAAATACCTCGTTTCCCTGTGCAGCCAACGCCTCGGCTAGGTAACAAATAGCCGACTGAGTGCCCCCCAAAGGTTTGCAGTAAGGAGTTTCAATATTGTAATCCCAAGTGTAGGTATCGAGAAATCCGATTTTCATTCAATGGTATAATCTTAAAACTATTAAGGAGTACCGAACATGACCACAGAACAAGATCCCGTAAAATTGATGAAACAGCAAGTCGGCTTTGCTGCAGCCGATCGCGTAAAATCTGGTATGATTGTCGGACTCGGCACTGGGTCAACTACAGCTTATACTATTCAAGCATTGGGCGATCGCATAAAATCAGGTGAACTTAAAGATATCAAGGGAGTGCCGACATCTTTTCAATCAGAAGTGTTAGCCAAACAGTACGGAGTACCGCTGGCAACACTCGATGAAATTGATAGAATTGATGTTGCTATTGATGGCGCTGATGAAGTCGATCCCCACCTCAACTTAATTAAAGGTGGCGGCGCAGCCCACACCCGCGAAAAAGTAGTCGATTACCTCGCAACTCAATTTATTGTAGTAGTTGACAGTTCCAAAATCGTAGATAAATTGGGTTCGACTTTTCGGGTGCCCATCGAAGTTATACCGATGGCATTAACACCAGTGATGCGCGCCATTGAAAAATTGGGTGGCAAACCCGAACTCCGCATGGGCGTGAAAAAAGCAGGCCCAGTAATTACCGATCAAGGTAATATGGTAATTGATGTCAAATTTGATGACATTGCCAACCCCGGAGAAATGGAAAAAAGCTTGAATAACCTTCCCGGTGTGTTAGAAAATGGTTTGTTTGTAGACTGTACCGATTTGGTTTTAGTCGGCGAAATCCAAGACGGAAAACCCGTAGTACGGGAGATTTCTAAATAGTCAAAACTGCCGCACTGGTGGTCAAAAACTCTTTGTGGAACAGGCATCTTGCCTGTTCAGGAGAATGCGGCAATATGCGAGTTACAACCCGCAAAAATACAAAAAACAAGGTTTTTTACCCTATAGCAACAGCCAAGACTATTAAGAAGTTCTTAATCAGTCAAACCCTGGGGATTGTTACATATTCCTTCTTCCTTCTTCCGACGGACATCGGACTGACATCCGTTACATCCGTTACATCCGAAGAAAACGAATCCGTTGCCCAACTTCCGACGGACATCGGACTGACATCCGTTACACCGTTAAAAAATCCGTTGCCGAACTTCTTTCTTCTATAGCTTTGACTTTGATTATGATGATGCAATATCGCAGATTCGGTCGCACAGAATTATCCATGCCCGTCTTTTCCTGCGGTGGCATGAGATATCAGTACAAATGGCAAGACGTGCCAGCCAATGAAATTCCCTCAGACAATCAACAAAATCTAGAATCGACGATTAGCTATTCGATTGAATGCGGCATCAATCACATAGAAACTGCTCGCGGTTACGGCACTTCCGAGATGCAATTGGGGTGGATTTTTCCGAATTTTCCCCGCGAAAAGTTGATAGTGCAAACGAAAGTTAGCCCCAAACCGAACTCCCAAGAGTTTCGCGAAGAATTTGAGAAATCCTTAGCTTATTTGCAACTAGAATACGTCGATTTACTGTCGCTGCACGGCATTAATACGTGGGAATTGCTAGAGGAGTCTATGCGTCCGGGCGGCTGCATGGATGTGGCCAGAAAGTTGCAAGCAGAAGGCAAAGTTCGGTTTATTGGTTTTTCAACCCACGGCCCGACGGATGTGATTGTCAAAACAATTGAAACCAATCAATTTGATT
This sequence comes from Microcoleus sp. B3-D7, assembly GCF_036705305.1. NCBI lineage: Bacteria > Bacillati > Cyanobacteriota > Cyanophyceae > Oscillatoriales > Microcoleaceae > Microcoleus > Microcoleus sp. B3-D7. The sequence continues at coordinate 83,706 of NZ_JAUBUE010000012.1, read as the reverse complement.
ACCTTAACTTGCACTGGTACTACATCAATCAAAGTAATTGGCCAGCTATTGAAGCTGCTAAACGTCACGATATGGGCGTTTTTATTATCAGTCCTTCCGACAAAGGCGGTCAACTTTACAGCCCGCCGCAAAAATTGGTAGAGTTGTGCTATCCGTTGAGTCCGATGGTGTTTAATGATTTGTTTTGTTTGTCGCATCCGCAAGTACACACTTTGAGTTTGGGCGCCGCAAAACCTGAAGATTTTAACGAGCATCTGAAAGCTGTAGAATTGTTAGATAGAGCCGATGAAATTTTGCCCCCGATATTAGAAAAATTAGAAAATGCAGCAATTGATAAATTAGGAGAAGATTGGTTTAAGACTTGGCACGTCGGTTTACCAACTATCGAAAATACTCCCGGAGGTATTAATATTTATGTGATTCTGTGGCTGTGGAATTTGGCGCAGGCTTACGATACGATCGACTATTGCAAGATGCGCTACAACCTCTTAGGTAATGCCAGTCACTGGTTCCCCGGCCAGAAAGCCGATCGCCTCGATGAATTAGACTTGCGCCGCTGTCTAGCCCACAGTCCCCACGCTGCTAAAATTCCCGGTATTCTTCAAGCAGCCGATCGACTTTTTGGAGGCGAAGCCATCCAACGCTTGTCCCAAGAATAATCGCAAAAAAACCCGGTTTCGAGACAGAAACCGGGTTGATGAACCGGAGCACGTGAGTTAGTTACGCGCATACAATTAGCCTATACTTGAGAAACTCTCACAACCATCGCCCATCCGTCTCATCCATTCGGGCGATAGGACTTTTTTTCTCAACTCGCTCCCATTTTGCTTCAATCTGAGATAAAACAGTTAATAATTCACTTAGGTACTTTTTATGACTCTCAAACGCCGAGATTTCTTGTATTTGATGACTGCCACGGTCGGAGCTATTACCGCAGGTGCTTGCCAAGCGTCAGGAAATAATGTATCGCAAGCAAGTCCAGTTGCAGAAAGTCCAAAAATAGCCCAAACCCCCGGGCCTTTTACACTGCCACCTCTTCCCTACGAATACAATGCTTTAGAACCGCATATCGATGCGCGGACAATGCAATTTCACCACGACAAACACCACGCCGCTTATGTTAAAAACCTCAACGATGCTGTCAGTAAATACCCGCAACTAAAAAATATAACTGCGGAAAATATGCTGCGAGATTTGAGCAAAGTGCCGGAAGATATTCGCACAACCGTTCGTAACAATGGCGGCGGACACCTAAATCACAGTATGTTTTGGGAAATCATGGGTCCCAACGGTGGCGGCGAACCCACAGGGGCAATTGCAACAGCAATTAAGCAAACTTTCGGCAGTGTTGACGATTTTAAAGCAAAATTTAACGATGCCGGCGCCAAGCGTTTTGGCAGCGGTTGGGTTTGGCTAGTCCGCAATAAAGCTGGCAAACTTGAGATTACAACTACGGCAAATCAAGACACGCCTTTCATGGAGGGAAATTATCCAATTATGGGTAACGATGTTTGGGAACACGCTTATTATCTCAAATACCAAAATTTGCGCGCCGACTACTTAAAAGCTTGGTGGAATGTTGTTAATTGGGCGGAAATTAACAAGCGCTACGAAAAGGCGAGCGCTTAGTTCAACAAAGTTTGTTGTTGCGCTCAAGCGCAGACAGCCCAACAACAAACTCTGTTTTAATTAGGTAGGCGCTGGAAAACGCAATTAAGTAAACGATTGTAAAATATCCTTAGCCTTAAGCGTGGCTGACTTAGCCATGTTTACATACTGTTAGATGGTTCAGTTTAATGCCGCCTACCTACTTATTTTCTGATTCTGCTCTCAAACTAGGGCTGCCCTCAATGTACAGTCCACCATCTACCTTTAACACGCTACCCGTGATGTAGCTAGCTGCATCAGATGCCAGGAAAACTGCTGCTTGGCCTAAATCTTCCGGGAATGCCATCCGACCAAGAGGCATTTGGTTGCTGAACGACTCAAGCAATTCGTCGCTGTACCAGCGTCGCTCACCGGGAGTGTCAGTCCACCCAGGCTCTAGGATGTTGACTCGAATTTTGTGCCACATCAGTTCATTGGCCATAGAAAGAACGAGGTGATGACAGGCTGCTTTGGTGGTGTTGTAGTCAATAGCACCCTTATACGGAAAATGGGCGTGGGGGGATGAGATATGGATAATCGAGCCTTGGGCCTTCCTTTCCACCATACGGCGGGCGACTATTTGACATACATGAAACACACCGTACACCCCTATTTCTAGTGTCCGCTGTAAATCCTCAAATTTAGTTTCCAGCAAGGTGTTTCGGACGCTAGCGATCGCATTTGTTACTAAAATATCGATTTGACCGAGTTCTTGTTCGCACCTATCGACCATCCTTTCCACTTGGTCGCGCTGGGAGACATCTGCTTGAATCACGATAGCGCGACGGCCGAGAGAGTGAATCTGGTTGACTATTTCTCGCGCAGATGTTGGAGACTCGGAATAGTTGACACAAATATCTGCACCAGATTTTGCTAATTCAAGGGCGATGCCAGCACCAATTCCTTTCGAGCTACCTGTCACAAGTGCAATCTTATTGGCAAGCATAGTTAGTATTGAAAAACGGCTATAGCTAGCGCACGGGACGCTCGAACTGCTGTACAACTTTCCGCAAGTAAACGCAGTGCCGCGCCCCCTGACTCGTCGGCGTTGTGAATGCTTCGACTGACTCAACTTTACCGCCCAAATGCTCGATCGCCCTTTGCAACTCCGTTTCTTCCTCCACCGTCCAATTCCCCCGGTAAAGTACAGCCAAACCGCCATTTTTCAGCAGAGGCAGCGCGCATTTAGCGCAGAGAGGAGCTGCTCCAACTGCTCGGAGAACGGCTAAATCATAAGCTTGTTTGTGCTGTGGCGCTCTGGCAATTTCATCGGCTCTCCCCAACAAAGTTGCAGCATTTTCTATCCCTAAAGACGGCACAACTGTTTCCAAAAAAGTAATTTTTTTGCGCGTAGAATCGAGCAAAGTAACTGATAAATGCGGCAGGGAGATCGCGATCGGCAGACCCGGAAAACCCCCACCTGTCCCGATATCGATCGCTTTCTCCACCGACTCGGCGCCTAATCCGGGATTTTCCGCCGAATTATGATTAGCTGGCAGCAGTCTCGCAATTCCCCGCAGAGAATCCCACAAATGTTTTTCCCAAAACTCCATCGGCTCAGTAATTCGAGTTAAATTCAAGGAGCGATTTCCCTCGACAATTAACTCATAAAGCCGCTGAAATTGTTGCTGCTGGGACTCATCCGGCTGCCAATTCAGCGTTTTTTGCCACAACTCGTTCATCTGGGGCAATACAGGCATTGTAATCTGATTCATCTTCTATTCCCACTCTTTTGTAAGCTCTGCAAATTCTCTGCACTTAAAAATGCTTCATAATGCGGTAGACCAGCCCGCACTAACTAATGACTAATGACTAACAAAACTCGTTTCCTTAGCTTCTAATTTAGACCGATCGACCTCCTGCAAATCCCCGTGGTCTAAAGTCCAAAATCGGTCAGCAACGCTCAACAAATCGCTAGCATCGTGAGTTACAATCAACAAAGTCCAGTGACTTTTCAACTTACTCAACAAGCTTACCAACTGCCGACGCATCGACCAATCCAAACCCGCCGTCGGTTCGTCCAAAAGTAGCAAATGCGGCTGCCGAATTAGCTGCACCGCCAGGGCTACCCTCCGCTGTTGTCCGCCGCTCAAAGCGTGGGGAGAAGCGCGCAGCGGCAAATGTCCTAGTCCCACTTCTGCCATTGCTGAGTTAATTTGTTCTTGTCCCAATTCAGGATGACCCAACCGTAATTCTTCTAAAATTGTGCCGCCGCAAAAATGTCTTTCTGGAAACTGGAACACTAAACCTCCTAACTGTTGCAAGTGTTCCGGTGTTAATTCTTGTTCCCGCCAACGGATGTCCCCGCTAGTTTTTTCCGCTAAACCTGCTAATATTTCTAATAGCGTACTTTTGCCAGAACCGCTGCGACCCACAATCAGCCCCATTTGCTGCGAGGGCAGTTCTAAGTTAATATTTTTCAGAATAGGATTCGGACAGGCGGTGGGATGATATACTAAGTTTTTTAGATAAAGCATTAACGGCAGTTGTTAGTTGGCAGTTGGCAGTTGGCAGTTGGCAGTTCTTAACACTCAACAGTCAACAATCAGAAAAATAGTTATTGTTGGAGCGGGGAACTTCTGGTTGTGCTATTGATAGTTAAGGCTGTTTTTGGGTGGGGTCGATGGCACACAATTATTTTACATAAATCTTAACAAAAATTTCCTTTTTTTCATGATTGGTGTTTGATTTTTCTGCTTTTTCATGGTATATTCTAATAATGAAAAACTGTCCTTTAATCTATTATAAGTCACACTTACATTATTAAAATGTACCTCAAAAACCCTAAAAAATCAAGCAAATTTCACTCTTTGTTTGGTCGCGGCCCGAAAGTCGGAAAATTTAACTCTCTTGTTTCTAGTATACAGTATATTACATTGAGAGAATTGACGATGACGAAAACCCCTTTAGCATCGCTTGGCAAGCAAATGTTAAGTTCTAAACAGACAGTGCGGGCGATCGCTCCTGCACTGGCGATCGCCCTCAGCATCTGCATTAACTCGGCATTAGCGGGCGATCCCTTTCGCAGCAGCAACCCGCAGGCGATCGGGCCCAACACCGAAACCGCTTTCAAAACAATGTTTCAGCAAGGAAACTACAAACAAGCAAAAACTCAAATTCAACAAGCACTATCAGCCGAACCAAACGAGCCGCTAGCCTATGCAATGGCAGCCTCCATCTCATACATCGAGGAGGACTTAAACTCGATGAATTCCTACGCGCAAAAAACCCGCGAAGTAGGCGAAAAATTGGCAAAAACTAATCCATTGCGCGGCAATATTTACACAGCAGCAGGTCACTTTCTAGAAGGGGCGAACATTATAGCCAAAGAAGGAACCGCCAAAGGCGCGCCCCAAGCTTTGAGTAAATTGCGAGTAGTATTTCAATACCTAGATGCCGCCGACAAAATAGCCCCCAACGACCCAGAACTAAACCTAATCAAAGGCTACATGGACTTAATGCTAGCCACAAACCTGCCCTTTTCCAACCCCAACGAAGCAATTCAAAGACTCGAACAAAAAGCCTCTCCCCGCTATTTAGCTTATCGCGGCATGGCAGTAGGGTATAGAGACTTGAAAAAGTACGATCGCGCTTTAGAATTTGCGAACAAATCCCTAGCAGAAACGCCAAACAATCCCGAAGTTCTCTATCTAAAAGCACAAATTTTGTTTTCCCAATCCCAGGGAAAAGACGGTAACAAAACCTTACTTGAGGAAGCCCGAAAAAACTTCGACGCAGCCTTAGCAAAACCCGACCAACTGCCGCGCAGTTTAGTAGCCGACATCTTCTTTCAGCAGTGCAGAACCCGTAACCGTCTCGACAGCCAATCTCGCGCCTGCGACCCGATGCGCGATAAAATCAGAGATGCAGATGGAGTCTGGGGGCCGGCAGCCTTACCACCACTATAAAAAGAGTGAGAGGGGAAGTCAGAAGTCAGGAGTCAGGAGGAAAATTTTCCCTGTCTCCCTCTCTCCCAATTTTCCTCTCTCCTGCAATCCAATTCCTGCAATTCCATTCCCTTTCTTTGAAAAAATTGATGCAAGTAGAGTTTCGCGAGTTTAACCCCTTTGACCTCTGGATTTGGCTGAAGTTCAGCAACGTGCCTTCAAACGGTGAAAAACAGTATGTTGAAGAAGTTTTTGACTCTTGGTTTTTCTTGGGAAAACTGGGAGGATTTAATGCGGAAAATTTGCAAGTTCAAGATGAAGGCTTAGATATCAGTCAGATGAATTACGATGTTAATCTAGCCGACCAAAGCATGATGGCTTTGATGCACAATATGGGAGAAATGGAGTATCAAGGTTCTTGGGCTCGCTGCTGGTTTGATTTGGGCACTAGCGATGCAATTGGCCTCGATGTTTTGATTAATGTTTTCCAGCAACTCAGCAAAGAATTCGTAACCATTGAAAAACTCATTATTGGCGGGGAAAATAGAAACTGGCCCGTTGACACCAGTCGCCGTCGAGAGACTTTTGCTGCTGATAATTAGTGATTAGTGATTACTCATTAGGGGCGGATTCTACTCGTTACTAGGCTCTGCCTGGTAACACATACCCGGAGGCTCTGCCTCCTATTTTGCTGCTCCGAAAGCGAGGCAGAGCCTCTGGACATTGATTCCTAGGCATAGCCTAGGAACCAGTTAATGATTGATGACTAATGACTGATGACTAATTATGCAAAAAGGTACAATTCGCCTAATTGTTTTAGGATTAATTCGATCGGGCGATCGCATTTTCGTGTCACAATGCGAAGATCCGGTCAAACAAGAGACATTTTACCGAGCTCTGGGCGGTGGCATAGAATTCGGAGAACACAGTATCGACGCTTTGCAAAGAGAGTTTCAAGAAGAAATTAAAGCCGAGTTAACAAATATCAAATATTTGGCTTGTTTGGAAAATTTTTTTATTTTTAATGGCCAAGCCGGACACGAGCTAATACAACTTTATCAGTGCGAATTTGTCGATCCCAAATTTTATCAATTGGAAAGTCTAGCTTTTGCAGACGGAGAGTGGGTATTTACCGCACTTTGGATGCCGATCGAGCGCTTTCGATCGGGCGAATTGCGCCTAGTTCCAGAGCAATTTATCGACTACTGCGAAGGCTAAAAACTCAACCACTACCAAAAAATACATACCTGATATGGGGGAATTAAACCTAAAATATTTGCATTAGGGGCGGGTTTCACCTGAAATATTTGCGATAACTAACAGGATGAATAAACCCGCCCCTTCCTTCCGCCCAGCGCGTTACCTTTCTCTATCTTACACTAGGCAGAGTCCGCAACAGCTCATAAAGCAAAGAGTTGATAAAACCGAGGGCTATAGCACCCAGCAAAGCACTCCAAATTCCCCACCGCAAGCGAAATCCATCCACTAGCCAAGCCGCCAATCCAAAGATAATCGCGTTGATAACAATTATCCACAAACCAAAAGTTACCAACACCAATGGAAAACCCAAAACCACAAAAAGCGGCCGCACCAAAGCATTCAGCAATCCAAAAACCGCCGCCGAAATCATCGCTTTTCCAAAAGTGTCAATGTCCACCCCGATCGGCAACTTGGAAATAATAAAAAAACTCACCGAAGTTACCAGCCAAGCAATTGCCAGCGAAACGATATCCATGTGTTCATCTCCTTAAAAAAGCTAAACATTAAATCGGAACAACAGCACATCCCCCTCTTGTACAACATACTCTTTTCCTTCACTGCGAACTAAGCCTTTTTCCTTAGCTGCATTCATCGCGCCCGTAGCAACCAAATCTTCATAACTCACAGTTTCGGCCCGGATGAAACCCCGTTCAAAGTCCGAGTGAATAACCCCTGCAGCTTGCGGTGCTAACATTCCCGCAATAATTGTCCAAGCGCGAGTTTCCTTCGGGCCGCTAGTAAAATAAGTCCGCAAACCCAATAATTCGTAAGTAGCTCGAATCAGAGATTTCAAGCCCCCTTCTTTTACCCCCAGAGATTCTAGGAAATCCGTTCGTTCTTCCTCGGATAACTCCACCAATTCTGACTCAACTTGCGCCGAAACTATGACAACCTTAGCATTTTCTTTAGCTGCTACTTCCCGCACTTGTTCGACATAGCTATTTCCCGTTGCTAAATCGTCATCAGATACGTTAGCAGCATAGATAATTGGTTTGTTGGTCAGTAATTCCAAACCTTTAACTAATTCAGCTTCTTCATCTGTGAAATTATACTGCCGCGCCGGTTTCCCCGCATTCAAAACAGCGACCAATTTTTCGAGCACATCCACTTCGGCCTGAGCTTCCTTGTTGTTGCGGGCCAGCTTGCGAGTGCGATCGAGCCGGCGTTCAATTTGAGCTAAATCTGCTAGAATTAATTCGAGATTGATAATGTCAATATCTCGGATCGGATCGACAGAACCCGCAACGTGAATGATATCGTCATTCTCAAAACAGCGGACAACGTGGACGATCGCATCTACGGCCCGAATGTGAGACAAAAACTGATTTCCCAGTCCTTCTCCCTGACTCGCCCCCTTCACCAAACCCGCAATATCCACAAACTCCATCCGCGTCGGCACAGTTTGCACGGAATTGGAAATATTGCTCAGCACCTTCAACCGTTCGTCTGGCACTGCCACGATACCCGTATTTGGCTCGATCGTACAGAAAGGAAAATTAGCAGCAGTCGCCTTGGCATTAGCAACCAGAGCATTAAACAAAGTAGATTTGCCAACATTAGGCAGTCCGACAATTCCGGCAGTAAGCATAGCTATTTAGAAACATATCACTGTTTCAAAATATCATAAGCAATAGCAATATATCTGACTTGTGCTTTCTAACTTCTAAAGCTAAGCTTGAATAAATATACAACTTGAGGTAGATGACTCAATGGTTAACCAGTGGTTAAGCAAAGTAACGATGGCTGTGGGGCTGTCGCTGCCTCTTTTAGCGCTCACAGCAGCTAGCGTTTTCGCTCAGACGGTCACAATTTCGGTAATTAACAACAGCGGCAAGACGATGACAGCCGTCTATATGTCTCCTCCCGATCAGGATACTTGGGGAAAAAACGAGTTAAACGCCCCGATTGCCGATCGGGAAAAGGCAGAGTTTCAGTGGGATCAAGCTGACTACGTGGACTCGGATGCGGGCTGTGTTTTTGATGTCAGGGCCGAATACGCTGACGGCAGATCGACTGATTTAGCTGCTGTTGACGTTTGTAAAGAGACTGCGCTCAACTTCAATTAATCGATAATCTACGCAAAAACCGAGTTTTTTCAAGTCTGATATTCATCAAAAAGATTGGGGACTTGGGAGAAAGTCGGTTTTTGCGATCGACCTCACAAACAATCTTAAATTTCGCGATCGACTAAAACATAATTTATACAGGTTCAGGGATTGTCTGAGGAATAGGCTCCGGCACTGTCTGAGGAATTGGAGAGGGTACAGTTTCCGGCACCGGTTCAGGAATTGGCTGGGGAATTGGCGCAGGTACCGGTTCCGGTACTATCCCGGGAATCGGTTCGGGAACGGGACCCGGCACTGGTGGCGATGCGGGTATAGTCGGCAGCCCCGGTTCGGTACTGGGAATCTGCGGGCCTGGAAACGGAGTAGGGTTAGGAAAAATCACGGCAATTCTATTAATAACTCGATACAATCATGCTAGATAAAAAACTAAAAATACGACATCTATCTAAATAGTGAAAATTTATTAAATTTGATATTTTGCACCTTTTTTAATCAGCTTTTTGGAGTAGACGAAAGCAACCGGGTTTATCTGTATTTGATTTTTTATGCTGACCGGAAGCAATTTGGTCACAGCCCCCCGGTACAGGCCGTGAACCCTTGAAAAAAGCGTAGCCTACTCATCACCTGCGATCGCTACAGCCCGTGGGAGCAATTCTTTAATCTAAAATCTAAAATCGATCGCCCTCCGAAAAGCCTTGCTAGCGTGTAGTTTTGGAAGACACCTAGCCAAAAGTACAGTTTCTGTCCTGTACTTACGGCCAGTTAGGAGCTGGCCTTTTGGCTAATTTAAAACTCAACTAAAAGCTAGGAACTTTTTGGGGATTGCTCTCTTACGATTGAACCTAACATCATTACCAGTTCACGAGGTAAAGAATGAACACCCTAGAATATACATTGCGTTTTAAAGACAATTCGCTGCTGAAAGCTCGCCCACTCGAAACATCACTATTATCTCCCGATCAAATCCTCAATTACAAAGCCGGAGAGGAAATTTTTATCAGTGCGTACACCCCTAATTTGCAAGGTAAGTATATTCGGGTTTTCCTCGATGAGTTCGACAGTTCCTCAGTAGAAACAGCCCCGAAGCAATATTACTGCATTGGCGATGATGTTGAAATTTCCTTAACTGCTGTTTCGCGAGGCGATTCAGTAGCTCAACATTACCCGCCGGTATTGCCTTCCAAAGTCAATTTAAAAGTCACTTACCATTCTCAACTTAATAATTTAGAAAATCCTTATGGGGCTTGCAATGTAACTTCCCTAGCAATGGTACTCAAGTTTTACGGGGTAGATTATCGCACGAAAGAAGATATTAACAACGACGTACAGCTTGAAGACATACTTTACCAAAAAACTTTAGATTGGGATGCAGAATATGGGTTCGGCGGTGCTAATTGTAGTCGCCATCAGCCACAATTCTTGATGCGACTGCTCCGAGAATCGGGTCAAAAATATGGTGACGGCAAGCTTCAAAATTCTTACTTTAAGAACGTGACCTCAGAGCAGGAAATCAAACAGCATTTGGCGAAAGAAAACCCAGTCATCGTTCACGGTTATTTCACGAATTCCGGTCATATCATTGTCATCAAAGGTTATGACGATGCAGAGGGGGTTTGGATCTGTAACGATCCCTATGGCAAATGGCTAGGTTATCAGGGTGGATATGACAATAACGCTAGCGGTGGAGATGTTCGCTACACTTATTCCGACCTTCGAGCTGTTTGGGATGTGGGTGGCGAGACTTGGTGTCATTTTCCAGTTCCTTAATATTGTTAATAGCTAATTATATTGTGAGAGAAACCATTAGTAATTAGCGATTAATACAAAGCAAAATACGCTAAAAAACAAAATATTTATGGCTAAAAACATCTACGTACTATTGGTCGGTATTGACAACTACAATCCCAATTCCGAGCCAAAAATTTCCTCATTAAAAGGTTGCGTCAATGACATTAAAGGAGTAGAAGCATATCTCCGGGAGCGAATTGCTAATTATAGCGATTGGAAACTGGTAGAGCCTACCAACCAACCTTGGATACTTCTCGATCGGGATGCTACTCGTCAGGCAATTATCAGTGGCTTCCAGCAACATTTGTGCAACGCCGATCGCGATGATGTTGTATTATTTTACTATTCCGGTCATGGCGCTCAAGAGAAAGCACCAGAAGAATTTTGGGACTTAGAACCAGACCGTCTCAACGAAACATTAGTTTGCTACGACAGTCGCACGGATGGCAGCCGCGATTTAGCAGACAAAGAATTAGCTTACCTCATCTCCAAAGTCGGAGAAAAAAATCCCCAAGTTCTGGTTATTTTAGACTGCTGTCACTCCGGTGCGGGAACTAGAGATTTATCTCAAGAAATAGGAGTGAGACGATCGCCTGTAGACACGCGCGATCGCCCTTTAAGCAGTTTTCTTTTTGCTGATGACCAAACAGCATTAAAAGAAATGTTAACTTCTCCTGTCTATCTGGAAAAGAAGACGACAGGCGTAGTATTACCAAAGGGAAAACATATCCTGTTTTCTGCCTGTAGAGACTACGAACTGGCAAAAGAGTATCAAGTAGAAGACGGTCAACACAGAGGAGCTTTTTCTTACTTCCTCCTGCAAGCATTGCAGCGGACAAATGGCAATATAACCTATCGAGATTTAGCGAGAAATATTAACGCACTGGTGTGTGGAAAAGTCAAAGAACAGTCGCCGCAAGTGGAAGCAACTAATCCAAAAGAGTTAAACAAACCTTTTTTGGGCGGTGCAATTAAAGAACGTCCTTTTTACTTCACTTTAACTCACAGCCAAAATCAGAATAGTTGGGTAATTGATGGAGGTGCTCTCCACGCTATTCCTAAACCCTCGGATGGCGGAGATACATTATTAGCCTTCTTTCCCGCAGGCAGCACAGCCGAACAATTGCGCCAACTTTCAGCCGCATTAGGTGAAGCGAAAATAATTCAAGTACAGCAGCAACGCAGCAAGGTAAAAATTATTACTGGCAATGATCAACTATCAAAAACAGAAAGCTATTGGGCAGTAATCACCAGCTTACCTTTGCCACATTTAAAAATTTATATTAAAGGCGATGAAGGTGAAATCGCAGGTGTAGAATTAGCGCAGCAAGCACTGTTAACCGCAGCAGCAGGCAACCAGCATTCACTGTACATTTGTCAAGTAGAGGAATCCAAATCAGCCGATTATCATCTATTAGCTAAAAACGGTCAATATTGGATTTTCCAGCCAGAAGACGATCGTCCTTTAGTAGCCCCAATCCCCCAAGAGATTGAAGAAGATGCAAGTTACACCGATCAAAATGCTTTTGAAGCGATCGTTCGTTTAGAACATATAGCCCGCTGGCGTAACATTCTGAATCTTTCCAGTCCCGCTACCAGCAGCATTAACAGCGATGATGTGGAAATGGAAATTATCCTCCTCTCTGGGCAACAAGAATCTTCACCGGAGGAAGAAGATGGAGATATACCATCATCAGAAATGCGCGTAGAGTACATTTATGAAAACGGCGAATGGCAAGCGCCAACTCTGCAAATTAAACTGACAAATCACAGCAATCAAAAGCTTTATTGCAATGTTTTAGACCTTTCAGAAAGTTTTGCAATCGAAGTACCATTTTTTGAGTGTACAAGCAGCATTATCCTGCACCCAAAAGGAACAGAATGCTGCACAGAAATCGCCAGCGATCCAATGAATTTTCAAGTACCAGATAGATTTTTTGACCGAGGTACTACTGAGTACAAAGATATCTTAAAATTAATTGTCAGTACCGCCGAATTTGATGCAAGTTCTCTAGAACAAGATGGATTAAATCCTCCTCCTGCCAATCGTGCGATCGCGGAAAGTCAAGGAACTCTCGATCGTTTAATGCAGGGAGTCCATACCCGCGAAGCAGTGAAGGCTACAGGCACTTACGATAATTGGATGACGAAGGAAGTCGCGATTACAATTGTGCGACCCCTGGATGCTAAATCAATTACACCTAATCGCAGCACTTTCTTGCAAAATGGTGCTGTTGAAGTGCAACCTCATCCGACTTTGAAAGCAAAAGCAAATCTCACAACTGTACCGCAAGCTAGTAGAGATTTAGGGAATTTGATTTTACCTTCGATTTTGCGACAACAGCCTCGCATTACTCAGTCGTTTTATTTTACTACTAGCCGAGGTACTGACCCTGGTTTAAGTGCTTTTGAGCTAAGCGATGTCGAAGATTATACGGTTGTCACGCCAGAATCTCCTCTCAAGTTGTTAGTTAATACCGAATTAGCCGATAACGAACATCTTTTGCCTTTTGCTTACGACGGTGAATTTTTCTTGCCATTAGGACGAGGGAAAAAGGTTGGCAACAACAAGATAGAGATTACACTAGAACGTTTAGCCAAACCAACATCAACAGTTAACAGTCGCAGCTTGCAAGGTTCAATTCGGATTTTCATGGAAAAGGTAGCCCATCAAAAACTAGGCAGACCTTTTGAGTATCCGATTTTGGCTGTAGCTGATGTTGACGATACTGGTCAAGTTACTTACGACAAAAATCGGGAGATAGTTAAATCGAAAGTAACAGAAGCTCGGCGAATTATCCTTTACATTCACGGAATTATTGGCGACACTGAAAGTCTGGTTCCCAGCATCAAAAAAGCGGTAGTTGAAGTTGAGGGTCAGGAGCGTTCAATCAGAGAACTATATGACCTCGTTTTGACATTTGACTACGAAAACATTCACACGACAATTGAAGAGAATGGGCAGCTTTTAGGAAAGCTGCTGCAAGAAGTAGGTTTGGGAAAAAACCACGGCAAAGAGTTGCATATTGTAGCCCATTCTATGGGAGGTTTGGTTTCGCGGTGGTTTATCGAACGCGAAGGGGGAAATCAAGTCGTACAGCATTTAATTATGTTAGGTACGCCTAATGCTGGTTCTCCTTGGCCAACCGTACAGGATTTAGTTTTTACACTTCTCGGTATCGGATTAAATCAACTTTCAGAAATCTTTTTGCCTACGAAAGTAGTAGCTCAATTGCTGGAATATCTAGAAGAAAACGATCGCGCACTAGACCAAATGCAGCCAGATTCCCAGTTGCTCAAAGAACTTGCAGAAAATCCAGACCCCGGAGTTCCTTATACAATTATTGCAGGCGATCGCTCGATTGTTGCCAAAGCTAAAAAAGTCGATTCGGAGAAGAAATCTAGTTCGATACAGCGACTGGTACAAAAGCTGTTTGGTAAAAGTGTAGATCGAGTTGTAGATTGGACATTTTTCAGTCAACCTAATGATATTGCCGTTAGTATTGCCAGTATCAAAAGCGTGAAAGGCGATCGCACTCCTCAACCCACAATATTACTGCCAGATGCGGCTTGCAATCACCTGGGCTATTTTACCGAGAAAGCTGGCTTAGATGCACTAGCACTGGCACTTTCTCCTAGCTTAAATAGCAACATATATACGCTAACAAAATCTACTATTTCCCAAATAGACGAAGAGTAAATACACTGCTTAAAATAAACCGATGCTAATCAACTGTAACAGGGGTTAATATGAATCACGAACGCGAACCAAATATCTTTACTGATGAAGAAGCTTCTCCTTTTAAACACTTTTTTGACTTCAAAAAGTTTCGGAAAACACAAAAAGCGATCTTGTCTGGAGATAAATTATACGAATGGAACATTAAAGAACTACGCGATCGAGGTTACTTCGAGCCTTTATACTTCAATATTCAGGAAAGCGTCTTTGCTGCTTTACCTACTGTGGCGATCGTAAAAATTCTTGACTGGTTGTATGGAACAGAAAATGACAAGTTTGGGGAGTTGTTTCAAGGAACATTTGGAGTTCTTTGTGCTTTTGTCGCTCCTTTTGTACTCACTTTACTTGCTTCTCTTCTGGCAAAAGCATCGCTCAAGAAAAACGATTTGTCACCTTCTAAGATAGACAGAGCCAGGAAAGCGTATCTTTTTTTTTTTTTTGAGGGAGCTTATGGATTATACTTGCAAGGTTTATTTTCTCTAGTAACTTCCTTAATAATTTGGATGAGCCTTCCTGAGAACTCTCAGTTACAAATACCTTCAGAATTGTTTGTTATTCTACTTTTAAGTTTTCTTGTTTTATTAGCGCTTCAATTAAAAGTCACATGGTGGAATATACCAACACAACTATTTAAAATCAATGGTTATTCAGGGCGGAGTTCACCTCGGTTCAAATATTCTTGTAATCTTTTGTTTTCTCTTCTCGGAATTACTGTTGTTAACTTTGTTGTTGTTGCCTTTTTATCTGCGATAATAGCAGGATTTTTGATGGCGATAAAAGGCTAGAATTTTCAGAAAACCATACAGCTATAAATTTAATATTTCGTTGCAATGGATAGCTGCCTCCACTGTTAGCAGTTACCAATTCAACCCATAAATCTGCAAGTAGTTAGGGGAAATTTATTTATGCCTGAATTAAAACGTTCTCTAGCAGTAATTATCGGTATTGACGAATATATTAAGGGGATTCCCCCCCTGCAAAATGCTGTTAATGATGCTAAAAAGATGGCTGAACTGCTGACAGAAAAATATCAATACGAAGTTTTGCTGTTATTGGATTCAGATGCAACTCTCTCTCGTCTGAACGATTTATTGACAGCTTTTGAACAGAAAATAGTGCCTTTTCCAGACGGAAAAAAAGTGAAAGTTGAAGCGGACGATCGCCTGTTATTCTATTTTGCAGGACACGGTGAGGCCCCCGATCCGCTGGATACCTCAGAAGGGCCGGCAGGTTACTTAATACCCCAAGACGGACAGCAAGATAATCGCGCTACTTGGCTGAAGATGGTGGAACTCCACAATGCCCTACTTCAATTACCTTGCCGCCATATATTAATCATCCTCGACTGCTGTAAAGCAGGGACTTTTCGCTGGGCGACACGCAAACGAGAGGCTGTAGGAGCGCAAAAACTATACCGAGAAAGGTACGATCGCTACACCTCCCGTTATGCCATGCAAGTAATTACCTCAGCCGCCCACGATGAAAAAGCAGCCGATTCATCCCATCGTTTTGGAAAATTGGACCGCGAAATTTCAGGTCATTCTCCCTTTGCAGAACTGTTATTGCAGGGGCTAAACGGAGAAGCCGATATGACCAATGACGGCGCGATCGCGGCCACAGAACTCTATCTTTATTTAGACCGCGAATTAGCAAAAAAAAATGCCAAACAAACTGCCGGTATTTGTGACTTCGGGCGTCACAACGATGGACAGTATATTTTTCCCCTGCCCGAGTTCGATCGCGAGGGATTGCCCCCAGCCCCAATTCTCACTGAAAATACTAATCCCTACAAAGGCTTAGATTCATTTGATGAAGAAGATAGTGGCAAGTTTTTTGGCAGAACTGCTTTGACAGAAGAGCTAGTTAAATTTGTCGAAAAACATCAGTTAACTGTAGTCTTGGGTGCTTCGGGTTTGGGGAAATCTAGTTTGGTAAAAGCTGGATTAATTCCGAAATTAAAAGAAAGTAAATTTTGGTGCATTCTACCTGCATTTCGTCCCGAAAAGTCTCCCTTCTACGCTTTAAACGATTCACTAAAAAAAGCTGGTTTTCCCATTTTAGAAATGGCTTGCAAGCTGAATTGTTTAGATTCAAATGCCAACCATACTGGGTGGTACGAACAAGTTTGGGAAAATTTATCTAAAAACTTAACTGTCTGGAGCGAAAAGTATAGTGGTTGCAAATTGCTGCTGGTAATTGACCAGTTTGAAGAATTATTTACTGGCAATTCGGACAACCAAGAGCGAGAAATGTTTTTGGAGGGATTCGCCAAGGCACTTGAAACATTTCCCGATAGCCTGCGAATTGTAGTAACATTGCGAGACGATTTTGAATATCGATTCAGCAATACGGCTTTAGCGCCATTTTGGGAAGCTGCAAAATTTGATCGGCTGTCAAAAACGACGATAACGCGAGAGGAACTGCGGGCAATTATTGTGGAACCTACGAGAGATAAAGAAATTTATTTTGAACCGCAAGATTTAGTAGAGAACTTAATTTATGAAGTGATGCAAATGCCGGGAGGTCTACCTTTACTTTCTTTCACCCTCAGCGAGCTTTATCTTAAATATATCGAAGGTGTGGCACAAGGGAAAACAGATAATCGAGCCATGAATCAAGCAGATTATGATGAGTTGGGAGGAGTAGCAAAAAGTCTTACCAATAGAGCCAATGATGAATATACTAAATTAGTAAAGAAGAATAATGCCTACTCTCAAACAATTCGCAATGTTATGCTGCGGATGGTGGCGATTGGCGGCAGCGAGTTGGCTCGCCGACAAGTGCTAGATGCTGAATTAGAGTATCCAGAACCAGAAGAAAATGCGCGAGTTCAAGAGGTAATTCAACAATTTTGTGCGGCGAGATTGCTGGTGAGAGGAAAAGATATCAACGGCAATATATATACTGAACCGGCTCACGATATTCTAGTGCGACAATGGCCGAAGCTTCAGGAGTGGAAACATGAAAAAGAGGGAAAGTTAATCTTGCTGCGCAAACTAACAGATGCTGCCGAAGAATGGAAGAAGAAAGAAGAAGCTCAGCCGAGCGGTTTTCAAGCAAATATTGAAATTTTATTTGATTGCTGCGATCGCACTTTAGAGTTTTCCGAAAATTTGAGCAACAAAGTTATTGGTAAATTAGTTAGACTGTGGCAGGGAACATCGGATGAACAAAAGGATGGTCAAGATAAACGAGAAGACTTTCTTTGGCATACAAATCCTCGGCTCGATTTATTGGAAGAGCAAGTCAATTCAGATGAAATTTGGTTTAACAAGCTAGAAGCTGAGTTTGTGTACCACAGCATCGAGCGAAAACACCGCAATCGTCGTGTGTGGTGGAGTGGTGCGATCGCCCTATTCGCAATATTTAGCGTGTTGAGTGTTGGGGCTGCGATCTATTATAAAGAAGCACGAAACGCTAATCGAGAAGCACAAAAGGGTAAAGTCCGCGCTTATAGACAAGCCTCAGAAGCGAATTTGCTATTAAACAAAGACCTCGATGCCTTAATCGATAGCTTGCGAGCAGGAAAGTCTCTACAAGACCCTCGTTTTCAGTTATTTAAGTCAGAATTTAAACTCCAAAACCAAGTGAAATTAACCTTACAAAATGCCGTTTATTCTGCCAAAGAACTCAACCGTATCAAAGGACTTTCAGACCAAGTTAGTAGCATGACTGCAAGTTTTAGTCCGAAGGACGCTCTCCTGGCTACCATTGAAGATAACGGTACGGTCTGTTTCTGGAATTTGCATGGAAAATTGTTGAAAAAATGCCAAAAAGAACAACGTCAAATCACGAGCATTAGTTTTAGCCCGAACGGTCAGCAATTCGCTACCGCAGGAGAAGAAGGCACTGTCCGCTTGTGGGATTTACAGGGTAATTTTTTGAAACAATTGAATCCAGGCCTAGGTTGGATTAGGAGTATTAGTTATAGTCCTAAAAGTCAGCTATTGGCGATCGCAGGATTGAAAGGTACTCTCCTGTGGAACTTACAGGATGGTAAGGCGAAAAAATTGCCAGAACCTGAAAATAATTGGATTTGGAACGTCAATTTTAGCCCAGACGGACAACAATTGGCTACCGCCGGAGCTGATGGTATTGCCCGCTTGTGGAACTTGCAAGGTAAGTTATTGAAAGAATTTCCCAAGCACAAAGATAAGCTTAGGAGTGTCAGCTTTAGTCCCGATGGCAAAATGCTCGCGATCGCAGGAGATAATGATAATGTTCACTTGTGGAACTTACAAAATTCACAGCATGAAGAACTGTCGCAGCTCGATAACTCAACTTGGAACGTCAGTTTTAGCCCAGATAATCGATGGCTGGCTACGGCGGGAGGAGATGGTAATGTCCGTTTGTGGAACTTATCAGCAGGATCGTCGTTAGACTTAGCAAAACATCAAGGGCCAGTTAGAAGTGTCAATTTTAGTCCTGATGGCAAGCTATTAGCTACCGCAGGAGACAACGATACTATTCGCTTGTGGGACTTACAGGATAAATACTTAGCCGAATTGAAAGGGCATCAAGGTAAGGTTAAAAGCATCAGTTTTAGCCCAGATGGTCAACGAGTTGCTAGTCAAGAAGAAGATAGGACAGTCCGCTGGTGGAATTTGCAAGGCCAGGTTTTCGAACCAAGGAAAGACGATCGACTCGTCAATAACGATAGCTGTAAACTCAATGGTCAGCGAGTGGTCATGGGTGACAATACTAAAGGTGACAAAGCCTATTTGCAGGACTTGCAGGGTAGGTATTTGGCAGAAACAGCCCAAGGACATCCAAACGGACTACGCAGCATTAGTTGTACGGCTGATGGCAAATTATTGGCGACTGCTGGAGATGATGGCAAAATCCGCCTTTGGGATTTGCAGAGTCAGCCATTGATAAAGCAGGAGCGACGATTGCTACATCAAGTGAAAGTATGGGCAGGAGAGCAAAATTCACTAACAATAGTCCAATTTAGTCCAGATGGTATGCAACTGGTTACTGGAGGATTGGACGGTACTGTTCGCTGGTGGAACTTGCAGGGCGAACCTTTAGCAACATGGAAAATGGATCAAGGTTGGATTAGAAGCATCAGTTTTAGCCTAGATGGAAAGCTACTGACTACTGCTGGATATAAAGGAAATCCTAGTTGGATTAGAAGCATCAGTTTTAGCCCAGATGGAAAGCTACTGGCTACTGCTGGAGATGAAGGAAATCCTAAATTGTGGCGAATTGAATCTTTTGATGAGTTGATGGAGCGAGGTTGTGATTGGGTGCGTGACTATCTCAAGAATAATCCCAATGTTGAGAAAAGTGATCGCCATCTTTGTGATGAGATTAAACCCCTAGCCTTCAAGTAGCTGTAGCAGGACTTACGCAGAATGGCGAGCGCCCATTGCTTGAAAAATACCACAATTCACCATCTGTTTTAAATATCATGGAGGTCATTTTATGAAATCAGAAACCGTTATTGGAGTGGGGGGTTTAGTTGTAGGAGTTGGGGCATTAATACTTACTTTAATAGTCCCAGAATTCCGGTGCTTTCTTCGCCTAGACCCACAATGTGACTTAAACTACGCAAAACTAGAAGCTGCCCTGAAAAAAAGCGACTGGGAGAAAGCAGAACAAGAAACAACCCAGCTATTGCTTCAGGCGGCTAATCGGAGAGACGAACGCAAATTTAACGGAGAAAGCTGGGAAAAAGTTAGCTGTCAAAATTTGAAAAAGATTAATGATTACTGGGAGAAGAATAGTCACGGACACTTCGGTTTCAAAATTCAGGGAGGCATTTGGGAAAGGAATAGAGATGTGAACGAATTCGCCAAAACAGTGGGTTGGATTGATGAAAATGACAAGTGGCGAGCGCACCCCGAAGGTCTTAACTACGACAAGACTGCCCCTGAAGGGCATCTGCCTGGATGGACTGGTTTTAATGGCAACGAAGCTCTAGCAACTGCGTTTACTCGCTTTAAGGATTGTGGTTTGTAGCGCTCTTGCGGGATGTCCAGCGAAGCATCCGGTCTTAAACTTCAAGAGCTCATTAACCAAAACCAATCTATTCCTTTTGATGGCGTTAACTAGAGGCGCGATCGCCCCAACCCCCCAACCCCCCAACAAAAACCGCTCATCGCACTACAATAAAAACAAGTTTAAACTCACGCGGAGCCTTGACTCATGACACAGTTCGGCATTATCTGTCCAGCCGAAACCGGCCCTCTCAATCCCATGACAACATTAGGCTGCGAACTGCTTCGCCGAGGTCATCTAGTCACGGTATTTGGCTTGCTTAATGCTAAAACCACAACCTTAGCAAGCGGCTTAGAATTCCCACCATTAGGTGAAGATGAATTTCCCGCAGGTTCAATTGCCGAAAATCATTCCCAAAGGGGGAAAAATCAGGGGAGTAGCTGCTTTTCAACATACTATTAAGCTAGTTACCCAAGTTTCCGATATACTCCTCTCACAAGCTCCAGCAATTATCAAAAAAGCCGGTAAGGAAAAAGGAAGCAGTCGATGCGATCGCGGAATTTCCAGCAAGGGTTTCAGCAATTAATAACGTCCGGTGAAACCTCGGCAGTTGCTATAATTCCAAATATTCAAATCAAGATTAAGCGTGTCACCAGCAAACTCTCAACAACAAACGCCTCTATTAGATGCCTTGCGCGATCGCACAAATCATCCGCACGCCCCATTTTATGCCCCCGGACACAAAGGCGGACAAGGAATCTCTCAACCCCTAATTGACTTATTCGGTGCAGCAGTATTTCGATCGGATTTGCCGGAATTGCCGGAGTTAGACAATCTCTTTAACCCAGAAAGTGCAATTGCCCAAGCTCAAGAATTAGCCGCCGCAGCATTTGGAGCTCAATCAACTCGGTTTTTGGCCAACGGTTCGACTTGCGGAATAATCGCCGCCATCTTAGCAACTTGCGGCCCTGGCGATAAAATTATCTTGCCTCGAAATATCCACTCCTCGGCGATTTCTGGTTTGATTTTATCTGGTGCAATTCCAATTTTTGTCAATCCAGAGTACAACCCGGATTGGGATATTGCCAACAGCATCACCCCAGAAGCCACAGCCGCAGCATTAGAACAACATCCCGACGCCAAAGCAGTAATGATGGTTTACCCAACCTATCACGGCGTCTGCGGGGATTTGCGGGCGATCGCCCAAATTACCCATCAATACAACATACCGTTATTAGTAGACGAAGCTCACGGCGCGCACTTTAACTTTCATCCAAACTTGCCAGAACCAGCACTATCAGCCGGCGCCGATTTAACAGTACAATCACTCCACAAAACCCTCGGTGCAATGACACAAGCATCGATGCTGCACGTCAAGGGCGATCGCATAGATATCCAAAAAATAAATAAAGCATTGCAGCTAGTACAATCCACAAGTCCGAGTTACATACTATTAGCATCATTAGACGCCGCCCGCCAACAAATCGCACTCCACGGCAAAGAATTAATGGCGCAAACTTTACAGCTAGCAGAAAAAGCGCGATCGCGCATCAGTCAAATTCCCGGCTTATCAGTTTTAGAACCGTTAAATACACCCGGTTTTGCAGCATTAGACAGAACCAGGCTAACAGTAAAAGTATCCGATTTAGGAATCACAGGATTTGTCGCCGATGAAATTCTGCACTCGGAACTCGCAGTCACCGCAGAATTACCAATGCCGCAACATCTAACATTTATTATCAGCTTGGGAAATACAGAATCAGATATTGACAATCTAGTTAAAGCTTGTACTCTTTTAGAAGGAAGAAGGAAGAAGGAAGAAGGAAGAAGGAAAAAGGAAGATTTTTCCCATCCCCCACTCCCCCCCTCTCCCATTCTCCCTCTCCTCTCTCCCCGCGAAGCTTTCTTTTTTCCAGGGGAAACAGTAGCAGCAGACAAAGCAGTCGATCGACTCAGCGCCGAACTCATCTGTCCCTATCCCCCAGGAATACCAGTCCTGATGCCCGGTGAAATCATTACCCCAGCAGCCGTTGACTACCTGCAACAAATCCTTGCCGCCGGCGGAAAAATCACAGGTTGTAGCGATAGAAACCTCCAAACTCTCAAGGTTGTGCGACAGTAAATATTAAGGCTTGGGGGAAATTGGGAGAATTCCTACTTCTTCCGCGAGTTCCAACTGCCGTCTTGCTTCACTCAAAAATCAAAAATCAAAAATATAACTATGCTTTGGCCCTACGTCACTCCAGGCATCCCGGATGACTTATTTGAACGTTTACCGGGAATTCCCATGAGTAAGCGAGAAGTCCGACTGCTGTTAATCTCCCACCTGCGGCTGCAAGCAGATTCAGTGGTGTGGGACATCGGTGCAGGTACTGGTACGATCGCCGTAGAAACAGGTTTGCTGTGTCCCAAAGGTCGGATTATCGCCGTCGAAAGGGACGAAGAAGTAGCAAGCTTGATTCGCAGAAATTGCGATCGATTCGAGATCGACAACGTAGAAGTCATAGAAGGCAGTGCCCCGGAATGCCTTGCAAACCTGCCCCAACCCCCCCACCGAGTCTGCATCGAAGGAGGTCGCCCCATTAAAGCGATTCTCCAAGAAGTCTGGCGGTACTTGCCACCTCACGGTAGAGTTGTCGCCACAGCATCCAATTTAGAGAATCTTTACGCCCTTTCCGAAGGGTTCGCCGAGTTGCAAGTCCGCAACATCGAGGTAGTCCAGTCCGCCGTCAACCGCTTGGAGACTCGCGGCCTCAGTCAAACCTTTGCCGCCGTCAATCCCATATTTATTCTCAGCGGCGAAAAGCTCGATTAGAAGCAAGAAGAAGGCACGACACGAATTTTGACACGGATACACGAATTAATTCTGTAATTCTTAATCTTTTTTAAGTTCACTTAACCTTCATACTTAAGAATAGGGGCCACCATAGCTGGATTGACCGCCTGACTTGAGATATTGGATGACCGATGGGGGATGGGGATTAGTTGTGCAAGGGATCAACTCGTGCTCTAGAAAAATCCAAAATCTCCAATCCAAAATCCAAAATCCAAAATCCAAAATCGAATGATCCGCCGCCGTCTGCAAGAGAAATTCATTTTATGCCTTGGTCTCGTATCCTGAGTGGAATAGTTGCGATCGCCCTTGCTTTGGGAATGATTATTATGGGCGGATGGTACTTCACCGTCGGCTTTGGAGTCATCGTCTACCTAGGTCAATTGGAATATTTTCAATTAGCCAGGGCTAAAGGTATTGCACCCGCTGCCAAAACTACCTTAGCCGTAAGTCAAGGGCTATTAATTACTGCCGCCCTAGCACCGGAACTCGTAGATGCCATGTTCCCCTTAGCGGGAACCTTAATCTGTTTCTACCTGTTATTCCAACCTAAATTATCGACGATCGCCGATATTGCCTCCTCAGTTTTAGGATTGTTCTACGGCGGTTATTTACCCAGCTATTGGGTACGGCTGCGAGTAGGCCTCGACCCAGGCAATCTTGCTACAACCCAACTTTCGCAAGCAGTAGCAAGCAATTTGCCGGTTAACATTTACCCGTCCCCATCTTGGACAACTTCTAGCCATATATCTTTAGGATTGACTTCGCTGCTGCTGGCTTTCCTCTGCATCTGGGCCGCTGACATTGGGGCTTATTTTGTCGGCAAATTCTTCGGGCGCACTAGCCTGTCCCACATCAGCCCCAAAAAGACCGTTGAAGGTGCCGTATTTGGAGTTTGCGGCAGCATCGCCGTGGCAGTCGCTGGGTCTTGGTATTTAAACTGGCCGGGGTGGCCCTATACTGGGGCTGCTTTTGGTCTGTTGATCGGCGTTGCTAGCCTGTTGGGAGATTTAACTGAGTCGATGATGAAGCGAGACGCCGGTGTTAAGGATTCGGGACAGTTGATCCCCGGTCACGGTGGCATTCTCGATCGCACCGACAGTTATGTTTTTACCGCACCGTTAGTCTACTATTTTGTGACTTTACTGTTGCCCGCGATCGACTCTTTTTTAATTAATCGGTAATTGGGCATGGGGAATTGGGCATGGGGAATTGGGAATTCGGTATATATTCCCAGGCTTTGCCGAGGAAGCAGGTTAAAGTCAACTGTTAACTGTCAACTGTTAATTAACTAAGGCAAAACTCTAATTCCTCCCCGACAAACAATCTCCCCCGGACTCAAGATCAACTCTTCTATCTCAACTTCCGGCCCAAAATCAATTTTAAAACCATTGAAATCACTGCTCTTTAATTCTCCATCCATTTCGATTTCTGGTGATTCAAACATCAATTCGCGACCGCTGGCTATCCGCAAACCAGTCCGCAATACAAAAGGAATTTGGCTACCGCCAGCGCGCAAAATAGCAGCCGAAAGCGTCAACAAACCCGCCTCTATTACAATCTGCGAATTTTGCAACTTCAGCGACTGTTCCCTATCTGCCAGTGGCAGCATTGGCAGCAAAAATTCGCTCAAAGCATCAACAAGCAAAGGCGCTTTCAGTGACGCATTCAAATCCGCTTGGCTGAGCCTCAAAACGCCTGTCACGGGAACGGATTCCAGGAGGCGCAGGGGTTTGCCTTTGAGAGCTTGACCGAGGTTGATGCGAATGCCACAGCCCTCTATGGCAACTTCAGTTAGGTGTAATCCTTTATACACAGCACCCCTCGCGGCAGCCGTGACTTTGGGGATCGCACCGCTGAAGATTTGTCGATCGCTTCCCTCAATTTTCACCTTCAACTCGTCCACCTGCTGAACTTGCGATCGCAGCCACAACTGCACCGCCGGAGACAGCACCGCGCTCGCTATCCGGCTGCCTTGACTCGGCGAAGGTTTCCCCGGTTCCTCGCCCAGATTAACAGTCCCACCAGACCCAGCAGCCCCATCTCTATTGTCAAATTGAAGAGAGTTTTGATCGACAGTCATAAACAATTTCAGAAGATAAACCTTAATATTCAAGCACAGAAATTTAACTAGAACTTGCACATCCGGCCTCAAAAACCCGGTTTCTGCACAGATATACCGCTGTCAACCTCTGATTTTCCTTAGAAACCGGGTTGATGAACACAAGTCCGATTAACTGCAAAACCAAGCAGAAATCTGGCATCAGCAAGGCCAGAAGCAGAAAAATTCTCACCTTTCCCCCCTTGGAATATTGGGGTAGTTCACGAGTTGTGCGATCCCGATGAAAAATTCGCGATCGAGCGTATAAATTTAACCAGCAGTACGGGATTTATGGTAGTGTTGGTTTATGGTCGGGTCAGACCCACACCTTTCAAACCAGCCGCAAACCAACGGTGCAAACCTGTGCCTGCCGCGAGTCTTTTCCTCGTAGTTTTTGCACAGCATTCAGGGTAATGCCATCAGGACAATCTGCACCGGGCACAAGGACAATCTTTGCCACGCCGGGCGTCCTGTAATAATTGGTCAGCATTATAATTTATTCCCAATCAGGAATTGAGCATTGCTAGTACGGTTAATCAATTAACCGTGTCGTGTTTCCTCCCCACCGTTCGCTCGTTGGGGATTTCCACACTCCCGTCATGTCTGATGAAAGGCTGCAAAAAATCCTCGCCCAGTGGGGCATTGCCTCTCGCCGTCTTGCAGAACAGATGATTGTAGCTGGACGAGTCCGAGTTAATGGCAATATTGTTCGCTTAGGAGAAAAAGCGAATCCCGATCGCGATCTTATCCAAGTCGATGGAGTCCCGGTGAAACCAACGGATCGACCCGCAAAGGTCTATCTGTTGCTCAACAAACCGGCAGGCGTAGTTTCTACTTGCAGCGATCCCAGGGCCCGATCGAAAGTTCTCGACTTGCTGCCACCCCAACTGCGCTCCGGTCAAGGCATCCACCCCGTAGGACGCTTAGATGCAGATTCCACCGGCGCCCTCTTACTTACCAATGATGGTAAGCTGACATTTTGTTTGACCCATCCGCGTCACTCGATCGCCAAAACTTATCAGGTTTGGGTGAGCGGCGATCCCCCGGAACCCATACTGGAAGCGTGGCGTCAGGGCATCATCTTGTCCGGCAGAAAAACTTTGCCCGCGAAAATTAAAGTTCTAGAACGCGCGCAAGACCAAACTCTGTTAGAAGTCATTCTATCAGAAGGCAGAAACCGACAGATTCGGCGAACAGCCGAGCTCTTGGGATATCCCGTGGTGCGCCTGCACCGCACAGCCATTGGCCCGATTCAATTGCAGCGGCCTGGTTCGCCAATATTGCCACCAGGCTGCTGCCGACCCCTAGAAGATGCGGAAATTATTTATTTATGGAATCTAGTCAACCTAACATCAATAAGCGTGCCAGTAAATTCCCAGGAGCACAGCATATGACAAAGAATTTATTGTTTTTATTCTTCAAAACAACTAAGCAGAAACTGCACTCCCAAGAGCCAGAAACAGCTCAGAAGAAGCTAGCGGAAATTGGAAATCAACTCCGTCAGTACCGCGAACAGCAGTCGATTTGTTTGGACAAAGTAGCCGTGGTAACAATGATTCGGCGGAATCTGCTACAAGCAATCGAGGACGGTCAACTCGACCAACTTCCCGAACCCGTCTACACTCAGGGTTTGATCAAGCGCTACGCTGAAGCCATGGGTTTGGACGGAAATCAGTTTGCCGAATTTTTCCCGATCGAACCGGCGCCCCGATCGAGAACCAAGCTATCTTGGCAAGATGGGCCTCAGTTGCGGCCGATGCACCTCTACCTCTTTTACACATTTCTAATTATCTGTTCGGTCAATGTCTTATCTCAGTTGATGAGCGGTTCTGTTACCGCAAAAAACGGTGCGGGAGCCGAAGAACTAGCGCTTGGGCAGCAAGAACAAGCTCGTTTAGCTGCTGAGGCATCGAGTTCCTCACAAAATCAGAAACCGGATAGTTACGAGGCTGTCGAAGCAGTAAGAACCGGTCAAAATTTAAATAAATCTGGCAATAAACCAGTAATGGTTAGCGTCACTTTTAAAGCCGAATCGTGGATGCAGGTTGAAGTCGATGGTAAAACAGAGTTTGAGGGAACTTTGCCTTCAGGGACTGTTCGCACCTGGGGGGCTCAAAAGCAATTAGTAGTGCTAGCAGGTAACGCCGGCGGGGTAATGGTTGCTGTTAATAACGGACAAGCCGAACAACTAGGAGATCCTGGAGTCGCCAAAGAAGTTGTTTTTAAAGCCAACGAACTCAATCCTTCAGTACCACCCAAGAATGAAGGTTGAGTGTTAATTGGTAATTGTTAATTGGTAATAGGTAATAGGGGGCAGTCCACAGATTTTAATTAGAATGTCCGTCTTGATGCCCTCATTACCAATTACCAATTACCCATTCTATCAAACCCGGTTGCATCGGAATAGTCAAATCCAGTCAACCGTCAACAATTCCCGATGGTGCAACCGGAATTGATCTAATTCATCTGCGTTAATCTGTGTTTATCTGCCTGTATCTGCGGTAAAAAAAAGAGAATGTATTAACCGCAGATGACAATAGGTTGACGCTGATTCACGCAGATATAGAGTAGAGAGATAGGAATGATTCCGATGCTAACAGATTTGATATTACCCCTTAACAATTACCAATTACCCACTACCAACTACCCCTTACCGACGATCAATGTTTATTAGGAGCGCGCCCGGAGATGTAAGTCATAGTTTTGAGCCGATCGCGCACTTCCCAATTCAAAGCTTCGGGTCGATACCGCCATCCCCAATTTCCCTCTGGTTTCCCCGGAAAATTCATCCGCGCGTCAGTACCTAAACCCAACAAATCTTGAAACGGCACAATTGCCATATTAGCAATAGAAATCCAGCCCATGCGGATTAAAGACCAGTGAATTCCTTGGGGATCGATGCAGCCCAAATAACGCAAAACCTCATCTCTTTCGTAGTCTTGCAGTTGATTGAACCAGCCGACAGTCGTGTCGTTGTCATGGGTGCCGGTGTAGACTACCGAGTTGCGATCGTAATTGAAAGGCAAAAAAGGATCGCCAGGGCCCGCGCCAAAAGCAAACTGCAAAATCTTCATTCCTGGAAACTCGTATCGATCGCGCAAAGCTTCCACTTCAGGAGTAATTACCCCTAAATCTTCAGCGATAATCGGCAAGTTGCCAAACTTCTCGTTAATTAGATCCAACAAAGCTGTTCCCGGCGCTTTAATCCACTCTCCCTCGATCGCAGTTTCCTGTCCGCGCTTCACGGCCCAGTAAGCTTCAAATCCTCGAAAGTGATCGATCCGAGTCACGTCTACATAAGAGAAAATCGCTTCAAAACGCTGCACCCACCACTCGAAATTAGTTGCTTGCAACTTCTCCCAATTGTATACCGGGTTGCCCCACAATTGACCTGTATTGCTGAAGTAATCAGGGGGAACTCCCGCCATTAAAGCTGGTTCTCCGCTGGCTTCATCCAAGCAAAATATTTCTGGATGAGACCATACATCGGCGCTGTCGTGAGCTACATAAATCGGAATATCGCCAATAATTTTAATGTCCCGCATATTAGCATAGCGTTTCAACTCCGTCCACTGGCGAAAAAACTCAAACTGGACGTATTTGTAGTAATAAATCTCAGCATTTAGCTGCTGCCGCCACTTCTCTAACGACTGTGGTTCTCGACGGGCAATTTCTGGCTCCCAATTGTTCCAGCTAACACCGCCAAAGTGATCTTTTAGTGCCATAAATAAGGCGTAATCTTCCAGCCAATTCTCTTTGCTTTCGCAAAAACCTGAGAATTCTTTTTGCTGGATCGGGGATGCTTTGGCTTTGAAGTTTTCGCAAGCTTTTTTGAGCAAAGGCACTTTCAGGGCGATCGCTCGATCGAAGTCTACATAATCCAGCGGAAATTCTGGCAAATTAGCGAAGTCTTCATCTGCGAGCAATTGCTGGTCCCGCAGCAGTTCTGGGTTAATTAGCAGCGGATTTCCCGCCATTGCTGAATAGCACGAATAAGGAGAATTGCCGTATCCTGTGGGGCCCAGCGGCAATACCTGCCAGTATTGCTGGTCGCTCTCTACTAAAAAGTCAATAAAACGATATGCTTCTATTCCCATGTCCCCAATGCCAAATCGACTGGGAAAGGATGTGGGGTGGAGTAGCATGCCGCTTGATCGGGGAAAAAGCATAATCTATCTAAAGATATAGGAATTCAACATTGACAATTTGACCTATCTTCCCTACCAGTTAAACTTCGTAGTTTTTATGGCGATTGTTAGGGCAAATACTTTTGTGATTGTCTCATATTTTCTGCGATAACGTGGTTACAAAATATTTTTATAACACTCTACTCATAAATCCTGAGTAGAGTTCAAAACATCAAAATCCGAACTTACACGATCGCCCTGCTTTCACCGCTAGGTTTTTTTACCCAGGCTCGTTTGCTGCAACAAAGTATTTTGCTTGAGCGTACCTGGTTTCTGCTTAACCTTAAAATCTAACTTTTCTTGGGTTTTGACCCCATCTCTCTGCAGTCGTAAATTGCTCACCAAGAATCAGCCATCACTTAAGCAGAGCCAATGCACAAAATAGCCGGCTGTTTTGTATCTCAAAAAACAGCCGGCTGCGAAATTACTGGTGATAATGCTTAGTTCATGCTTGCTTGTTCAACAATTTCTGCACTTGTTTGAGAGCTATAGCACCGACGTTGTAAGCAGCCCAGCCGCCCGCCAACAATACGGGCATCAATACTATTAGTATGCGGAAGTCAAATTCCATGAGTTCTCCTCCTAAAGTTTTTTAACAAATTCTCATAATCTATTTGTATCTCATTTTGTCGCCATTCTCATGACTCTTTAACCAAATATTCGGGATACGCAGGAGGACATCGCTCCGCAAGAATTGAGAGCCAAAGCGAAACTGCTGGGCGGGCGATCGGCATTCGCTGCACCAATTATCCCACAATCTGTTTCGCAATCCCTTCGACCACCTTAGTTAGAGGGTCGTTCGGGAAATGCAGCGCAAACACTCCCTTGCTGGCGAGCAGCATCATCTTGTCGCTGTGGGGCAGTACCCCTGCCACTGGGATGTTGTAGATACTCTCTACTTGCTGCTTCAAATCCTCGAAATCCAGCGATTCTGGGGCTTTGTTAATCGTCATCAAAATCTTGGGAACTTCTAATTTTCGGGCCACATCTACCGTGACAGCCGTTCCCTGAAAATCTTGCTGATCCGGACGCAGAATCAGCAGCAGGATGTCGGAAATGGTGATGCTGAGGAGGGTTTCTTCGTTGAGCCCCGGGTGCGTGTCTATAAATAGGTAGTCTAAGTTCAAAACCTCGATCAGTTCTTGAAAGCCGTCGGTAAGCAGTCCCACATCGTAGCCTTCGCGCAAAACTCGCGCTATCTCCCCTGCTTTAATACTCGAAGGAATCAGGTAGAGGTTGCCGTTACTGGCTAATTTTGGCAGCAGCGAACTCACATTGTAGGCCGTATCTGCGATCGGACACCGGCCCCACAGGTAATCGTTCAGGCAGCGATCCATGTTGCTCTCGCTGAAACCGAACAGCACGTGAATCCCCGGTGATTGAATGTCTGTGTCCACAATGGCGACCCGATTTCCGCCGCGAGCGATAATAGATGCCAGGTTTGCTGTCGTGTTCGATTTGCCAGTTCCGCCCCGGTAAGAGTGGACAGAGATGATTTTGGACATGATCTGCGTATTAGGGTAAGAAACGGCGAGAACCCATTATGATGGAATTCTCGATGATGCAGTGGAGTTGTCTGTCATTCTTCCTTGCCCCCCAAATCCTCCTTATCTGTTAAACTATCAATTTTTTCATCTTTTATCATCTTTTGGGCGCCCCTGCGCTGCCGCATCTGTTTGGCTTTGGTTTGCAAATCGCTGAACTCGTCATCAGGTTTAGTTTCGGCTGAACTAGCACCACAACCAGTACCGTTCGGGACACCCGTTTTAGAGCCGCTTTCCGATTCAGTCACGGCGGGGCGCTGCTTCTGCTGTTTGGCTTTTTCCTGCAACTGAGCTAGGTATTCGTCTGTTTGACTTTCGACCTTGGGAAGCTCTGGGGTACTTGCAATTATTTCTTGGGCTTCGGAAGGTGGTTTGTGAGAGGTTTCTTGTTTGCTAATCCTCAGTTTATCTTTCTTTTGCTGCAATTCTTTAAAGAAATCAGATTCGGTGATTTCTGCGACTTGCTGTTCTTTTTTGGCTTGGTCTATTTCGATTTTGAAGACTTGTTTTACTCGATCGCTAATTGCTTTCCCGTATCCGGCTTTATTAAATCTCTCTGCTGAGACAATGCTACCGCCAGTTAAGATTAATGCTAACGCTGGCGCTGCCACAGGCACCCACCCTCCCAACAGAAAAATCCCAAAGCCGATCGCGCAACACCCGGACAGCATTGCTCCGAATGTCACCGTCAACTTCGCTGGGTGAGCCATCCGCGATGCCAAGGTTCCTCCGACAATTGACCATCCCGAAATCCACAAGATTTCTGCCCATTGCGGCCAAAACCACAACATCGGTCTGTTGTCTAAAACTGCACTCAAAATTTGGCTGACTACTTGTGCGTGTGCCACGATACCAGGCATGAATTGGTTGCTTTGCTGTCGCCCACTGTAAGGAGTATAAAATAAATCTTTAACGGTTTCTGTGGTGTAACCGATGAGAACTATTTTATCTTTAACTAAATTCGGGTCAACTTTCCCTTCTAAAACATCCGTAATTCTGACTTGGTTTGCGACTTGCTGCTTGGAACGATAGTTAATTAATATTTGATATCCCCTGACATCGACATTGCTGTATCCTCCGTCATTGCTTTTTAGTTGTTTTAATTGGGTTTTTCCCAGCCATAAAGATTGATCGGGTGCAAGTTGGGGAGAGATTTTTTCCCCTTGCAGGTAGCGGAGTGCTAGCTGGAGGTTGAAGGAAGCTAAAACTTGAGAATTGTCATTGCAAAGATGTTTTTGGACCGAGGATTTGCCCTCTATTGTCGGTGGTTTCATAAATAGTAAAGCCCTGCGGAGTATGCCACCCGCGTCGATTACGAAATCTGCAAATCCCACCCGGTTTTGTGGCAGCCCCGGCGCAGGCGGAGAACCGGGATTGTCCGGGCTTCCGTCGGTGACTAAACATACCCCGATAATTCGATCGCTTTTTTGTAAAAATTTAGTTAATTCCTCGCGCCCGTCTGCTAAAGGTACGTCTCGCAGTACATCTAAACCGATGACTGCCGGCTGCATTTTGTCTAGTTTTTGTAAGATTTCAGCTATTTTGCGATCGGATATTGGCCACTGATTCAGTTTCTGAATGTCTGCTTCGGTAATCCCCACAACTAGCAAACGCGAGTCTGGCTGTTCCTCGGGACGCCACCTCACCATTTGGTCGTAAGCGCTTAATTCTACTGGTTCGAGTATTCCTAGCTGTCTGGCCCCCATCAATGATAATGTTACTGCTGCGCTGGCAATTAATACAGACTTAGCCAATGCTAGTGATGGTTTATACATTTGACTCAATTGAGCCACTGCCGATCGAATTTTGTTAGATATTTTACTCATTATCCCAGCATAAAAGTTTGACTCGTTTCTGGAACAGCAGTTGTTTCACATTTCCCGCCTGCTGGAGACTTCCTCCATCTTAGAACACTCGGAAACTCCGACCACTTTGTTACAAAAATTTACAGTACGTGGCGACCAACTGTATCCAATGATACTTGCGGTTTAGGAAACCTGATTTTTCCGACAGAGAATCCCCTTGCCGCTCGAATTAATTAATGTTATTGATGATATGTCAAGGTATAAATTGTGTATCTGCGCCCTCGACTAGCAGCTCAAAAATATTTGTCGCCATCAGCGAATGCCTGTGTTTGCAATTATAGTGAAAGGTACAACCAAATGAAACGTTTTCTACATCGGGCTACACTTGCGGTCGCCGTATCTGCGATAGCAGCTACCGTACCCAGTTCACTTGCACCGATGCGCGCACAATCCCAGCCGCTTCTGCTGAGTCAAAATGTTAATTTCAAGCCTCCCGACGTAACAGCCCCGGCCGGCCGACAAGGAGGGACACATCGCGGCAACAAGCTTTGTCCAGCGGGTTTATCTATTACTCCTTTAGTGCCTCCAACTAATATCGGTTTAACCCTAACAGAGTCTCCCACAATTTTTGTCTATGTTCCTCAAACCTCGGCAAAAATAGAGTTTACTGTCCTCAACGAGAAGGAAGAGGAAGTGGTCTACGAAAAAACATTTAAACTAGACAAATCTGGGATTGTTGGAGTTACCATTCCTGCTACCGTGGACAACAACAAATCCCTTGAAGTTGGCAAGCGATACGTGTGGTCATTTTCGCTAGTTTGCGACCCCGAAGACCGAGCTGCGGATTTAGTTGTTAAAGGGTTCGTGCAGCGAATTGAACCGCAGGCAACTCTCAAGAGCGAGTTGGCAAATCCCGACCCGATGACTAGGCTCAATGTTTATGCTCAAAATGGGATTTGGTACGAAACACTTGCTACTTTAGCCCAAATGCGGCGCCAGACACCGGGGGATGTGAAGCTGACAGCCAAGTGGACGCAATTATTGCAGTCCCAAGGACTGGAATCAGTTGCAGCTCAACCACTGGTTGCGGCGCTTTAAATCTCGCTATTTCTGAAAATTTTGTCGGTCGGCCGATGGCGATGTGAAAATTGACCCATTTACTCGATCGCGCCCGGGGCTAAAACTCCGGGTTAACATTTAGAGATGCGCTCTATAAATATTTCTACAAGTTGGTGGAAAAATGAAACGTTTTATACATTTTACTGCACTGGTGATGACTGTATTGGCGATCGCCGTTACTCTCCCCAGTTTGCTGACACCGATGCAGGCTATGCCTGCACCCATTCTGCTGAGTCAGAATGTTAATTTCAAACCTCCCGATGTAACAGCCCCCGACAATCGGCAAGGGGGGACGCATCGAGGCTGTAAGTTACGGGATGGTTTATTCATTACTCCCTTAATACCTGAAAGCAATATTGGCTTAACGCTAACAGAGTCGCCAACATTTTTTGTATATGTTTCTCAACCGGCGGCTCAAGTAGAGTTTATTTTGCTAAACGAAAATGAATCCGAAGTAGTTTACGAAACTACTTTAAAAAATGACAAAGCCGGAATTATTGGAGTTAGCCTTTCTGAGAAAGACCAGACAAAAAATATTGAGGTTGGTAAGCGATATGTGTGGTCGTTTGCACTAGCCTGCGATCCGCTGGAGCGTTCGGGAGATTATATTGTTAAAGGATGGATGCAGCGAATTGAACCCCAGGCAAATCTCAAGAACGATTTGGCAAATCCCGACCCTATGGCTAAGGTGATTGCTTATGCTAAAAATGGGATTTGGTACGAGACTGTTGCTACTCTAGCCGAAATGCGGCGCCTCGCACCCGATGATTCCCGGCTGACGACCGAGTGGACGCAATTGTTGCAGTCCCAAGGACTAGAATCGATTGCCGCTCAACCGCTAGTTCAGTCTTTTGAATAACGACTCTTCACTAATCACTGCTGAGTGTTTGCACAGTCAATTCTTCAATTATTCAATCCAGTGACCGAAAGCAGCCAGGGTACAAGCCCCCCAAATTTAGAGGTGCAGAAATAAAAAACCTAGTATCCGATAACAAGTCCCCGGATTCATCAGGGAGATCGCTTTCTTCACTTCTCCAATTCTTCAATTCTTCAATCCAAAATCTAAAATCTATTGATGGCTAATAACTTTCCGACAATTCTAGCTCTTGATTTTGACGGTGTGATTTGTGACGGACTAATCGAATATTTCCAAACCGCTTGGCGTACCTACTGTCAAATCTGGAAACCAGTCGAAACAGTGCCAGATCCAGATTTAGCTTTGAGTTTTTACCGAGTGCGACCCGCCATCGAAACCGGTTGGGAAATGCCGCTGCTGATCCGCGCACTGCTGACAGGGATTTCCCCAGAGCAAATTTTGCTAGATTGGCCCAATATAGTACCGTATTTGTTGACCGAGAATAATTTAAAAGCGCAGTCTGTCGGTGCTATGTTAGACGGATTGCGCGATAATTGGATTGCTGAGGATTTAGCTGGGTGGCTGTCTTTGCACCGCTTTTATCCAGGGGTAGCCGATCGCCTGCACTCGTTGCAGGATAGTTCGGTGAAAGTGGCGATCGTTACTACAAAGGAAGGCCGTTTTGTGCGGGAACTTTTGCAGCTAGCAGGCGTACAAATGCCGTCAGAGTTAATTTTTGGTAAGGAATACAACAAGCCTAAACACCAAATTTTGCGGGAATTTTTGGCTGCGTCTGGCAAAGACTCGACTATTTGGTTTGTGGAAGATCGGTTAAAAACTTTGCTGTCGGTGAAGCAGCAGCCGGATTTATCTCAGGTGAGGTTATTTTTGGCGGATTGGGGTTACAATACTTTGACAGAACGGGAATCTGTGGCTCAAAATCCACCAGTTCAATTGCTTTCTCTGTCGCAGTTTGCCGGAGATTTTGCCGATTGGCTGCCGCTCGAATGTTGATGTTAGATTTGTTTACACTTGTGATTTTTTTTCGCTTTTCAGAGTCAAAAAAATCACAAAATTTTACATCTTTTTTGTTGACTTTTTCGGCGCAGACATGGTATTTTAATATAATGGAATGGTGGAAAAAATAATATTTTTTCCACCATTCCATTATAAGATAAATATAACAGAAACTACTCAAAAAAGCAAGGCTATCGACAAAAAAAAATGTTTTTTTTCCTAGACTATTGCAGGTAATCTTGACCTCAAAAACCAGGTTATTCTACTATTTATGCGGGCGCGCACGAAGTGTTTTAGTTTATCAAACTGCGTGTATGACAAAAACCAAGCTTCGGAACTAAAAAGATGAAAAGTGTTTTGATAATTTCTCAGCTTGAAAGCTTTCTAATATTGAGACTTAAAACCCATGCTCGATTTAACTAAAGCAGCCAAGGCAATGCAGGGAATGAGCCAACATTTGAATGTAGAAGCTCAGGCCGCTCGCCAGCGTTTGGAAGTGGCTCAGAATTTGCTGGTAAAGGCGGCAGCGGAACAGGAAAAATTGGTGGAATTGCAAGAGAATTGGCGCGATCGCACTTTATTCAATGCTGCCACGCCGATCGAGCCCTTAGACGATCGTACCTACATCACCGCACCCCCCGCCGCCCACACAGTCTTTGCCACAGACGGCTCGCAAATTTCCCCCAACCATCACGAAATAGCCTACTGCTACCTGCTAAACGTTGGCACAGTCATGCTGCACTACGGACAAAGCCGCCACCCAGTTTTAGACAGCGTACCCGAGGTTTTCTACAAACCCGAAGACTTGTACGGTTCGCGACAGTGGGGAATTAGAACCGAAGAATGGATGGGATATCGGCGCGCAGTTTCCGAAGCAATTGCCTTAGCAGAAATGGGTTGCAATTGGGCAAAAGTTAACGACAATAAATTGCCCGCGCCAGCTTTAGCAATGGTAGACGGTTCCATGATTTATTGGTTTTTGGAACAGTTACCCACCGATGCGCGCGATCAAATTTTGCTGCCAATTTTAGAAGCTTGGGACAAGTTGCGTTTAGCAGGAATTCCGCTGTTAGGATACTTAAGCGCTTCTCGCAGCAGCGAAAGCTTATCTTTTTTGCGGTTTGAAGCTTGCACCCACGACGTACCAGACTGCATGACTAATTGTCCGAACGTCGGATTTGCCGCGACAATTTCTTTCGCCGAAAAAGCACCTTGTCAAGAATTTGAACCTTTGCGGGATGCCATATTGTGGGCAACAATCCTGTCCCCAGGACAAAGGAGTCCTTTGTGGAAATCCCAAGCTCGAATTTTAGATTTGTACGGTCTTAATTCCGTCTATTTCTGTTACGTTCACGTCGGCACAGAAATTGCTAGAATAGAAGTGCCGGAATGGGTAGCACAAGATACAGCACAGCTAGATTTAGCATTAGGAATGATGCTGGCTCAAGTACACAAAGGCGGCGGCTATCCGGTGACGCTAGCAGAAGCTCATAATCAAGCGGTAGTCACGGGGGGCGATCGAAGTCGCTTTTTCGCTTTGTTAGAGCAGCAAATGATTAAAGCCGGCTTAAAAAATGTCGGAATTTCTTATAAGGAAACACGGAAGCGTGGCAGTATTGCTTAAAGTAATAAGTAGAGTAGTCTTGGACGCAGAAACCGGGTTTTTACCGAAATACTGCATTTGAA
Source organism: Microcoleus sp. B3-D7 (assembly GCF_036705305.1). Classification (NCBI taxonomy): domain Bacteria; kingdom Bacillati; phylum Cyanobacteriota; class Cyanophyceae; order Oscillatoriales; family Microcoleaceae; genus Microcoleus; species Microcoleus sp. B3-D7. The sequence goes on along the minus strand of NZ_JAUBUE010000012.1, from coordinate 46,228 downwards.
CCTTTAACACAGATAAAAACCCCGGTTTCTATGGTATTGATACGTAATTTATGTTGAATTTAAATAGAGTTAAAAATGTTATATGCCAATAGAACTAATTATCTTAATTGCTTCGTTACTTGTATCTTGGCTAGTCTTTAATTGGGCGTTTAAAGTTTTGAAAGCCAGCATCGGGACAGCGATTGGTTTAGCAGCAATTGTGCTGACGATGCAGTTATTGTTTGGCATCGGCCCAAATCAGCTTTTCCAACATATAATTCACTTGCCGGAAACCCTGGGTAAAATGATTTCAGGCAAGTGAATCAATTTAAAATTTGCTATTTTAGATTTGAGATTGGAGGACAAATCTAATTGAATGTATGCTAGGTCTGCTGTGGTGGCACAGAAGGCTGTCGCTCAAATAAGTGTCACTCAAAAAAGCGACTGGTCGATCGCTCAGTCCGATCACCAAAATAGAGCTAACGTATCGACATAAAAGCAAATGAATACAGCTTTATTAATTGCTTGGACGATCGCCGGATGGTGCGGAACCATTCCCATTTCAGTCTTAATTCGGGAGCTCCGGCGGCGGTTTCCTCCTCCCCCTCCTCCTCCCGATCCGTTCCGAGAAATTGCCTTCCGCATCTCTGGGGTAGCGGGTGGCATTGCTGGGGGCTTTCTCTACAGCAGCGCTTTCCCGATGCAATCGCTGGATGCCGTCAATGTAGGGGTTACAGCCTTTGGGGCCTTCTTGAGTGGGATGCTGGCATCTGACATGGCGGGATTGGCGATGAGGCAGGGCGATCCGACTCCTCAGCTTAATGTGAAGTGAATCGCAGATAAAAAGTGCAAACAGAGGTTCAGTAGGAAACTTGACGGGGTTCTTACCCCGTCAAGTCCTGTATCTGGGTATTCCGAGAATTTTCCCTCTTCCCTCTTCGTTCTTCCTTCAGATATTAACTTCCCAGCATTTGCAACTTGTACAAACTGGCATACAACCCTTCTTGCTGCAACAACTCTTCGTGGCTGCCAGACTCTACTAACTGCCCGCGTTTGAGCACTAAAATGCGATCGACATTTCGGATAGTCGAGAGCCTGTGGGCAATAATTATCGCCGTTCTGTCCGCCATCACACGCTCTAGAGCTTCTTGAATTAAAGCTTCCGTCCCCACATCCAAACTAGCAGTTGCCTCGTCTAGAACTAAAATACTGGGATTGCGAATGGCGGCGCGAGCAAACGCTAATAATTGCTTTTGTCCCCCCGAAAGATTGGTTCCCCGTTCCCGCAATTGCGTATCATAACCTTGAGGCAACTGTTCGATTAACCGGGCAACATTTGTCTTTTCTGCTGCTGCTTGAATTTCCTCAATCGAGTAACTTTCTCCCAGGCTGATATTGCTCTTCACATCACCAGCAAATAAAAAGCCATCTTGGATAATTACGCCTATGTGCCTGCGTAACTCTGCTTGAGGCAAATCCCGAATATCGACATGATTAACCAGAATCCGTCCTCGGCTAGGCTCGTAAAGGCGGCACAGGAGACGGATAATCGAACTTTTGCCCGCACCCGTGGGGCCAACTAATGCTACTTTTTCGCCGGATTTGATGGTGAAATTGAGGTTTTGCAGGACATATTCGTCTTCTTTGTAAGCAAACCACACGTTGTCAAATTGGATTTCTCCAGATTCAGAATTCTGCGATTTGGCATTTTCACCCCCCCGAAGCTTGGGGGGGGTGGCGGGGGGTGATTGGGGATTGTTAGCCAATAAACGATATTCTGAACTTGCTGGATTTTGATGATTATCTGCCAATCCTCGATCGAATGGAGACAAGTTGTAAGCCGTTGCCTCTGGATGTCCAGTTATCAACAACGGTGAATAACCTGCCCTTATTCCTTCTTGCGTCTTCCCTCTTCCTTCTTCCTTCTTGCCTCTTCCTTCTTCCTTCTTCCCGCTAGTTGGATCTTTAATTTCGATCGGTTCGTTGAGAATATCGCTAATTCGTTCGACAGCGGTAAATCCTGCTTGAATTGCAGTGAATTTCTCAGCAAATTGCCGCAGCGGATCGAAGAGACGCTGAGCAAATAAAATGAATGCCGAGAGAGTACCGAAGTTGAGATTACCGGCTAAAACCCTTTGACCGCCCATCCACAAAACGGCTGCGATCGCTACTAAAGCAATCCATTCTAATGTCGCAGATACGGCTGAGTCGTAAAAAATAGTTTTGTCAACGGCTTTAATGTAGCGTTTATTGGTGACGCGAAACAATTCTGAGTTGAATCTTTCGCGGCGGAATAGCTGCACTACACCAATACCAGTCAGGTTTTCTTGCAGTTGTGCGTTGAGATCGGAAAGTTCTTCTCGGGTATTGTAATTTGCTATGCGATATTGGTACTGGAAATAAATTATGACTGCCGTAATTGGTATCATCATCAGCACCAACATTAAAGCTAGTTGCCACTGCATGGTAAACATGAAAATGGCAATTACTAAAATTGAAAATAAATCGCTGACAATGCCAATCGCCCCTGAAGAGAAAACCTCTCCTAAAGCTTCCACATCACTGGTGAGGCGAGTCATCAATTTACCAACAGGAGTGCGATCGAAAAATCTCACTGCTAGCGATGTGACGTGGGCGAACAAATCATTTCTAATATCTGTAGTAATTATTTGCCCTACTTTCGTGACTAAATAGCCTTGAACTGATTGCAGTGCTAATCTAAGTGTTATAGTTAGCATCAGCAAAATAGCCAAAATATTCAATGCAGCAGATAAAGACAATCCTCGCAAGAATTCGTAGGTAGGTTCCGAGCGAATTACGGAAATTGCCTGTCCGATGAGAATCGGTTGAATTGCTCCTGAGACTGCTAGCGGTACTAATAGTGCGATCGAAATAATCAGCAAGCGTTTGCTGCGGGTTGCGTAAGATGCCAACCTCATGAATAACCGCCAGTCTGTTTCCTGGCCGGATTTGTTTTTGGTATCTGCTACTGGTGAGGAAATTGTCATTGAGGGCAAAAACTGTACAAAATATCTAGTTAATAATTGTAACAAATAAAATGAATATTTGGCACTACTATCAGTAACAGGCAAGATGCCTGTTTCACAAAGAGTGTTTTCTTGTAACAGGAAGTTGGGTTGAGGAACGAAACCCAACCAAAATGTTTGTAGGCCGACAAAACTGGTATTATAATCTACTGGTAGAAGTTATATTTATCATGCAAGAGATAGAGACAGCCCGATTGTATCTGAGACAATTTACGCCAGACGACTTAGATGAGCTGTACCGCATCTACAGCGAGCGGGAAGTGATGAAGTATCTGAGCGAAGGCGTCAGAAATAGAGAAGAAACAGCAGCAGATTTATTGGGGATAATAGCAGACTGGGAAAAACATGGTTTCGGTTTGTGGGCTGTTGTCAATAAAGAAAATAACCAATTGATCGGGGACGGGGGGCTTCGCTTCTTAGGCAAAACACCTGAAGTAGAAGTCGGTTACGTGTTAGCAAAAGCGTATTGGGGAAAAGGTTTAGCATCGGAAGTTGCAGCGGCCAGCATCAAGTACGGATTTGAAGTATTGAATTTAGAAAAAATTATCGCAGTTGCAGATGCTGAAAACATCGCCTCGCGGCGGGTAATGGAAAAAATGGGGATGAAATACCAGTATAACTTTGACGATCTAGATCGCGATCGAGTATATTATTCGATCGCAAGACTCTCATATTTTACCTGGAAGGAAACCCAACCAAAATGTTTGTAGCAAGACTTATTAAAACTGGTATCATAATCTAGTGGTAAAAATTATATTAATCATGCAAGAGATAGAGACAGCCCGATTGTATCTGAGACAATTTACGCCTGAAGACTTAGATGAGCTGTACCGTATTTACAGTGATGCAGAAGTAATGAAATACTTGAGAGGAGTTAAAACTAGAGAAGAAACACAAATAGCCATTCATACCATGCTCAAATGTTGGGCAGAAAACAACTTCGGAATGTGGGCTGTAGTACATAAAATAGACCGTAAAATGATTGGTCGCTGCGGACTATGTTTTCTGGACAAGACACCGGAAGTTGAGCTAGGCTATACCCTCGACAAAGTTTATTGGAATCAAGGATTGGCGACAGAAGCATCTTTTGCTAGTCTAAATTATGGATTTGAAATATTAAACTTAGACAAAATAGTTGCTATCGCCCGCCCAGAAAATATCGCCTCTCAGCGGGTGATACAGAAAGTTGGCATGAAATATGAAAAAAATGCTCATTATTACGAAACAGATGTATTATATTATTCTATATCGCGAGAAAGTTACCAGTCCAAAGTATCTTCGTAGGGTGTGCATTGCACACCTTACTACTTTTAAATTACTCACATTGCAATTTGTCATTATTGCCTGCTGACAACTACGAAGTCCTTTGCAATTGCTTGTTAACTTTTTGAATTTTCTTAGCAAAATACTCTTGTCTGTGTCCCAATCTTTTAGCCACGTCCAACCCTTTTTGATAGGATTCCAAAGCTTTATCGTAAGCCTTCATCTCTTGATAAACTTGACCTATATTGTCGTAAGTGTTCATCAATCCATAGAAATTGTCAGCCCGCTCTTCTAACAGCAACTGCATTTGATAAATCCGCAAAGTCTGCTCCCACTGCTTTTGTGCTCGGTAAAGCAATGCTAATTTATCCAAAGCTTCGCTAGCTTGGGCATACTGTTGAATGGGAACGGCTAAATTGTATGCTTCCTGATAGTATTGAGCTGCTAAATTGATTTGACCTATGGTTTGATAATCGCTGGCGATCGCAATTTTGATCGGTGGTATAGCACTCGGATTTTGTAAGTTAAGATACACCGATGCTAGTTTTTCCCTGGCTGCTATCGCCTTTAGGGGTTGTTTCGACTGCTGGTAAACGTAGGCCAACTGTCTGAGAGTATCTACCTCTGTGGGAGGAGTTACAGGCTGCGGCGGCGCGCCGTTTCCCGCAACTACAGCAGAACTTGGCACAGCAGAATTAGCAGCAAATAAAGCGCGGTTTTCCTGAATTAAAGTTGCCAATTCCTCATAGACGGGAGCAGCTTTATCGTAACTCAACCAATTGATGTGAATGAGTCCGATCGCCTTCAAAATCTGACCTTGAGCCAATATATCTTCGTTTTGGCGCGCATTTTCGAGAAGTTCTTGGTAAACTTCTACAGTCGGGCCTTTAGCGCGCACCTGCTGAAAAGCTGCAGCGAAGGTGGGGAGCAACTCAGTATTAAGTGGTACTTGGGATTTGACTTCTTTTTGAATTGCTTGCAACCGTTTGGTAATAAGCTGTAGTTCGAGGTTTTTACCGTTACTCCAAGCAACACTTCCCACCCGACTCAAAGCAGCAATTTCCGCCGCAGGCCCGAGATACCTACGCAGCCGCAATTCTCGGAACCAAATTTCAAAAGCACCAGCCCCATCTCCAGCTTCCAGTTTAGCCGCTGCTTCTAAGTTTAACTGCTCCAAAGCCGCTGTCAGTTCGTCCCGCTGAGTGCTGCTCAAAGATTCGTTAGCGGGAGCTAGGGGATCGGGTGTGGTAATTTCTAGAGGATTAGGAGAAAATTGATCGAGGCCTGGTGGATTAGTTTGGGCGCTAGCAATAGAACCAGCACACAGCCACAAGAAAAGCAAGCACCCAATTGGCACAGAACTTCTCATTCTCAAAATTTGGTTGCCGCGATTCGGCATCTCTTCTGGAAACATCAAGTTTTGCATATCTACAAAACGGTATAAATTATGTCACAAAGATGGCACAAAAGCAAACTGTTCAACAAGAGCAACAAAATAAATGTCACCGCACTGAGCAATTATTGGGATTTAAAGACGCTGGGCGATTCTCTTCGAGGGCTTCGCCAACGTATTTTACGCTTATTCAGTCTCGCCCTAATTCTCTTAACTGTTTGCACAGCTTGCGCCCCCCCTCCCGCAGTTGCTAGAGACCGCTCTTTTCCAGAAATGTCCCTAGAATTTTTGGGCGAGTACCAATTGCCAAAAATGAATTTTGAAGGAGCACCAGTCGGCGGTTTGTCAGGAATTACCTACGACCCCAAAGGTATTAGCGCCGTCAATTCCAAAGCTTATCGCTTTTACGCTCTTTCCGACGACCCCAGCGAAAACGGAGAAGCGAGATTTTACAGTCTCAGACTCGACCTCACATCAAGCGATCCAGCAAATATTCGCCTGAAAAAAGTTACCGTTGAAGGCGTTACATCCCTCAAAAAAGCAGAGGGTGAAACCTTCTCTTGGGGTTCCATCAATCCCGAAGGCATCGCCCTTTCTCCCCGCAATTCAGTATTTGTAGCCAGCGAAGGCGTTACTCATGTTGGCATCCCTCCTTTTCTCGGAGAATTCGACATCAAAACAGGGCAAATGCGGGGAAAATTGCCGCTACCAAAGCGCTATATTCCCGATGCCAGCGATGAAAAACAGCAGCAAGGAGTGGTGGACAATTTAGGTTTTGAATCTTTAACCATCGACCCAGAAACCTTTAGTCCGGGCGGTCTAGATCCGTTTCGTTTGTTCGCAGCTACGGAAGCGCCGTTAATGCAAGATTTAGACCCGGAACAGGCAAGCAAACTCCGTCTTTTACATTATGTCATCGTCGATAAAACGCCGCAATTAGTCTCAGAAAATCTTTACACTCTTGACCAAGTTCCCATGACTATTTTGAACGGTTTAACAGAATTAGTAACTGTCGGTGGCGGTCAGATTCTGAGTTTAGAACGTTCTTTTGGGCTGTCGGGATACAGCGCTAGGATTTATCAAGTAGCGGTTGGGGCGGCTACAGATACTTCGAGAATCCAGAGTTTTAAAGGGCGAGTGGCAATGGTCGAACCTGTTAAGAAAAAGTTGCTGCTAGACTTAAGCGAACTCGGAATTCCGCTGTACAATTTAGAGGGAATGACCCTCGGGCCGCAGTTGCCAGATGGTAGCAAAAGTCTAGTTTTGGTCAGTGACGACAATTTTGATGAAGCGCAGAAAACTCAGTTTCTTTTATTTAGCTTGAAGGGCCAAGGTTAGGTCATAAGGGCGGGCGAGAAGCCCACCCCACCCCACAAGATAATTTAGTTTTTGTAGGAAAGGCAAGATGCCTGTTTATGAAAACAGTAGAATAAAATTAACTTTTTGTGGAACAGGCATCTTGCCTTTTTAGAAAAATAGTATAAAAGAGGTCACATCAAATTTATGCAACTATAAAATCTTCTAATTATGCCAACTCGTAACACTTTGCACCTGCCAGAAATCGAGATTTCATACCTAGAATGGAAGCCAGAAACACCGAAAACAAAAGTTCCGCGTTTGCTGCTGTTACACGGTTTAGCAGATAGTGCGTGTGTCTGGAGTAGCTTGGGCAATTATTTCTCCAACCGCTATCATACTGTAGCGCCAGATATGCGCGGTCACGGAGAGAGTAGCAAACCGAAAACAGGCTATACTTTTGAAAGTGCGATCGCAGATTTAGAAGCTTTGATGGCACATCTCAACTGGCCTGATGCCCACATTTTAGGCCATTCTTGGACGGGCAAACTAGCAGCGATTTGGGCGAGGCAAAATCCCGATCGCTTTTGCACTATGATTTTAGTAGACCCCATCTTCATCACCAAAATGCCCGCCGCGATGAAACTCACCCTGCCAATTGTTTACCGAAAATTAGACTGTCTCAAATGTGTGGGCCCGTTTGCGACTTTAGCCCAAGCAGAAGCAGCAGCAAAACAATCGGGAGAATACGCAGATTGGAGTGACGTGCAGCAAATGGTATTCCAACACCAAATCGAACAAAAATCCGACGGAACTTGGGGCAGTAAATTTGCGATTGCAGCCAGAAATCCGATATTTGCAGAAGTGATGAAAGTGGCCGGTTTAACTGAAAATATTGAGATACCGACTTTGTTTGTACAGCCGGAAAAAGGCGTAAATCGCATGGATTGGCAAATGCAGCCATACAAGAGATACTTGAAAAATCTTACCGTTGCAAAAGTACCGGGGAATCACTGGTCTTTTTTAACTCAACCGGAAACTTTTAATCAAACTGTGGCAGATTTTTTAGAGGGCACAAGACAGTGAATTTAGAAATTATCGCACATCGGGGATTTTCGGCGATCGCCCCCGAGAACACTTTAGCAGCTTTTGAACTGGCGATTGCCCGTGGAGCTCATTCGATCGAATTTGACATCCAGTTATCCGCCGACAACGTACCAGTGATTTTTCACGACGCAACATTAGATAGAATCACTGGAGTTTCTGGCAAAGTTAGGGAAACAACCCTGTCTCAATTGAAGACACTTAATGCGGGAAAATGGTGTAGCGATGAATTTTCCCAAGAAAAAATTCCTACTTTAAAAGCCGCATTAACCATACTCAAAAATGTTGACAAATTTCTTTACTTTGATGTCAAACCTCACTGCGAGTGGTCTGACGCAGATGTCGCGGATTTTGTCAATACTTTGAAGGGCGAAGAAATCCAACACAAATGCGTTATTACCTCCTTTAACGCTGGATTTCTGGAACAAGTGCGGCGGCTATCTGGCGATTTGGCGATCGGACACATTGTTGCTAATCTAGAAGCATACAAAACTCAATTAGCTCAAGCTGTGACCTATCAGGATAATTTGATTAGCAGCCAGTATCGCGTGTTGCTGGAAAACCCCGCACTAATTCAAGAAAGCCGGAGTCAAGGAGTTGACATTGTGGCCTGGACGGTGGACGATCGAGCAGATATGCAAAAGTTAATGGATTTGGGTATAACGCGGATAGTCACTAATTGTTTGATATAATTTGTTTAACTTGATATCTTGCACCATTATCAAGAACGGGCAAGATGCCCGTTCCACAAAACTCAATTAATAGATGAATTACTTTCGCAAAAACATCCACGAAATGTCTGGCTATGTGCCGGGGGAACAGCCACCGCTAGGCACAAAAATTATTAAACTAAATTCTAATGAAAATCCCTATCCGCCTTCTCCAAAAGCCTTAAAAGTGCTTCAGGAAATAGACGGAGAAATGCTGCGGCGCTATCCCGATCCAACTGGCAAAAGTTTCCGTATTGCTGCTAGTCAAGTTTTGGGAGTTGCTGATGATTGGATTGTTGTAGGTAACGGCAGCGACGATTTATTAAACTTGATAGTTCGCGCTGTGGGCGAATCTGGGAAACAGATTGTTTGTCCCGCGCCAACCTATGTATTGTACCGCACTTTGGCACAAATTCAAGATGCAGAATTTGTTGAAGTTCCTTATCCCGACGACTACAAGTTACCAGTCGATTTGCTAATAGCAGCCCAGGGTGCAGTGACATTTATAGCTTCGCCCAACAGTCCATCGGGAACAGCCATATCTGTTGCAGATTTAGAGAAATTGGCTAAAGAGTTATCGGGCATTCTTGTCATCGACGAAGCTTATGTAGATTTCGCCGAAGACAATGCTTTGAACTTGACACAAAAGTACAGTAATGTTATAGTTTTGAGGACGCTTTCAAAAGGTTATTCCCTAGCAGGATTGAGGCTGGGTTTTGGCATAGCAAATCCGGCGCTGCTGGCAGAATTAAATAAAATCAAAGACAGCTATAATGTGGATGCTTTAGCCTATGCAGTGGGGGCGGCTGCGATCGCAGATCAAGACCACAAAATAGCCAACGCCGAAAAGATTAAGGCTTCGCGAGCAAAACTAGCCGTTAGCTTCAAGGAATTAGGCTTTGACGTTTGGCCCTCGCAAACCAACTTTTTGTTAGTGCGGCCACCAAACGGCGATGCAGAAAGAATTTATCAAACACTGAAAGTACAGGGAATATTGATTCGATACTTCAATCAGCCGCGGTTAGAAGACAAATTGCGGATTAGTGTAGGTACGGAGGAACAGAATCAAATCTTAGTGAAAACTTTGAAAGAAATCCTCTAGATAACCACCCCAGCAATATAGGTTCGTAGTGAGAACTTCAGTCCGCATCTATCAAAGGACTAAAGCCCTAACTACAAACCATTTGATTACGGATAATTATTAGGATTGTCAATTGCTAATCCGGCAGAATGAGCAATATTCAGCAGTCTGTTGTCCGCCGAAACAAAAATTAGTTGAGTTTCTGGCACTGATGTTAAAACAGATTGAACGTACAAACCCGATGCCAATTGTACAGCATCATAGGCGCGTAATGGGTATTGAATAACCAATTGACCCGCGCTTTCAATCAACGCTGGGTCAACTTCGACTACTCGGTACTGAGTATCAAATTCATTGCGAAACTTTTCCAACAATAAATCGAGTTCACCAGCAGACAGACTTCCCTCGCGCTGACGGCGCGCCAATGCGCTGTGTACCTCCACCCATGTAATCTGACTAATAGCTAAATCGTTATTGGTAGCCACCTCAGTAATTGATTGAATCCAATTACTTCCTATTTCCGGCACATATCGTTTAACCAAAGCGCTGGTATCTAGAAAATAAGCATTTACCACGACCCGCGATCCTCGATAACTATTTCAGAGACAGGTGTTCCAGGTCTTCCCTTCAGTTTTTCAAACAGTTCGCGCCAATTCTTTTCGCGTAGCGCTAATTCGGCTGGATTGATGTGAGTCTGCTTATTTGGCGAACGGATCAATCCGCGTTTATCCATCAACTTAATCGCCAATTCGCGATCGCCCTTGAGTTCTTCCGGCAAAACTTCCGCTACAATTGTGATTTGCACAGTTTCCCCATCATTCAATGACAAAGGACTCAAGGGACGAAAAACCCCGTTTTCGTAGATAGCAGTAATAGTTTCTGGCATAATTACCCTCTTAATTAAATGCTTTGACTTATTGTACTTCTTGTAACTACTTCGTTGCCACCACAGCCAAATTCCAAGCCAAGCGCTTCATCAAAGGCAACTTTTTCAAAAACCCATCCAACCCTTCTAACCGAGAGTATTCCGGTTTCAGTCTGTCTTGTTCAATGATAATCTTTTTCCAATAACGCTCCTCATTCGGATGCACTTTTTCGATCAAATAAAAGCGCAAAAAAATCCAAAGCGATGTCAGCCAAAAGGTATCATAAGCCGTCTCGGAAAACAAAGACTTGACAAAATTCACAATATTAATATCCAAAGGAGTTTCATCCTCTGTCCGCACCTCAGTCGCCATTCTGCGGTAAACATTAATCACCGGATTGTGCTTCATCGGGTCCCAAAAGCAAGCTTTCCCGCCTGGTTTTAGCACCCGGTGCATTTCGCGAATTGCCTTTTCTGGTTCCGGTAAATGGTGCAACAAATTAGAAGCGTAAACAATATCAAAACTGTTGTCCGGGAAATCTAGCGCCATTGCATTCACCGTGCAGCCGTCTATTTTGACGCCGTTTTTCTCAGCCAATTTTAGAGCAACTTCTACCATGCCCTGAGAATAGTCGGCAGCCACACAATCGGCGCCTTTTTTAGCAAAATAAACGCTATTTTCTCCCGCGCCGCAGCCTAAATCTAACAGGCGTTTGCCTGTAATATCGCCCATTTGCTCGACGATAAATCTATTTTCTGGGGCGGTGCAAGCTTCAAAGTAATCATTAACTCGAATGCCGTCAATATCGATCGTAGATGCCCAAGCATCGTGGAATTGCCGCTCTTTTTTTAAAGTTTCGTCTTGCATTTTTCAAGAGTTGGTTATTAGTAAAAAAAAGTAATTTTAAACCGCAGATAAACCCGGAACAACGCCGATAAATTGAGATTTATCTGCTTCGATCTGGGTTCGTCTGCGGTTTGTTTCAAGAAAAATGGCTGACAAGAAATTTATCAGCGCTGTGCTTCTGCAACAACTTCATTTCTGATCTGAGTTGGCTGTTCCGAGGATTTTTCAGCACTATGCTGCAATGCCTGATACAGGCGATTTAAAGCGCTGATGTAAGCTTCTGCAGAGGCTACGATAATGTCGGTATTTGCCGAGTGACCGGAAAATACTTTGCCTTCGTGGCGCAAGCGAATTGTTACTTCGCCGATCGCATCTATTCCCGCTGTCACCGACTGTACAGAAAACTCGATCAACTCGTTGGGTACGTTTACCACCCGGTTAATTGCCCTGTAAATCGCATCCACAGGTCCAGTGCCGATCGCAGCATCGGTCAATTCTTCGCCCGCCGGATTCCGCACTGTGACGGTTGCTGTCGGCCGCGATTTGTCACCGCAAGAAACCTGTACCAATTCTAACCGGAACAGTTCCGGTGCTTGGTGCACTTCGTTATTGGCGATCGCCTCTAAATCCCAATCAGTAATCTCTTTTTTCTTGTCCGCTAAATCTTTGAACTTGACAAAAGCCTTATTTAGCTCATCGTCGGCCATTTGAAAACCCAACTCTTTCAAGCGAGTCTGGAAAGCGTGGCGCCCCGACAATTTACCGAGCACGATTTGATTTTCAGTTAAGCCGATCGACTCAGCGTCCATAATCTCGTATGTCCGCTTATTTTTCAGCACCCCGTCTTGGTGAATTCCCGACTCGTGAGCGAAAGCATTTGCTCCGACAATCGCCTTATTTGGCTGCACCAACATCCCCGTCAAATTGGAAACCAAGCGGGAAGTTTTGTAAATTTGGCGCGAGTCAATATTTGTCAGCGGTTCCTCAGAATCCGCAGCCCTGCCCAAGAACGGATTATAATATTGGCGCCGCACGTAAAGCGCCATTACCAACTCTTCCAGAGCTGCATTTCCCGCCCGTTCGCCAATCCCGTTAATCGTGCATTCTAACTGTCTGGCGCCATTTTTTACGGCTTCCAAAAAGTTAGCAACAGCCAATCCTAAGTCATTGTGACCGTGCACCGAAATAATTGCGCGATCGATATTCGGCACATTTTCCTTAATTCCCCGAATCAAAGCCCCAAATTCGCTCGGAGTCGTGTAGCCGACTGTATCGGGAATATTAACCGTAGTCGCACCCGCTGCGATCGCGCGTTCTAGAACCTGATACAAAAACTCCGGTTCCGATCGACAAGCATCTTCCGGCGAAAACTCCACATCATCCACAAAAGACTTAGCGTAAGCCACCATTTCCGGCACAATTTCCAGAACCTCAGCCCGCGTCTTTTTCAGCTTATACTCCAAGTGAATATCAGACGTAGCCAGAAACGTATGAATTCGCGCATTGGCTGCTGGTTTCAGAGCCTCTGCTGCTGTTTTAATATCCTGCTTTCTCGCCCGTGCTAAACCGCAAATTGTCGGACCATCTTCCGTGCCAACCGATCGGGCTATTTTTTGGACTGCCTCGAAATCTCCCGTGCTGGTGAAAGGGAAACCCGCTTCAATCACATCCACGCCCAATCTCGCTAACTGGCGAGCGATCGTCAGCTTTTCATCCACATTCAGAGATGCACCCGGAGATTGTTCTCCGTCGCGCAAAGTCGTATCGAAAATAATAATCCGGTCTTGACTTGGTTGAGTTTTCATAGCTCTAAAAAGTGTTTTCCTGATTTTTACTTGTCCGTTTTTCTGGATTTTAGCCTCCAGTCACCAGTCCCCTGTCTCGCGCCAATAACGAATAATTAATAACCCCTAACCCATAACTACTGACTAATGACTGCTGACTAATGACTAATGACTAATAACTAATGACTAATGACTAATAACTACTGACTAATAATCCATCTTCTCGATATGTTCCCTAATTTCATTTAGGTCTATATACCTATCTGTAGCATTTCGTAACTCTCTAGCAATCATTCCTTCGGTTGATACCACAGTAATATGAGTATTTTTCGAGCGGAGCAGTTCGATCGCCCGCTCAAAATCCCCATCCCCGCTAAACAGCACAACTTGGTCGTATTGATCCACGGTATTAAACATATCAACCACAATTTCTATGTCTAAATTAGCCTTTTGAGAATATCTGCCCGAAGCATCGTCGTAATATTCCTTAAGAATTTTAGTGCGAACCGTGTAACCTAGACTGATCAAAGCATCTCGAAATCCCCTTTGATCTTGGGGGTCTTTTAGGCCCGTATACCAGAAAGCATTGATCAAGATGACATTCGGCTGCGAAGTTTTGAAATATTCGAGCACCCTGCGAGGATCAAAAAACCAGCCGTTCTTTTGTTGAGCGTAGAACATATTGTTCCCGTCCACAAAAATAGAAAGGCGGTTCATTAAGTTTGTCATAGAAACTTAGACCTAATAATTGTAGAAAGAAGTTAATCTAAATATCACATTTTAGCAACATGGAGCTAACTGAGGCAATAGATTAAACTTCAGAAAACTCCATCTCCCCAGTATTTCATATTTTCGGCTCTACCGCCAGAGGGTTCTTTTAAGCCTGCTTGCATTTGAGCGAGGTGCCCTCAAAAACTATACGCCTAGTAACTCAATACCGGCTGCCGTGTCAAGGTTAATGGCGCCTTCAAACTACCGCCGTACCGCCCTACCGCCAAGCAGGCATACCGAAGCGCATAGCAGTAGATTTTGCTCCCCTGATTTCATAGCGCAGAGTACGTCCGCTCAAGCCTTTTTACTTTCAAGAGCCCAGCGAGCTAACTCTGTCCGGTTGTGCAGACCTGTTTTGCCCAGCATATTGCTGACGTGGCTTTCGATAGTCCGCTGGCTGACATTCATCACGTCTGCGATCTGGCGGTTTGCCATACCCTGCGCTAGCAACTGGACGACCTTTAACTCAGTGGGAGTCAATTCGACATTGCGGCGCGCCTTAATTTTTGGGCCACTCTCCATACCGGGATTTGAGTGGCGAATCAAGCGCGATGCTGCTTTCAGAGAAGATTCTACTTGGGCTACCAGTTCTTCTGGTTCAAAAGGCTTGACTATATAAACGTCAGCCCCAGTGCTCAACCCTTTTACTCGGTCTGAACTTTGACCTTTTGCGGACAAGAAAAGAACCGGAATCCAGCTAGTGCGAGGGTCTTCTCTGATGTGTTTGACTAAAGTGTAGCCGTCCATTTCCGGCATCATCACATCGCAGATAATCAAGTCGGGAACTTCTTGTTCTAGTTTTTCCAGAGCGTCTCTGCCGTTTTCTGCTGTAATGACGTTGTAACCCCGAAACTCCAAGTAGTCCTTGACCAGCAAGATCAAGTTGGGGTCGTCGTCAACCAGCATCAGCCGTTTTTGCTCTCCTGAATTATTGTCCTTTGTCATGTTTATTCCCGCTAAAGTATCCCGCACACTTCCTTGTTTTCACTTCTGTTTTTTCCGTCAGTCCCCCGCCACCAGGCTGGGAGTGGAGGACGACGGTCGGCTGAAGGGATGGCGGTGAGGGAAAGCGGGGCGGGTATTACCGCTTTCCAACCTATAATTGACGGCTGTTTTTCAGTGTCTTACGACCTGGAATGCAGCCCAAACCTGTAATGCACGATCGCCCTACCAAGATCAGCCTTGATTGATTGGAGACTCCCTAACAGAGCCCAAGTTAAATAGTTAATCTCGATCGGTTCAATTTCAGGTTAATGCCCCGGTTTTAAATGATACTTCTGATATAGAGAAATTTAAGCAGACTCCCTACTTACGTATTTAACTGCTTCTAGTGTAGTTTGGCAACCTGCTTAGTGTCTGCCACTGAGAAATTTTTGCACAAAATTTCACAGTTCCTCCGATCGATTTTTTTTACTGTACCTTTTGAGAAATACCAGGAACACGGGAAGCCGCACAAGTAAGACAAGAACCTAACTACAGTTTTATTGAACTGTAGCAGGTGCGATCGCCCGGACGCCAAACTGTCTCAAATTCTCACCCTTAACCTTAAATTTAACACTTTACCTATAACCCTGTACTTTAAACAGCGCTATACTTAAATGTTTGGCTGGGCCTCAGAAGGCACAGGCAAAGGATGAGTTAAGAAAGCGTATTCTTGAACGACCTTTGAGTTTAGGAGATGTTCCTGAATAATTCTCTCAATGACGGGGGGAGTAACGTCGCGATACCACACTCCGTCTGGATAGACTACCATAATCGGGCCAGACGCGCATACTCGCAGGCAATTGGCTTTCGTGCGAAAGACGCAGGTTGGTCGAGTGGCACTTGGCTTGTCCAACCCCAATTCTTGCAAGCGTTTTTTTAAGTAATTCCACGCCTCCAGACTCGTTTGCCGATCGCAGCACTTGGGCACGGTTTGGTCGGCACAGATAAAAATATGCCGCTCGATTCGATCGATGCCAAGGCTTTGGACGCAAGCACTCAAGCCTTGGCTGCAAGATTCCTCGTTATTTTCTGTCATTGTCTTCATCAATCAAAAGTAATTGGTTAGCGGTCGAAAGTCTTAACCACAGCCCCCACTCCCCCCTGTCCTTGCCTCCAACTCATGCTCGGTTCGGGAACCCGTACTGACAACTAAGTTGCGATCGACCCTGACTAAAGCTAAATTAGCACTCAGGAGTCGAGAGTGCTAATATGTCAGTTGTAAGTAGTCCGCTGTTGCTTTCATCGTGACCCCTGACGACTGACTCACGACAATCTGTAATCTGGAGATTTATTTATGGCAGCAGTATCACTGAGTGTTTCTACCGTTAAACCGTTAGGCGAGCGCGTGTTCGTAAAAGTAAGCGCTAGCGAAGAAAAAACCGCCGGCGGCATCCTTCTGCCCGACACAGCGAAAGAAAAGCCCCAAGTAGGCGAAGTCGCGGCCGTGGGCCCCGGCAAGCGCAATGACGACGGCAGCCGCACTGAAATGGAAGTCAAAGTCGGCGACAAAGTTCTCTACTCGAAGTACGCCGGCACCGACATCAAACTCGGCACTGACGAATACGTCTTGCTTGCAGAAAAAGACATTCTGGCGATCGTTAACTAATTAATCATTAGTCATCAGTCCTTAGTCATCAGTCATTAGTTTAAAGCGAACGCCGCCAAACAACTAATGACACGGGACAAATGACTAAAATCCATAATCCCCAATCCAAAATCTCAAACCCTCAAATCCCCAAAAACTATGGCTAAGCGTATCATCTACAACGAAAATGCACGTCGCGCCCTCGAACGCGGTATGGACATTCTGGCCGAAGCAGTGGCCGTAACCCTCGGCCCCAAAGGCCGTAACGTGGTTCTAGAAAAGAAATTCGGAGCTCCTCAGATCGTCAATGACGGTGTTACCATCGCCAAAGAAATCGAACTAGAAGACCACGTAGAAAATACAGGCGTTGCCCTGATCCGTCAAGCAGCTTCCAAAACCAACGACGCAGCAGGCGACGGTACCACAACTGCTACCGTTTTGGCTCACGCCATGGTCAAAGAAGGTCTGCGTAACGTAGCAGCCGGCGCAAATGCGATCGCCCTCAAGCGCGGTGTTGACAAAGCAACGACGTTTTTGGTAGAAAAAATTGCCGAACACGCCAAACAAGTAGAAGATTCCAAAGCCATCGCTCAAGTCGGCTCCATCTCTGCTGGTAACGACGATGAAGTCGGTCAAATGATTGCCAACGCAATGGACAAGGTGGGCAAGGAAGGCGTGATTTCCCTGGAAGAAGGGAAGTCTATGACCACCGAATTGGAAATCACCGAAGGGATGCGCTTCGACAAAGGCTACATTTCTCCCTACTTCGTCACCGACACCGAACGGATGGAAGCGATTCTGGAAGAACCGTTCATCTTGCTGACAGACAAGAAAATTGCTCTGGTACAAGATTTAGTACCCGTGCTCGAACAAGTAGCTCGTTCCGGCCGCCCGCTGTTGATCATTGCAGAAGACATTGAGAAAGAAGCTTTAGCTACCCTCGTTGTCAACAAACTGCGCGGTGTGTTGAACGTGACTGCTGTTAAAGCACCCGGTTTTGGCGATCGACGCAAAGCCATGTTAGAAGATATCGCCGTATTGACCGGCGGTCAACTAATCACCGAAGACGCCGGTTTGAAACTGGAAAACACCAAGCTCGACATGATCGGCAAAGCTCGCCGCATCACCATCACCAAAGACAGCACCACAATTGTTGCCGAAGGTAACGAAGCCGCCGTCAAGTCCCGCTGCGAACAAATTCGCCGTCAAATGGACGAAACCGAATCTTCCTACGACAAAGAAAAGCTGCAAGAACGTTTGGCCAAATTGGCTGGCGGCGTCGCAGTGATCAAAGTCGGCGCGGCTACCGAAACAGAAATGAAGGATCGCAAACTGCGTTTGGAAGATGCGATCAACGCAACCAAAGCTGCTGTCGAAGAAGGAATTGTTCCTGGTGGCGGTACAACTTTGGCTCACCTGACTCCTCAATTGGAAGAGTGGGCTAACAGCAGCCTGAAGGGCGAAGAATTGACCGGTGCTTTGATTGTGGCACGGGCTCTGGCTGCTCCTCTGAAGCGGATTGCTGAAAATGCTGGTTTGAATGGCGCTGTGATTGCTGAGCGCGTCAAAGAAAAGCCGTTTAACGTTGGTTTCAACGCAGCGACAAATGAGTTTGTCGATATGTTTGAAGCTGGAATCGTTGACCCTGCGAAGGTGACTCGTTCTGCTCTGCAAAATGCCGCATCTATTGCTGGTATGGTGCTGACAACCGAGTGCATCGTCGTTGACAAGCCTGAACCCAAGGATGGCGCTGCTGCTGCTGGCGCTGGCGGCGGCATGGGCGGCGGTGACTTCGATTACTAAGTCGATCGTTTGATTACTAATCGCTAGTTTAATGGGGCGGGCTTTAGGGCCCGCCCTGTTTGTTATATTTGGGAAGTGCTTTGGCGTTGCACAATTATAGTAGGATTAAAAAATTGAGCTAGTTAGCAAGTAGCAGGTAGATGAATACTCTATTTTTAGATTTGGAGTTTGGGCCAATTTATGGTTCTTGTAGAGGAAACTATTTTCCTACAGAAATTGGTGCCGTGATATATGATGTAGAGCGCCATCAGCTTTTATTTGAAAGTAAAAAATTATCCTATGATGTATTCCTTGTTATCAGGAAAAATATTATCAATGACATTGGTAAAACTGTTGGATTTTCGGAAAGAGTGGCAAACCTTAAAAGAGGAGAGTATCAGAAAGTATTCGATCCGAGCTATCGGTTAGAAAAGTCTGATAAAGTTATAGCAAGAAAGCTACGCTCCCAATGCCTAGATGAATTACGCGAATACATTCACAACCTGTTTAAGATACATCAAGTTGACCAGATTGTATTTTTTGGTGGGAGGGAGGATATCAAGATTTTGAAAATGGCAAAAGTCAATATATCGAATATTCAAGTTATTGACATACAACTTGTTATTGAAAAGGAGATAGGCTATCTCTTCTCTCTTGACAAAATATCGTTGATTATCGGATTTTATGCTAAAAATAAATGCTTTGGATCAAAGAATTTTAACTATAAATTGCCATTAAAGTATAAAAATGAGATTAAACCTCATTCAGCATTTGGAGATGCTTGCAGAATTTTCATAGTGTGCAAGGAGTTTTGCGCTGTTAAATCAGAGTTGGTGCAGCAATGTAATATGTACTGCGAAATTAATAAAATCCCTAAAGCGAATGTCAATAGGTTAACAAGCTTAAATGTATTGCAATCCCAACCATCTAGCCAATTGAAAGTAACACTCCTGTTAGAAACCCTCTCTTCAGGAAAGGTTTCTGCTTCTATTTTTGAGTTTCCGCAATGTCGAGTTGAAGCAGCAAGTCGAGAAGAAGCAATTACCAAAATTCAAACCACATTTTTAGAAAGACTTAAGCATATTGAAACTCTTTCCTGGGAAGTCCCGATTCAAGTTTCAGAACCCGCCGGGATGCAATAATTTGCGGGTGTGTTTAAAGAGGAGCCAGATTTTCAGGAAATTATGGACGAGATTCGTGCCGAACGTACCTCTGACGATGACTCTGAAATCGATCCCTCATACTACCTGTAGAGGTGATTTATAGGATAGTAAGCTAACATGAATCTATCATTTAAAGATTTAAGGTTTATTATAGAAGCCATTGAACATCAAATTAATGCCTATCAAGAACGTTTGCAGGTAATTGAAGATGTAGATGAGGATGAGGCTGCCGATATAGGGAATGATATTAAATTTTTAGAGCTTCTCCTTGCAGAC
Source organism: Microcoleus sp. B3-D7 (assembly GCF_036705305.1). Classification (NCBI taxonomy): domain Bacteria; kingdom Bacillati; phylum Cyanobacteriota; class Cyanophyceae; order Oscillatoriales; family Microcoleaceae; genus Microcoleus; species Microcoleus sp. B3-D7. The sequence continues at coordinate 26,298 of NZ_JAUBUE010000012.1, read as the reverse complement.
ATGACGACAAGTTTAGGTCAGAATACTGGACGGGAAAAGATCGCGCTTATGAAGAAGCGCTATGTGAAGCCCTAGAAGTGACTTTTGCAGAGTGGGAAACTAGCGAGGCGATGACGGCGGAGGAAGCCTGTAAACGGATCAGAGTAATTTCAGGTCAAGCTCTCGAATAACTTTGAGAGAAGCCAGCAAAAACTGATCCGCCTAAGTGCATAATCAAAATGTGGCTTTTATTACCTATCAATAACCAGGCACACCATTTATGAAACTTTACCACGCTCCCATTTCCCCCAACTCCCGCCGCGTCTGGACCGCCCTCTTAGAAAAAAAACTCGACTTTGAATTAGTAGAAATCCACTTGGACGGCGATCACTTGCAGCCTGAGTTTGTCGCAATCAATCCTTTTCGCCGCATCCCTGTTTTGGTCGATGATGACTTCACTGTCGTCGAGTCTCTCGCAATTCTTGACTATCTAGAAACGAAGTATCCCGAACCGGCAATGCTGCCAAAAGAACCGAAAGATTTGGCAGTTGTGAGGATGGTAGAATTTGTCACGGTTAACGAACTTATACCGCAACTTTACCCCCTAAGCAGTGAAAAAATGGGGCGGGGAACTCCCCCAGCGCAGGAAATCGAAAAGGCTAAGGAAAAAGTCGATACTGTGCTGAAATTCTTTGAAGGCTTGCTGGACGATCGCCCTTTTTTCGCTAGCAACACTGTTACCTTTGCCGAGTGCGTTGCCGGCACCGTCGTGCCCTTGCTATCTTGGGTTGGTGTGTCCCTAGACAGCTATCCTAAAATTCAAGCTTGGTGCGATCGACTAATGTCGCGTCCCTCATGGCAGCAAACTCAATTCACCGAGGCAGATATGGCGGCTTACGCATCTCGAAGACAAAAATTTCTGGCACAATCTCAAGCCTAATGAACCAATCAATTGTCAAGCGATCGCTCTTTTTCCTAGCTGTTTTCGCCTGCATCCAAATTCCCATCGCAGCAAAGGGGCAGCCCGCCGCCCGATCGAACTACCAAGCAATTAACCCTAAACAGTTCCTTGCCGATCGCAAAATTACCGTCTCCAACCCCAAAGATATCGCAGCAAAACTTTTTAGCAGCGACCGAGAATCTGAAGGCAGAAAAAGCGACCAAATTTCAGTTGAATATCCCACGCGAGAAACAGCCGTAATTCTCCAAACCGTCGTCGGTTTAGCTGACGATTCTGTTGCTGGAATGCGGCACCGCATCGAACTCAGACTCAGGCAAAATAAGTGGGAAATTGTCTGGATTGGCCGACAATCCAAGTGTCAACCAAATCGCGGACACCAAGATTGGGCAAGCGGCCGCTGTCAGTAGAAAGGTTGATCGGCTTTTTGCTTAAATTCATTCATCCCGCGTGCGTTGCGAGGAACCAAGCTAGGACTTGACGCTACTCACGAAAAACACAGGCACAGAAAGATTCGCTACCGCTGCTTCCCGATAGAAATAAGTTATTCATTCGTAAGCCACAGAAGCAGTCTGGGCTCGGCGTTGTTCCCTGCCTGCGCGACAATCTTAAAACTATTTTTGGTGTCGATCGCTCTTTTAGTCAAAAAGAGCGATCGAACTCACAAGTTTACTTGCACATGATCAAATTTCCAGCCGAGATGAATCCGGCCACAGGGGCTGAAATCTCAACCCAATTGCGGTCTTCTCCATTCTTATCTCTCACTAACTGGAAATTCGGCACAAGCGTTACTTGACCGTTAGCCGCTACACCGCCTTTAACCACAGAAGTCTTGGAAGGCTCGGTGCGGATAGCTAGACCCCTCGGGGCTACGCGAGGTTCTACTTGCCGGCACAGACTTACGGGGCCCGTTGCTGGTGCTGGTGCTGGTGCCGGTGCTGGTGCTGGTGCTGGTGCTGGTGCCGGTGCTGGTGCCGGTGCTGGTGCTGGTGCCGGTGCTGGTGCCGGTGCTGGTGCTGGTGCTGGTGCTGGTGCCGGTGCTGGTGCTGGTGCTGGTGCTGGTGCTGGTGCTGGTGCTGGTGCTGGTGCTGGACTTGGACTTGGTGTCGGTGCCGGTGCTGGCGTCGCTGCAGGTGCCGGTGCAGGTGCCGGTGCAGGTGTCGCTGCCGGCCTTGGGGAAGGAGTTTGACTAATTGTGGTGCTGGCTGTCGTGCACGAACCTAAATTAGCCTCGTTGTTGGGATATCCGCTAGCCACATACCCTGTGACGGGAGCGGTAATTTGAATCCAGAGGCGACCGTCGGAGGCTTTAACAGAAGTAGCGCCTTGGGACAGCATTACCTGAGTATTAAGTGGTACCCCGCCAACTCTAGGGGATTTGGGGTCTGGGTTCTGGCGAACGGTCAAACCTTGTTTGGGAGTGACTTGGCGACAAAGGTTGCCAGCCTGGGCTATTTGAAAGGTCGCGCTATCTTCAAAGGAAATATTTTCAACATCTTGACTGACAGTGGATGTTGATGGGGCGGCAACACCGATGGCATTCGCCTGCAAACTTCCGGCTACGATCGCGATCGCGCCCAGCAATGCAGCGGGTTTATTCCAGCAATTCAAGTTTTTCATCCGTTCAAATCCTCACTTAACCACAATCATTATCTTAATTGCAGGTCAATATAGCAAAAAAATCCATTTATCTTCCACAAAAAATCTTTATATAACTTTTTTATGACCGCAAGTCAAGTTTTATTTATATTATTTAATGTTTGGTGAGTTGAGCGAAGACAAATAAAGCTGCTACGCCGATAAATGACTCATTATGGCAGAGCGGGGGAGGGAGAAGGCGAGAGTGTCCGAGTCGGGGAATGGAAGAGCAGCAAAGTCAACAGTCAACAGTTAACAGTTTAAATGCGGGACAGTTTGCTAGGAATCCAAGTCATGTGTTATCCGCCAATATCTTGTCAGGTGTTCGTTAAACCATTTAGCTGTCAGTTGTTGCAGTTGAGTAATATGGGGCTACATTTCAGGTGAATTCTTGGCAGATTCGAGAGCGAGATTGTGCTGTAGATCCTCCCAGATTCTCACTGACAGGCGATTGGCGCGATCGACCCCATCGTCCTAGTGGGCTGGCACAAGTCGCATACAGTTCTTCGATCGCGCTCACATAACTCAACTGTCGATCGTACCTTACTTAAACAGGGCTTAGGCACTCAAGGGCGTTAAATCAAGGGTTTGAGATTGCTTCACTACTTTATCTTCGGACAGAAAATCGTAGTACGTGCGTCCAGGACTATTAAAATTGTGGCAAACAGCGCAAATCGCTAGCATTGACCCGATGGCGGGCGTCAATTTGATAAAATCTTCCAAAACGGAAACTTATCGGCTTGGGGCACAGTTGTGTTTTTGTGGCTAAAGCCGCCCCGCCCTCAGCGACAGTTGCTGTAGCTGAGGGCAAACGGTTTTGTTCCTGTGGAAACAACCAGCACAAAACCTCTGAACAAAAGCAGCCCGCTCAAATCAGAAACCAAATATTTGCGTCCATTCTGATTTAATTATATTGCTATAGCAACCGCACTCGATGTTTATGAAGTTTTCACTTGCTAAAACTAATGCGGTAGATTCCTTCGGAATGGGATCATATTAATGATAGGAAAAATCTTTTTCTCGCATGGCGATGGCGATTAGCGCACGCACAATGAGAGTAAAAGCCCAACTAATCTCCTCCCTTCTTCTTTCTTGCCCAAATAACTAAAGCGTTCTCTCTTCGAGAGTTAAAGCTTTCTTCCTTCTGCTATATAATGACCAAAGCGTTAAATATTTTTGCAGTGACAATAACTACTAACAAAAAAGACGGCAAATCCTCTAACTATCCCTTTGACGGTCTATCTTTAGACGATCGCAATCCCGAATTCATTGAGCTCTGGTTGCCAGTTTGGGAATGGCTGTACCGCTACTATTTTCGCGTACAAAGCGACGGCTGGCACCACGTACCGGCCAGCGGAAAAATGCTCGTGGTTGGTTCTCACAACGGGGGACTCGCCGCTCCAGATATGTTTATGTTCCTATACGAATGGTTCCGCAGGTACGGCACGGAACGCTTGGCATACGGATTGATGCACCCCACGGTATGGAAGGTTTCCCCAGAGATTGCTAGCATGGGGGTTGAGTGTGGTGCCCTCAAGGCACATCCAAAAATGGCGATCGCAGCTTTACGCAAAAATGCTGCAGTTCTCGTCTATCCGGGCGGCGCCCAAGATGTTTTTCGCCCCCACCATTTGCGCGATCGAATCTACTTTGCGGGACGCAAGGGATTTATCAAATTAGCATTGCGAGAAGAAGTGCCAATTTTACCAATTATATCGCACGGTGCCCACGATACTTTGATAGTTTTGGCAGATTTGTACGAACAAGTTAAGCAATTGCATGAATGGGGGATGCCGTGGTTGTTGGGCATCGATCCGGTGGTATTTCCGGTGTATTTGGGATTGCCTTGGGGATTGAGTATTGGGCCTTTGCCAAACCTGCCTTTACCCGTGCAAATTCGGACTCGCGTCTGCGAACCGATTGTATTTGAGAGGTATGGTTCGGAGGCGGCGCGCGATCGCGATTATGTTGATGCTTGTTTCGATCGAGTTACCACCCAAATGCAAGAACAATTAGATTGTTTGGCTGGCAAGTGACAATTGCACAAGTCTACATTATTCTATCCTGCATAAACCGATTTTTTTTACGAGAATATAGCGTGAAGCGCGAGGGCTATGGGTAAAAAAACTGGTTTCTTGAGTCCTGTGGGTAAGTCGTGAGTACAAACATTTTTTGAAATAAATCTAATGATTTATTTCAAAAACCGACAATTGGGGTACTAAATCGGATTTTACCCATCTTAATTACGTGAAATATCCGAAAACGGCAGTCGCAAAAGTCATCCGTTTTATCATCCAGGTTCAAGCGGACATAATATCAGCTTAAATAAATGCAGATGAATAGGACTTCATCTGCGTTTATCTTCCTTCCTCGGGGGGGTAAAAATATAATTTGCCAAAATAACCTGATTCTGTAAGCTAATCCGCATTTAAATTGCATAGTAAAATATTTTTTTTGTTGTGGATAGTAGGGGTTGGGCAGGAAAGCCCGCCCTCAACATACAAATTAAATCCACAACAGCTTATAAACTCTTTATATTAATTTTGCTTCTGCCTTCCAGTGACTAATTGCCCGATCGCCTTAAGCGCAATACTGGGAGAAAAAAGTACAGCCGGCGACTCAATCATGTGTAGAACTTCCAAAAATGCTTGACAAACTTTAGCATCTCCGGTCAGCACTTTTAACACCAGATCCATGTAATCAATTGTCAGCCGCGTAGCGAGGTTTAGTTTTGCACCTTCACTTCCCGGATAGCGAGAATCCTGACTGATGGCAAATATCCACGGAATAGTGTGCAATTTTGCTAGTTTTTGTTGAAATTTTCGGGCAAAGCCTGTTAAATTCCCTTCTGGATACCGCTTTCTTTGCTTTTGCAAACATTCATCTAGCATCTGAGCATCTAGTGCAGCAACCGTCATTCCCTGGCCATAAACTGGGTTGAAAGCGCAAACGGCATGACCGATAATTATTAAGTTTTCAAGATAGCGGGGGAGGCTTTCGTAGTGGTGCCAACGGTTTTCTGTACCTCGATAGCTATAAACTGGAGTGATGGCTTCTGCATCTTTAATCGCATCATAAATTGTCGGGGTTGGCAGACTGCGGGCAAATTCTAGAAAACCTGCTTCGTCGACCGGGGGATAATCGCGATCTGCCCCGGCAAGAATCACCAGCCAGCGATTGCCTTCGATCGGGAAAATTCCACCGCCACGGGTGCGAAATGGCGGTGCGGTTGACACAAATACTGGCGCAGTGTCTGACAATTTACCGCTGCATTTATAGATGCGGCTGGCATAGCCGACAAAAGCATTGATAGCGGTTTCTTGCGGAGGTTCATAGCCCAAACTTTTCAACCATTGAGGTGTTTTGGAAACTTTGCCACTAGCATCGACTACTAAATCTGCATACAAATTCTCTGCATGGATGTTACCAGGGTTGTGGCGATCGCGAAAACGCACCGACACGCCAGCAACTTCCGTGCGCGAGGCATTCGCCAGCAACCCCGTTACGGTGCCTCCTTCGAGGAAATGCACGTTCGTATTTTCAGCCAATCGGCGGCGAATTTGCCAATCCAGTAAATCCCGACTGAACATAATTAAATCATTTAGATCCGGGCTAAATAGCGGGGCCCAACCCGCCGGACTAAACCACCCGATCGACTTCGGATTTAACCTAGGAGCACCAGCAGCTACCAGTTCGCTTTCCAAGCCGGGAAACAACTCTTCTAGGATGATTTTCCCCCGATTTAAAAGGATGTGAAGGTGACGGGATTGAGGAATCCCGGGGCGAGGTGCGGGTTTTTCTGGAAAAAAATCTCGTTCAATAATACTTACTCGGTCGAAGTGTTTTGCTAATACTCTAGATGCCAACAGTCCTGCTAAACTGCCGCCAATAATAATTGCATGACTTTCTCGCTGCACTATCGAATCCCTTCAAAGCTAATTTGCTATGGCATTGGTTGATGAATTGTGAACAATTTGTCTGGGCTTCTGTACCCACTCTTAATATCGATCGACCAAAGATTTTCCTCTGCCATTATTTTAATCCGACTTACCATTACTACCATCTATCTCGGATGCGCCGCAGCGCACCTTACTCATACCTGAGAACTAACAACTTCACAATTGCCAATTTACATAGCACAAATATTCCTAAAGTGACAGCCGGCCACAGACATATTTCTACACTTCCAACTGTAGGGGGATGCTTTAGCTCGTCAATAAGGCGATGCTTGCCATTGGGGGCATGAGTCTAAAACTATACATTAGTTAACTTGCGCCAATGAGCGCGCGCACCCACTCCTTAACGAGGAATATACTATGTATCAAAATTTGCCAATAAATCCACAACTGTATAACATCGGGTTCTGGCTGGCCCAAGTGCCAGTAGAGCAGACTACTACAAACACAGCAGAAGACGCAGCACTCCTCTATTCCGGGCCGCAATTTTTTATCGCCTTGATAGCTGGAGTGGTGCTCGCCTGCGCTTTCCAACTATTGCTAACAAATTTATCAGTAGCAGCCGGCCTTTCGTACATGGGACAATCCCACGACGACGGCCACCACTCGGATAGCGGCAGCTCCCCAGTCCGCCACATCGGCAGAAAAGTAGGCACTTGGACGCTGATTACCGTCACCGTCGCTTTATTCTTTGCTTGCTTGCTAGCAGTTAAGCTCAGCTTGATTAGCAGTCCCGGTTTAGGTGCGATCGTCGGTTTAGTCGTGTGGGCAACCTATTTCTCAATGCTTGTTTGGGTGAGTTCCACCACCGTCGGTTCTTTGATCGGTTCCGTCGTCAACACCGCCACATCAGGCTTTCAAGCCATTGTCGGCACCGCAGCCTCGGCTATCGGCGCCAAAGCAGCCAGCAACCAAGTAGTCGCCACCGCGAAAGCAGCAGCAGCAGCAGTGGGCCATGAACTGGGTAGCGCGATCGACCCCACAAGCTTGCGCGAAAACGTCGAAGACTACATCCAAAGCCTCAAACCGCCAGAATTAGACATCAAAGGGATGCGTAGCGAGTTTGAAAAATTGCTTAACGATCCGCAACTAAAAACCATTGCAGCCGAAAATTTGCCGAATCTCGATCGCCAAACTCTCGTAGATTTAGTAAGTTCGCGATCGGACTTATCAAAACGCGACGTAAACCGGATTGTAGACCAACTTCAAGATGCTTGGAAACAAGTAGGAAAACAAGGGCAGCAATCAGACGGCATCGCCCAATTAGTAGACTATCTCAAATCTGCCAAATCAGGCGATTTGGTCTCAGATAAATTGGCAAGTAGGGTAGAAAAAGCTCTCAGCAATCTGAGCGGTCAAAACTCTGGACAAAGCCCGACCATGATGTCCCAAGCAACGACAATGGCAGTCAATGCTTTAATGGGAATAGTCTTGGGTCGCACGGATATTTCTGACTTGGATCTTGAAAAAGTAGTCGGTCAGCTCAAAGAAGCTAAAGACAAAGTTACCCAGCAAACTGATAAAATTACCGCTCAAGTCAAAGGCGAACCCGTAACTTACAGCCCAATTCGTGCCGACGTAGAAAACTACCTACTCAACACTTATTCGTGGCAGATGAACCCCCAAGCCATCGAGCGCGAATTTCGGGACGTTCTCTACGATCCTACAGCCGATCCGGGAACTGTGCGCCGCGAATTAGAAAAACTAAAACAGTCTAATTTTGCCGAAATCCTGGCGAGTAGAGGTGTTTTTACCCAAGACAAAATTAAAGAAATTTCCCAGGAATTAGAAGCAATTAGACAGCGCGTTTTACAAACCGTGATCTTTGCCGAGGAACAAGAAAAATCTCGCGATTTGCAGTGGCGGGTAGAAACTTATTTGAAGCTGACGCCGAAAGAAGAACTGACAGCAGCAGGTATCGGGAGCGATTTCAAAAAAATATTAGAGGATTCCGATGCTAGTTACGAACAGTTGCGCGCTCGGCTTTCTCCTTACACCCGCGACAGTTTTGTGCAAATTCTCCGAGGTCGCGAAAACTTCGGATTCCAGGAAGTAGAACAGATTGTTCAAGAGTTGGAAAGGACGCGAGATGTAGTTTTAGCAGATGCTAAAGGTCTGCAAGAAGCAGCGCAAGTCCGACTAGACAACCAGTGGCAAAGAGTACAAGAATACTTGAAGTCTACGGGCAAAGAAGAACTCAATCCCGAAGGCATCAAGCGCGATTTGAAAACGCTGCTTGATAACCCAGAAGCGGGAATGTGGGCCCTGAGAGCTAGAGCTTCTAGGTTCGATCGCCAAACGTTGGTAAAATTGCTATCTCAGCGGAAAGACCTCAGCGAAGACCAGGTAAATCAGCTTCTCGACAGCACCGAAGAAACTTGGCACGGCGTGCTGCATGCGCCGCAAAAGTTGGCCGAAAAAGCTAAGGATCAGTACGACCAAACCACCACCGCCCTTGCAGATTACCTCCGCAATACTGGCAAATCAGAACTCAATCCTGAAGGGATTAAGCGGGATTTGACAAAACTGCTGGAAAATCCCAAAGAAGGAGCTTTAGCACTGCGTGGCCGCCTGTCTCAAGTCGATCGCGATACTTTGGTAAAACTGCTTTCTCAGAGACAAGATTTGAGCGAGGAACAAGTCAATCAAATTATCGACCAAGTGCAGGAAACTCTTGGATCGATTGTGAAAGCGCCGCGCCGTTTGGCAAAACGGGTGCAAAGCCAAGTGCACGATTTTCAGAGTGTTTTAGAAGATTATTTGCGTAATACTGGCAAGGATGAATTAAATCCAGAAGCCATCAAGCGCGACTTGCAACTGCTGCTGCATGACCCGAAAGTCGGCGCTTACAGTTTGGGCGAGCGCTTGTCGCACATCGATCGAGCTACAGTTGTTTCTCTGCTGTCTCAGCGACCGGATATTTCTGAAGCAGAAGCCAATCGCATTGTCGATGGAATTTTGTCGGTGCGCGATGAGTTCGCAATGCAAATTCAGAAAATACAGGAGGGTATTCAGTCGGTAATTGACGGGATTCTCGGAAAAATTCGGGATTACCTCAATTCGCTCGATCGCCCTGAACTCAACTATGAAGGAATTACGCGGGACGTGCGGAAGTTATTTGACGATCCGCAAGCCGGATTTGACGCTTTGCGCGATCGGCTTGGTCATTTCAACCGCGATACTTTAGTAGCATTAATGAGTTCTCGCGAGGACATTTCCGAAGCAGATGCCAACCGCTTGATCGACCAAATTGAAAGAAGCCGCAACACAGTATTGCAAAGAGCAGAACGCTTGCAGCAAGAGGCGCAGCTTCGCCTCGAAAGCATCAAACTGCAAGCCGAAAAACAAGCCGAAGAAACCCGCAAAGCAGCAGAAGTTGCCTCTTGGTGGCTGTTTTTCACGGCTCTTTCCTCGGCCGCTGCTGCGGCAGGCGCCGGTGCTTTAGCCGTCATCCGATAAAAAAGACTTTAGTTGCGATCGGATTGCCGATAGTGCCTGATATGAGTTTCTACTGATATCAGGCACTAATGTTAGTAAAGGATTTGAGCGGGGAGTGGGGATGGGTTTTTATTAATTTGTTGGTACTGTTGAATAATGTTAGTGGTAAACCCGTTCCTACCAGTTTGTTGAGGATTGTGGAAACTGTGAATTTATAAATCTTAATTAGCAGTTTTGATTAATTCAAAATAGAAAAGTAAAAAACTGATTTTTTTGATTGTTGTATATTTTATTTTCGGATGTAAATGAAAAGTCGCCGGATATTCCTTGCCTCTGCTATCACAATTGTTGAACGCCGTTCAAGCTTCTAGGCTGGATAGGCTTTTAAGCTTATTGCACTACTCCTGCAAGGATTGCTATAAAACGACAAAAATCAAAACAGCTATTGAAATGAGATCCTTTTGGCAGGGAAAACTCGACCTACCAGTCCGCTGTCGGCTCAATATTTTTTAGGTACAATAATAGTTAGGGTTCTCAACCCAGCACGCCTGTTATACCAACCCCCCGCCGCCCTGGCTGCGTCAGTATCAAACGCGAACTGTTGTGAGTTCGATCGGCGGTTTATTTTGAAGAGGCCGATCGTCAGGTTATAACTTGTAGGTAATAGGTTGTGCATAATAGGGAACTAAAGCTGTGAAAATACTACACTGACTGTGGGGGGCAACATACCGGATACCTTGGAAATACCAAGGGCTTTACCAAGTCACCCGAGAACAGTCCAAACACGCAGGCCCTGCGATCGCCAATGCTAAACAACCTACGTCTCAAACCTCTCCTGGCTAGTTGCCTAGTAGCACCGTGAGGAGGGCGACGCCATGCAACTCCGAAAAAAAACACTATTAATCATCGGTGCAGCGCTGATCAGCCTGATTGTGGTTCTCTATGCCACTGCATCAACTATTTTGCTGCATGATTTTCACAACCTGGAGGCACAGTACGTCCGCCAGGATGTCGCACGGGCTTTGGACGCATTAGATGATGACTTGTCGAATTTAGACACCAGCGCCCAAGATTACGCCGAGTGGGACGATACTTACTCTTTCGTCGAAACACGGAACGAAAATTTTGTCAAGTCAAATTTCGTCGATTCGACATTTATTTACTTGAGACTAAACTTCTTGGTACTGCTGGACTCTAACGGTAAGACGATCTTCAGCAAAGGTTTCGACCTTAAATCCCAAACCGAAATCCCGATTCCCGAAAGCTTAAAACAGCACTTGACCGAGGCGCTACTAGACTCATCGACAGTCGATGGCGATCGTCCCGCCGCCAAAACAGGCGTTCTCACCCTGCCAGAAGCCAGGCTGCTGATTGCCGCCAAGCCCATCTTCAACAGCAACGCCCAAGGCCCGTCGCGGGGGACGCTGATCTTGGGACGCTACCTCGACAGCAGCGAAATAGGTTTGCTTTCAGAACTGACTCACCTGTCAGTGGATTTTAGATTGCCCAGCTTAGATTTTAAAGTGGGAGCCGCGAACTACTTCGGGCACAGCGCCAAGGCGATGGCTCGATCGAGGCAGGAGTTGGAAAATGTCAAACTCAAAATTTCCAACCTCAAATCTGTAGAAATTTTAGTCGAGCCACTCAGCGACACCTTAGTCGCAGGATACGCCCTGATTCGCGACATCCACGGCAACCTAGCGCTGCTGCTGCGAGTAGAGACAGATCGCATCATTTACGGCCAAGGTCAGGCCACCTTGGAGCTGTTTACCTTATCAATACTGGCAGTAGGTTTAATATTTAGCGCCATCACCCTGCTGTTGCTAGAAAAATTAGTCTTGGCGAGATTGGCTTCCTTGAGCACCAGCGTCAGCAACATCGCAGCCAACGGCGATCCAAGCTTGAGAGTTCCTATGGCCGGAGAAGATGAACTCGCAAGCTTGGCCGACGCCATCAACCGAATGCTAGAAGCATTGGGCAATTCTCAAGTCGAACGTAATGAAAGCGAAGACCGCTATCGGTTGATGGCCGAAAACTCAACCGACATGATCACCAGACACGACCCCACAGGCGTGTTTGTTTACGTCTCGCCCGCCAGCAGGGCTTTGCTGGGATACGAACCTTCGGAACTCATCGGCCGCGTCCCCAAGGATTATTTTCACCCCGACGATTTAGAAACCATTGCCAAAGCTCACTGGAAAGTCCTGGCGCTCCCAGTTACTTACACCGTCAGCTACCGCATCCGCCGCAAAGACGGCAAATACATTTGGTTTGAAACCACCGGCCGCACGATCAGTGATCCCCAAACCGGCGAAGTCCAAGAAATTATCGGCATTTCCCGCGACATCAGCGTGCGGAAGCAAACAGAACAAGAACTGCGAGAAAGCGAAGCTGCAATCAAAGCTTTGTACCAAGTGACTTCGGCTCCCCGTACAGACCCGCTCAACCACCTCTCTACCTTTGATTTGCGCCTCCAAGAACTGCTGGGAATGGGATGTCGGCATTTAGGCCTGTCGGTGGGAATTTTGTCCTGCATTCAAGGCGACAACTATCAAATAATGGCTGTTGAGTGTCCCGACGGGTCGATCGTCAAAGACCAAATCTATGATCTGGAAAAAACTTTCTGCGTCGCTACGGCAATGGCAAAAGAACCGATTTACTTTGAGTCGGTGCGATTTTCGGGTTTTTCCTTCAACACGCACGATCGAGCCTTCCCAATCGAAGCTTACATGGGCATTCCCGTCACTGTAGCAGGTGAAGTTTACGGCACTCTGTGCTTCTTTTCTCCGACTCCTGTGACAGAACCGTTCCGAGCTGTAGACAGAGAGTTGATGAAACTGATGGCTCAGTGGGTGGGAAGCGAACTCGAACGCCAGCAAACCGACGTAGATTTGGCAAAAGCTCGCGATCAAGCACTGGCGGCTACTAGAGCCAAAAGCGAATTTTTAGCCACCATGAGCCACGAAATTCGCACTCCGATGAATGGAGTCATCGGCATGACCGGTTTGCTGCTGGATACCCCCTTAACTCGCGAACAGCGCGATTTTGTAGAAACTATTCGTAGCAGCGGCGATGCCTTGCTGACGCTGATCAACGATATTCTAGATTTCTCGAAAATTGAGTCGGGAAAATTGGACTTGGAGGAACATCCGTTTGACATCCGCACTTGCATTGAGGAATCTCTAGACTTGGTAGCTGCCAAGGCGGCAGAAAAAAAACTGGAAGTGGGTTACTTGATCGATCGTACAGTACCGGCAACGGCGATCGGCGATAGCACCCGCTTGAGGCAAATTTTAATCAACTTGCTCAGTAATGCGGTTAAATTTACCGACGCTGGAGAAGTCGTGGTTTCGGTGACTGCCAAAAAGATTTCAGTGCCGGCGGCTAAGGCTAAAGAACCGCCATTAATTGCTGGCGAACCCGTAGCAATTAACCCAGCATACGAAATACATTTTGCGGTCAAAGATACCGGTATTGGCATTCCGAGCGATCGCATGGATCGGCTATTTAAATCTTTCAGCCAGGTTGATTCTTCAACGAGCCGGCAGTACGGCGGTACCGGATTGGGTTTGGCAATTAGCAAGCGTTTGGCCGAAATGATGGGCGGCCGGATGTGGGTGGAAAGTATGGGTAGTGTGGCGGGCAATCCTCCGGCCCATTTTAGATCATCGGCAGTTTTTGATTTGGGATGGGCAGAATCTTGCGAAATTGCCGAAAAATATGGCTATGGCAAATCTGTACTCAGCAACAAGCCGATCGGCCAAAATACGAAATCCGTTGGCTCTACTTTTTATTTTAGTACGATCGTTTCTGGCTGCAAGAATTCCTTACCACTTAACTTGAGCAATTCTCAACCTGAATTAGCTGGGAAGCGAGTCTTAATTGTCGATGACAATGCTACCAACCGCAGAATTTTGACTCTCCAAGCTCAGTCTTGGGGAATGGTGGCTAGGGCTTCAGCTTCGGCTAGTTTGGCTTTAGATTGGCTGGCTGCTAAAGAGGTGTTTGACTTGGCAGTTTTGGATATGCAAATGCCGGAAATGGACGGGTTAGCTTTAGCGACGCAAATTCGCCGGTATCCTGATTGCGAAAAGTTGCCGTTAGTGATGCTAACTTCGATCGGCAGGCAAGAAATTCACCCCCCTGCTATGGAGATGGATTTTGCTGCTTTTTTGAATAAACCCATCAAACAATCTCAGCTTTACAATGTTTTAATCAATATTTTTGGAGAACAGACAACGGAATTTAAAGGGCAGCGCACTAGCGGGGCTTTCTTGCAAAGCATACCCGTGCTGGCAGAGAACTTACCCCTGCGGATTCTGTTGGCTGACGATCATTTGGTGAATCAGAAGGTGGCTTTGCAAATTTTGCAGCGGATGGGGTATCGCGCGGATGTGGCGGGAAACGGTATCGAAGTGCTCGAAGCTTTGCGCCGCCAGCCTTATGATGTGGTGCTGATGGATGTGCAAATGCCGGAAATGGACGGACTGGAAACTACCCGCCACATCCGCGAGCAATTTTCAGCAGATTTAACTTTAGAAAATCCCACGGGAGAATCAGAAGTTTCCGTAACAAATGAGCAATCTCATAATCGAGACGCGACCAAAAATCCCACGGGAGGATCAGAAGTTTCCGCAACAGATGAGCAATCTCATAATGGAAAATCCAGAATCCAAAATCCAAAATTGACTGGCGATGAATCTAACAATCGAAAATCGAAAATCCAAAATCTAAAACCACCTAGGCCTTGGATTGTGGCGATGACGGCAAATGCGATGCAGGGCGATCGCGAAGAGTGTATGGCTGCGGGGATGGACGACTATTTGAGCAAGCCGATCGCCATTGACCAGTTGGTGCGAGCTTTGACCGGGTGTAAATCTCGATCGAACTCCGCATTCGATCGTCTGCAGCCGATTGTTTGTTTGGATGCCCAGGCGGAACAGATCGAAGGAACGAGTGAATTACAAGTGCGATCGAATGTGGCTGTTGCGGGAAATCCACAACTGACAATTACCAATTCGCCGGCAGTCGTCGATTGGGGTGCATCAAATCTCGATCGGGTTTTGTCACAGAGTCACGATTCCCTGAGTGCCAAGATTATAGAGGGACTGCGAGAAGTGGAAGCTTTGGACGAGGCGATCGAGATTTACCTCGAAACAGCTCCCGAACTGCTGCGAGGCATCTCTATGGCTCTGTCCAACGCCGATCCGCTGGCTTTGCGGCGATCGGCTCACTCTTTAAAGTCGATTAGCGGTACTCTCGGTGCTTTTCGCTTGTTTGAGCTGTGCGAGGAACTCGAAATCATGGGCCGCATCGGAACAAATGCTAACCAGCCTTTACCTGATCCGGCCTGCGCGCTTTTAGAAGAGGTTGAGGCGGAGTATCAAAGAGTGGAAACGGCGTTAAAAATAGAGCAGTCTGTGGATTGTTAGCGGTTAGATCCAGTCTGATTGATTTCTCATAAATTCAAGTCCGCTTCGGGTAAGGCTGTCCATCTGAAACAACACTAGACAATCGAAAGTTATCTCACCCACCCCAAGGAGGGGACTGTTAACTATTAACTTACTTTTTAGTTACCAAAACCCAATCGTCGGCTGTTTTGACAACCTCAGCATTCTGCAAACCTAAATGTTTTAAAACTGGTTTTTCTAACAGAAAATAAGGTTGAGGGAGAGTTTGCCATTTCTGTTTGAGCGTCGGCGCGTCGGCGACAATAACTTGGCGTTGACTATAAAAATTCAGCGATGGACGGCCCAAGCGGTGAGAAGTAAACACTGGTTGACCCGCCGGAGTTCCTGTGCGGACAATTTCGGCGATCGGCTTAACAGGATAATCCTCCGCCAGTTCCCAAACCCAGTTATCTGAAGCCACCAATACCAATAGCGTCAGGTAAGTTCCCCAAATTAAAACTAATATAAACTGCCGGTCTTTGCGGTGCAGCAACACGGCCGCCATTGTCATTGTCAAAGCTACAAACATCAGCATTAACTGCAAATCTCGCTCTGGAGGCGCAATTTGTCCCCCGATCCGTACCCAGCCACTGAAGTACACGCAACCGACGACAGCAACTACACCCAGCATTGCCAAAATCGCGGGATGAGGCAACAAACAAATAGCATCAAAACGTTCTTCTGCTTCCTCTTTGACCGGCTCTGGCGGCAGCCACAGTTGCTCCCAAACTTCAGCAAGATAACTGCCAACGGCAAGAGCAAAAGCTGGATAAATTGGCAAAACATACCACGGCAATTTAGTAGTCATCACAGAAATAGCCAGCAGATATACTCCAGTCCAAACCAATACTAATTTTGGCCCGGCAAAACTGCGATTTTCCCAACTCAGACGCAGCCCTTGTAGCCAAAATAACTGCCACGGCAAAGCTAATTTGAAAATTTCTAAAAGATAATACCAAGGCGGGCCTCTGTGACTGCTCACAGGTTCCGAAATGCGCCGAAAAGATTCGTTAACTAAATTAGTGTTGATGAAATATTGGCCGTAGTGCAGCCATTGGGCAAAATACCAAGCAGCTACTGGCAAAGTTCCGATCGCCAATCCGCCCCAAAGATACCCAGAAGTGAGGAGTCGCGGGGTATCCCAAACCAAAAAAATACAGCCCATCCCAGCCAGCAGCAGCCCCAACATCACGCCCTTAGTCAGGCAAATGAGTCCGAACCCAATCCCCGCGCCCAAAGCGTAGCGCAAATCCCGGCGCGATCGTAGCAAACACCACATCGCCCCCAGCAAAAAACACAAAACTGCTCCATCCAACATCGCCAAACGTCCATGCCGCAGCACCGGTAACAGCGTCAGATAAACGAGGGCAGAAAAAATGGATATCGAACGCGGAGGAAACAACTCCCTGCCAATGGCGTAAAGCAAGGGCACTGAAGTGGCTGTCAGCATCGCCGGTACCAACCTTGCCGTCAATTCGCTGACACCGCCGACGGCAAAACACAGCCCGATTAGCCAGTGTACCAGCGGCGGTTTGTTCAAATAAGGCATAGAGTCGATCGTCGGATACAGCCAATTTAAGTTGCCCCGCCAAATTTCGCGACTTACCTGCGCTGCAATGCCTTCATCCCAATCCCGCAAAGCCACGCCGCCCAGATTCAGCCCGAAAATCAGCACTGCAGCCAACAGAAAAGCCAGCATCCACACTTTGTCTGTAAAGCTGTCATTCCAGCGATTTTTCGGTTTGCGGCCCAGGAATGGAAAGATTTCTGACATAAGTTAAGAGAGTTTTGAGCGTCCCAAACTGAGGGTAAACTTAGACAGCAGTTATTTGCGACTAGGAAAATACCATGAACTTGCCTGTAATTATAGATATTATCATTGGCTTAGTATTTATCTACCTCACTTTAAGCTTGCTAGCTTCGGAAATTCAGGAACTGATTGCTACTGTTTGGCAGTGGCGGGCGGAACATTTAAAGAAGTCGATAGAAGTGCTGATTTCTGGAGGCAGCGAAGGGGCGAAAGATCCCCTGCAATTTAAGAGAGTCGGACAGTTAGCCCATTCGATTTACGCCAATCCGATTATCAAGGATTTGAATCAGGGAGCGAAAGGGCTTTTATCAGAGGGATTCCGCTCTGTTACGCACCGCATGGGGGATTTTTACCACGGAGTTACGGGTACTAAAAATGTTTTCGGCAATAAATCCAGTGGGCCTTCTTATATTCCAGCCGAGTGTTTTTCGGCTAGCCTTTTGGATACTTTAAAGGTTTCTAGTTTGCTCAGCTCTATCTCTAAAACCCGATTGGAAAGATTTAAAGATTTACAATTAGCACAAATTCAACAGATTGGAGAAAATCTGAGTTTGCCTGCTGCTACTAAACCAATTATTGAGCAAGAATTTAGGTGGCTGACTGCGGAGTTCAATCGAGTAGTTGAAGATTATCAAAACAATTTAGCAAGTTTGAGCAACAGCTTAGATCGAATGTCGGAAAAGCTAGGATTTTATATTAAGGATTCTCAGGTTTATCTACCAGAAACCGAGCTGGCAGGGAGAGAATTTCAGAGGCAGATGGCATTTGTCAAGGCTCGTTTTGACAGCAAAATTGAGCGGGTGGCGCTGCTAGGGCAACTGCAACCGAGTTTCAGCAATCTGTTAAATACTGTTAAAAAAAGTCAAGATTCGGTAGCAGAAATTATGGAACTCAAAGAGGAGAGTCCAATTTATCAACAAATTCAAGAAACCTTGGACAGTATGCCAGAATCTTTGAAACGCAGCCTTTATATTTTAGCGCAGCGCGCTGAAAAAGGCGGCGGAGATACTCAAGAGCAGTTGCAGCGGTTTCAGAAAGAAATTGAAATTTGGTTTGACCAATCGATGGAGCGTGCTTCTGGTGTTTACAAGCGGAATGCTAGAGGGGTGGCGATTTTGCTCGGAACTGCGATCGCTGTCGCGGCTAATGCTGATAGCATTCATATTATTAATCGATTGTCGAAGGATTCGATGTTGCGATCGACTGTTAATTTGTACGCTGAGCAGTTGGTGGCAAACAATGCTAAGACTAAATCAAATAATTTAACCAGTCTGACAAAAGTTCAACAGGATGTCGATCGAGCTTTGGATCAGGTAGCTCTGCCTTTTGGATGGAGCGAACAGAACAGCTTAGAACGAGATAAGCAGGGGAATTTATTGTGGCCGGCTTTGATGACAAAATTGTTTGGTTGGATATTGAGCGGCGTAGCTATTTCTATGGGGGCTGCTTTTTGGTTTGAGGCGCTCAATAAGATTATTAATATTCGCAATGCAGGGAAAAAACCGCCATCTTCCACAGAATCTTGAGGGGTGCAGTTGCGAGGCCAATTTACTAAGTGTCATACCCTTTTAGATTTTAGATTTTAGATGGGGGAATGACTGAAGACTATCGAGGTTTGAAGCACGGGCTTACAGTTGGATTCTTTTTTGAAAGTGGTATCACGGATAGGATATCGGATTTATCGGTAATTGCGCGTTTGGCGGAAGTAAGGGAAAACACGCAGAATATAAATTCCGTGCGATCGCGGATGGCAGTGCTGCGGAAATAGGGCAAACTGATAGATAGGTGAAATAAGAATGAGCGAAATAAACAAGGTCGCTGGCCGTTTCAGAAGCTCTGAATCCAAGGCTGTATCTACCACTAAACGGCCTTTTAGAGGACAGAATATGTTCACTTCTTTAAGGGAAACGACTCCCCCCTTGGAATACGCAAATCCCCTATCCCAAAGCTTTGTAGTCAAGGACTCCAGCATCAATGAAGGTGGATATTTTGTTTCCAGAATTTTGGCGGGGGAATCTGACTGCATCGAGAAAATTACCTCGGCACTTCAAAAATATGCCTCTATCCTTAGAGAGATTGACAAAACTAGCACAACTTCTGAGGGCAGCTCGAACCAACTGCAATTAGGCTTTGTTATCCTCAGTTCAGATTACCTCGAACCCTACAAAAGTCAATTGCCAAAATCCCATAGTTCCCTGAGTAAAAACAGCGGACTTGGTTCGTGTTATGCCGGTCAATATAGTGATACACTCAGCAACGGCGGTGGGCGCGATCGACTGTTTGCTAATTAAGGAGTGATTTAATGGAGGGTGTGGAACGTACCGAGGGCGACTGGACTCGAATACAATTGTAATTAGGGAGGCAGGCGCGATCGAAATCAACGATTTAATCTGACTCAATTTGCAATCATATCAATTCGCGCTGAATAATTTGAATCATGTTTGTAGTGAGGTGGGCAGTCCTCACAGTGTCGGTAGCATCCCATAAACCAATTAATTTCCCGCGATGGGTTCCACTTAATATTAGACCGTTTTGACTGTTAGTAAATGCGACCAAACGTCCTGGTAATCAGTATTTGGGTGTACCGCCAACCTAGCAGCTTCAAAGCATATAGAATTTTTTAAAATCTACATAATTCAGTTTTCCCTTGGATGAAATACAGCTAGGGAAACTCTAGTGCCTTGTGCCTATAGATAAATTCTCACACTCCAATAAGAACTACTAAATATAAGAGGAGTTATTCGGAGGTGAATTACCTCCCCTATTTCCGCATCCCTCAATGCAGGCTACTATTAGCAAAATAAGGTCAAAAAAAATTGGATAATAGAACCTAGATTTCTTTCAATATTCCCGATTAATATTGCGATCTATTCCCATAGATAGAGGCTCCGATTTACATTTTAGTCAAAAGGCAAAAGGCAAATGCCGAGCAAAATAAATCAATAAAAATTTTTTTAAAATGACACCATTTCCAAATTGGGTGTTAAGATATAATCAATTAAGCCTGATGAGATAACTCCGGGGTGTATCTACTAATAATGCCCTTAATGGAGTATCCAATATGAGTTCTACATTCGCTCAAGTTAACTCAAAATCTGCTTGGGAAAAAATGCCACCGCGCTGCTTAGTCTTCATTGACTCAGGCGTAAAAGATTACGAGTCAATAACAGCGGGAGTGCTGCCGGGACAGCAGGTAGTAATACTCGATAGCACCAAAAACGGCATCGAACAAATCACCTCTGAAATTGAAAAATATGCCTCGACTAACGGGGCGATAGACTCGGTTCACATTATTTCTCACGGCAGTTCAGGCAGCCTACAACTAGGCAAGACCGCTCTGGGTTCAGATAACATAGAGCAATACAAAAGCCAGTTGGAAAAATGGCAAACTTCACTAGCCCCAGAAGCAGATATCATGCTGTACGGCTGCGATGTAGCAGGCGGTACAGGTGCTAATTTCGTCGCTCGATTCAGTCAAATAACCGGGGCTGACGTTGCGGCATCCACCAACACAACTGGCCGTAGCGGCGACTGGAATTTAGAATTTGCTAGGGGCGAAATTGAATCTCCCTTAGCCTTGGAGCCGGATGCGATGGCAAGTTACCAAGGCGATTTAGCTACGATCGTAGTAGCCAATAATAGCGATAGCGGACCCGGTTCATTAAGGGCTGCGATTGCCACCGCTGTTGCCGGCGATATCATTACCTTCGCTCCAGGTTTAGCCAGCCAAACCATTACCCTCACCAGCGGTCAACTCGATATTCCCGTTGGCAAAAACATCACCATTGACGGCGCCGCCGCACCAGGTTTAACCATCAGTGGCAACAACGCATCCCGCGCCTTTTTTGTCAACGCCAACGTTGCAACTGCTACCAATTTTGTTGTCAAAAATCTGATTATTACTAACGGCAAAACAACCGATCGAGGTGGCGCGATCGGCACAACCGACGAAGTAAACCTCACAGTAGACAATGTTCAGTTCAACAACAACGTCGCCGATAAAGGCGGTGGCGCAATTTTTGGTAATTTCAACAATACCCTGACTGTTACCAACAGCAAATTCAACGGCAACGTCGCCACCGCCGCTAACGATGAACGTGGTGCAGGTGCGATCGGCTTTTTGAGTTTCAAAACTATTACAGTCACCAACAGCGACTTCACCAACAACAAAGGAATTAACGGCGGGGCGATTAACAGCCTTCAAGGTAAGCTGACAATTGACAACTCCCGATTCATCGGCAACGACACCACAGCAGCCACTTTCGCCACAGGGAAGTCCAATGATTTCTTAAGAGGTTTCGGCGGCGCACTATATACCGATCGAGCCAGCAATCCCAGCGAAGCTTCCGGCACAATTAAGATCACCAAAAGTGTATTTCAAGACAACAAAGGGCGAGGCGAAGGCGGAGCAGCTTATCTGTTTACCGGCACCCAAGACAGCGTAAGTATTGCAGACAGCACCTTCCAAAACAACGAAATTCTGTCGCTTCCCGGTGGCAACGACGGAGTTGGAGGCGGGTTGGTAAACTTGAGCAACGGCCTCAACAAAGGACTTACGGTCTCCAACACCACCTTTGCTGGTAACAAAGCCCCCGGTCAAGGTGGCGCAATGTGGATCATGGATGCGCCTACCACGATTACCAACAGCACCTTTTCTGGCAACCAAGTTAGTGGGACTACCGATTTTTACGGCAATGTCGGTGGTGCAATGGCTCTTTATGCCCCCACAACGATCGTCAACACCACCATTGCCGATAATTCCGCCCGTTGGGTGGGCGGAGGCATCTCGGCGGCGTCGGGAAAGCCTGTCAGTGTCAAGAACACGATTTTTTCTAACAACACGGCGGGGAATGAGTTTGGCATTCAGCAGCACACCAGCAGCGAACTAACTGACCAAGGTGGCAATTTTCAGTGGCCTGTCAAAAAAACTACTAACTTCAACGATTACAATGCGACGGCAAGTATTACGCTCGCAGACCCCTTACTTGGCCCTTTGCAAAACCTCAACGGTGCTTTAGTCAGGCCGCTGCTGACAGGAAGTCCGGCCATTGATCAAGGGATTGCTACGGGCGCACCCACCAAGGATCAGCGCGGCGTGACTCGCCCTCAAGATGGCGACAGCATTCCAGGTGCCATCGTCGACAGCGGCTCTTTTGAATTGGGAGGTAGTGTCGTCCCGGTGCCTACTCCGACTCCGGCGCCAACTCTTACTGGTTCTTTGGGTCAAACTAATAATTACAGCAGCATCACTGACCTGATCGCACAATGGCCGAATGCCGCCCAGAATCAAGGCATCAAACTGTCTGGGATAGCTTTTGATGGCTTTGAAACCGACTACCTTAACCCTAGTGTCATCAGCAACCTCACCTTAGCAAGCAACGAAAACCCTAAAAGCTGGTTGAGCTACGGCAGTACCGGCGGTATTGGTGTCCCATCCTCTTATGATGGTTGGTTCACCGACGCCAAGAAAATTCGGGCGGAAATCAACCATAACCCCAACACCAATCAATCTCAGGCGCTGAAGGTGAAATGGGCAGATCACCAAGACATCACTAGCACAACGATCGACCTCAGTGGAGTGAGTCCCAAAACAAGTCCTGGTTTGGGCGATCAAGGCAATGAAGTTGCTTTCCTGCAAATCTTTAATAATGGGGTTCTGGTACCAGCCACCAATTTTACGATCGCTCGCCTCAACGCTCCGAGCGCTTCAAAACCGATTACTGTGTCTTCAGATGGAGTGACTGTAATTGGCGATCGCACCGATGGCAGTTTCAAATTCCAGATAGTAGGAGACTCTCTCGGCGGCGCTATTTTTGACGAACTGCGGTTCTCCACCAAAGCCTACGATAGCCCCACCGCTGCCTACGCGGCCACCTCCTTCAAAAACGATGGTTCCGACTACCTAGTGCGGAAAATTGAATATCAAGGGATTTCTAATGTGGTGAGTGCAGCGAGCATTGTCGGTGATTCAATTACTGACTTTCGTTCAGCTAGTGCGATCGACAACAACAAAATTAGCAATGTCAGGCAAGAGGGGATACGCTTGCAAGGTGGCCATACCGATATTGAGAACAACGATATCACCAACGCTAATATTGGTGGTGGTCTCAACAGAGGTGGTATCCCGTTACAGGATTCAAGCTTGCTTGGTGGTTCAGGGCCGACAACAGTGGATATAAGCAATTTCATCACCAACTCTTTCAATGGGGTGGCGATCGCTAATCCTAGTGTGACAGTCAAGGCCGCGCAGAACTGGTTACCTTCACCTACAGGACTGATGGGGGGTGGCACTGACCCGAATCTTATTGCTGGGGTAGGTGCTAGTTTCGTCGCCTTCAACCCATTTGCTACTTCGGTCTGATAGGACCATTTCAAGGTCGTACTCTTAGGCGCTACGCCAGTTATTCGAGTACGACCTTGAACCCTTGTAGATTGAAGGAAGTAGACTGCAATTGGCTATTAAGTGGGGGTTTTTGAGATTGTCGGTTTGTGGTAATTATTGTTGGTAAAACCCGACCCTAAAATTATTGATTGGATATTATTGTTTTTTTGCGTTTACCTACTTAATCCTTAATTTGTTGATAAGCTTTCTGACACTGTTCAAAGGTTGAGGCGCCAGCTTCCCTATTCTCAAAATATAGTTGCTGGTATATTGCGCTCACAGTTTAGTAAGGCAGAGCCTGGGGTAATTGCTGGATTAATTGCAAATATTCGGTTTCAGTGCGGCTTGGTTGATAAACCATGGTTTTCGCATCATTTAACCGCTGCAAAACCGCCATGTAAAGACAGCGACAAGCTTTGCGGTATTTCCATTTTTACGGCAACTTTTTCGATAGCAATAACCACGCTGCTACCGACAAATTTTTAATTATTTTTTCGCACTTCCACCAGTTGTTTAATTCCTCTGTTTCAAATTATGAATATAAAAACGTAACCATTGCCAAATCTGCCAACTCGCCCACACTGCGAGCAATGCTAAGATTAACCAAAAGGTGGCTTTAGCGATCGACTGTTAATTTGTACGCTCAGCAGTTGGTTGCAAACTATGCTAAGACTAAATCAAATAATTTAACCAGTCTGACAAAAGTTCAACAGGATGTCGATGGAGCTTTGGATCAGGTAGCTCTGCCTTTTGGATCAATAATGTTCAGATAAGAATAATCGGATTTCCTTTCACAAGTCTGGAAGTCTCATAAATGCGAGAAATGAAATTCGTCTTAAAGCGCTAACTGAACCGTATTGCCTTTTGGATGGAGCGAACAGAACAGCTTAGAACGTGATAGGCAGGGGAATTTATTGTGATCGGCTTTGATTGCAAAATTGTTTGGTTGGATATTGAGCGACGTAGCTATTTCTATGGGGGCTGCTTTTTGGGTTGAGGCGCTCAACAATATTATTAATATTCGCAATACAGGAAAAAAACCGCCATCTTCCACAGAATCTTGAGCGGTGCAGTTGGGAGGCAAATAAACTAACTGTCATACCCTTTTAGATTTTAAATTTTAGATTTTAGAATTACGAATGACTAATGGCTATTGAGGTTTGAAGCACCGGCCTAGATTTGGATTCTTTTTTAAAAGTGGTATCACCAGTAGGATATCGGAGCTATCGGTAATTGCGCGTTTGCCAAAAGTAAGGGAAAACACGCATATAATAAATTCCGTGCGATTGCGGATGACAGTGCTGCAGAAATAGGGGAAACTGATAGATAGGTTAAATAAGAATGAGCGAAATAAACACGATCGCTAACAATTTAAGAAGCTCTGAATCCAAGGCTGTATCTACCACTAAGCTCACTTTTGGAGGACGCAATAGGTTGACTTCTTTAAGGGAAACGACTCGCGCCTCGGAATACGCAAATTCCCTATACAAAAGCTTTGTCTTCAAAGACTCTGCATCAAGGAATGTGAATATTTTGTTTCCATAATTTTGGCGGGGAATCTGACTGTATCGAGAAAATTACCTCGGCACTTCAAAAATATGCCTCTATTCTTACAACACTCCGGACAGTTTTTGGAACGAGACTACAAGCTTACGCGGCGCAAGGATCATAAATAAAGTCGAATTAAATGCAACGAGCGGGGTGGAGCTGACATTGATTTAATGATCCACAGTGGCTGCGAAGTCCTACAGAATAAGCCATTGGGTCATATAAAAACTGTCCGGACTATTGTTCTTAGAGAGATTGATAAAGTTCGCCTAACTTCTGACGGTCGCTCGAACCAACTGCAATTAGGCTCTGTTATCCTCCGTTCAGATTAGCTCGATCCATACAAAAGTCAATTGCCAAAATTGCAGATTTATCACATACGCTTGATAAGATAACTCCGGGGTGTATCTACTAATAATGCCCTTAATGGAGTCTTCAATATGAGTTCTACATTCGCTCAAGTTAACTCACAATCTGCTTTTGAAAAAATGCCACCGCGCTGCTTAGTCTTCATTGACTCAGGCGTAAAAGATTACGAGTCAATAACAGCGGGAGTGCTGCCGGGACAGCAGGTAGTAATACTCGATAGCACCAAAAACGGCATCGAACAAATCACCTCCGAGATGGAAAAATACGCCTCTACTAACGGGGCGATAGACTCGGTTCACATTATTTCTCACGGCAATTCTGGCAGCTTGCAGCTAGGTTCTGCAACGCTGAATTCGGATAATTTGCCGCAATATGAAAGCCAGTTGCAAGGGTGGCGAAATGCGCTAAGCGACAAAGCAGATATTGTGCTTTATGGTTGCGATGTTGCGGCGGGTTCGGGAAGCGATTTTGTCGATCGCCTAGGCGAGTTAACCGGGGCTGATATTGCGGCATCTAGCGATCGCACTGGCCGCGGTGGTAACTGGAATTTGGAGTTTGCCAAAGGGGATATTGAAGCACCGCTAGCCTTGACTCCAGAAGCAATGGCTGATTATCAAGGGAGTTTAAAGACTATTACCGTTACCAACAATAATGATAGCGGACCCGGTTCATTGAGAGATGCGATCGCCTCCGCAGCAGCCGGCGATACCATTGAATTTGCCTCCACTCTTGCCAGCCAAACAATTACTCTCACGAACGGTCAACTTGTC
>NZ_JAUBUE010000083.1:0-11844 GCF_036705305.1 Microcoleus sp. B3-D7 | reverse complement strand
CAATGGTGTCGGAACCGAGTTCGCCCCAAATCCTGTCGTGATCTTTGCCACCGTAAACTAAGTCATTACCTTTGCCGGCAAAAATGCTATCGTTACCGCTGCCACCGCCGATGATATCGCCGGTGTCGTTACCGAAAATTAAGTCGCCTTCATCCGTGGCAACTGTATTGGCTGGTTGAGTGCCGTAGTCGCCGATTATGGTGTCGGAACCTAGATTGCCGTAGAGAGTATCCGAGTCGGTTTCGCCGAAAATGCGATCGTTGCCTTTGCCTGCAAACACCACATCCGGGCCGTTGCCACCTCGCAAGGTATCGTCTTGTTGTTCGCCGTTAAGTAGGTCGTTGCCATCGCCTCCTAATAGCAAATCGAAGCCGTCGGGGTCGCTATCGAGGGAGTTGAGGACGCCACCAAACACCGAGTCATCTCCGTTGTCGCCGGAAAGGGTATCGGGGCCTTTGTCACCCCAAATCAGGTCGTTGTCGATACCACCGTAAGCGATGTCAGGGTCTTTGCCGGAGTAAACGGTGTCTGAACCTTGATTGCCTGAAATGGCGTCGCCTGAAGACCCGCCGAAAATCAGGTCGCCGTCGTTACCAGTCAAGTCGATGTTGTTGCCGTTGTCGCCGACTATGCTGTCGGCACCGCGATCGCCGTACAATGTGTCTGCATTGCGATCGCCAGAAATGCGATCGTCTTGTTTGCCGCCAAATACGGCATCGGTTTGTTTGCCGCCGTAAACGATGTCGTTGTCCTTACCTGCTGCGATCAAGTCTCGCTGTTGGTCGCCGAAAGCGATATCGCTGCCTGCTTCACCTAACACTGTGTCGTCGCCACCTTGGGAAAGAAATAGTTGGTTGGTTTCGTTTCCTGTTAAGGAATCGTTTCCGGGAGTGCCGATGCTGGTGTTTTGGATGTCGATGAGTTGGGCGGCGTTTGAGTCGAAGTTAAGTATTTGCTCTGGCTGGGGTTGGATAAATGTGAGCGGGGGCAGCAAGGGTAAGGGGTCGCAACCGCAACTGGTATCGGGTTCGGGTACTGGGTTGAATATGGGGGTTGGTTCTGGCGTCGGTGTTGGTTGTTCGGGGGCGGGTGTTGGTGGTGTTGGTGGTGTTGGTGTTGGCGCCGATGTTGGTGGTGTTGGAGTTGCAGTTGGTTCCGGTTCCGGCGTGGGTATGGGCGTCGGCGTGGGTATGGGCGTCGGGGCTGGTGCCGCTGCAGGTGTGGGTGTTGGTGCGGGTGTTGGTGTTGGTTCCGGCGCGAGTGTTGGAGTTGGTGTTAGCCCGGGTATGGGCGTCGGGGCGGGTTCCGCTCCGGGTATGGGCGTCGGGGCGGGTGTTGGTGTTGGCGCGGGTGTCGGCGCAGGTGTTGGTTCCGCTGCAGGTGTTGGTGTTGGTGGTGTTGGTGTTGGTTCCGGCGCGGGTGTTGGTGTTGGCGCGGGTGTCGGCGTCGGTATCGGCGCGGGTGTCGGCGTCGGTATCGCTTCCTTAAGGGGGATGAGAGAGACAGTGGCGACTGCCGCACTGGTGGCGCCGAGGTTATCTGTAGCGCTGTAGGTGAAGTTTGCCCCTGTGAAATTGCCGGACGCCTGGAAGAACAACTGGGTAATTTGCTCGGCTGTCAGGATTTGACCTGCCGTGACCCGCACTCCCTGGCTGGGGTTGCCCAAGAACAGCGTGCCTTCATTGGCTGGTGGCAAGGTGTTTACGGTAAAGGAAACCACCGTGCCGTCGGGGTCGGTTCCTCCGAGTCCGGGGATGTTCACGATTGTTTCCAGCAACAAAGCGACGCTGGAGTTGTTGGCGACGGGCGGCTGGTCGGTGGGAGGTAATAGTGCTAGCAGGGAGGCTGTAGCGGGGGCTGGACTAATGGCGCCGCGGCTGTCTGTGGCGCTGTAGGTAAAGTTGGTGGCTGCGAATTCGCTGCTTGCTTGGAAGAATAACTGGCTGATTTGAGTTGCGCTAAGTCTTTGGCCTGCCGTGATCCGGATTCCCTGGCTGGGGTCGCCCAAGAACAGCACGCCTTGAGTTGCCGCCGGCAGGGTGTGGATAGTGAAGAATTCGATCGAGTTGTCGGGGTCTTTTGCCGTGAGCTCTGTGAGGTTGACGGTGCTG
Organism: Microcoleus sp. B3-D7; assembly: GCF_036705305.1. NCBI lineage: Bacteria > Bacillati > Cyanobacteriota > Cyanophyceae > Oscillatoriales > Microcoleaceae > Microcoleus > Microcoleus sp. B3-D7. The sequence goes on along the minus strand of NZ_JAUBUE010000083.1, from coordinate 9,733 downwards.
TTTGGCGCCAGTGTCTTGCTGATGTTTGTGGGTACCGGCGGGTAGTTGAACGCTAGGGACACCAGAGAAACGGTGGCGGCAGGACTGCTGTCACCGAGATTGTCCTTGCTGCTGTAGGTAAAATTAGCTCCTGTGAAATTGCCGGCAGACTCGAAGAATAACTGCGTCATTTGCTCGGCTGTCAGCGTTTGACCTGCCGTGACAGCGATTCCCCCTGTTGCGGGGTCGCCCAAGAACAGGACGCCTTGATTTGCCGGCGGCAGGGTGCTGATTGTGAATGTAACCACTGTGCCGTCTGAGTCTCTGCCTCCGAGCCCGCTAATTTGGACAACGCTGTTGGGCGCGATCGCCACATTGCTGCTGTCGGCTGATGGAAGCTTGTTGGGTGTTGGCTGCGCGAGTAAAATGGCGGTGGTGACAGTGGCTCTGGACTCGGAACCGTTGTTATTTCTGGGTTCGGGGTCAAAAGTGGTCGCTCGACTCTGGGAAGTATTGCTAATGGTGCCCGTCGCTGGAACGACTACTGTTACTTCGCGGTTGATGTTGCTGCCGCTAGTCAAACTGGGAATTGTTGGGAAGGTGACAACCCCTGTCACTGGGTCGTAAGTGCCGTTATCGGATGCGCTGACTCCCATTAAACCGGGAATGATGCTGTCTGTAATCACTACGTTTTCAGCAGCATTCGGCCCATTGTTTGCGGTAGTTATAGTATAAGTCACGGAACTACCAGCAGGAGCAGATGTGAGACCGCTTTTGGACGTAACCAGGTCGGCTACAGCATCGATCGAGGTAATGACTCGCCCCCCCGCCTGACCGGGCAATGCGACTGTCGAGCCGTCGTTGTTGGTTAAGTCCGGGTCAAAAGTGGACGCTCGACTCAAGACAATGTTGGTGATGCTCGTCAGGGTAGGCGGCGGTACAAACATCAGGGTGCGGGTGACGCTGCTGCCGCTGGCTAAAGTCGCGATCGCTGGGAAATCGATCGTCCCTGTGTCTGGATTGTAGGTTCCTTCATCGGACACGCTGACATTAGTTAAGCCGGGAATCAGGCTGTCGGTGATGACTACGTTGGTCGCGGGACTCGGCCCTAAGTTGGTAGTAGTAATTGTATAAAGTAGCGTGTCGCCCACCTCGATGCTGGCGGGAGCCGTTTTTTGGGTGACAACATCGGCCACAGCATCGATCGAGGTAATGACTCGCCCCCCCGCCTGACCGGGCAATGCGACTGTCGAGCCGTCGTTGTTGGTTAAGTCCGGGTCAAAAGTGGACGCTCGACTCAAGACAATGTTGGTGATGCTCGTCAGGGTAGGTGGCGGTACAAACATCAGGGTGCGGGTGACGCTGCTGCCGCTGGCTAAAGTCGCGATCGCTGGGAAATCGATCGTCCCTGTGTCTGGATTGTAGGTTCCTTCATCGGACACGCTGACATTAGTTAAGCCGGGAATCAGGCTGTCGGTAATGACTACGTTGGTCGCGGAACTGGGCCCTAAGTTGGTAGTAGTAATTGTATAAAGTAGCGTGTCGCCCACCTCGATGCTGGCGGGAGCCGTTTTTTGGGTGACAACATCGGCCACAGCATCGATTGATGTGGTGACGGTGGCGTTGGGGTTTGTACCGTTGTTGTTGGCCGGAGTGGAGTCGGGAGTGATGGAGGTACTTCTGGCCGTGTTGCTAATGGAAGTTAGGGTGGGCGGTACTGTGAAGCCGATCGTCCGCGTGACTGTCTCCGCATTGGCGATTGCCACCGGCCCGAAGGTGACAATGCCTGTCACTGGATCGTAAACGCCGCCGTTAGATGCCGTTACTCCGGTTAACCCGGGAATTATGCTGTCCGTGATGGTTACAGCTTCTGCAGGACTGGGCCCTAAGTTGACTGTAGCGATTGTATAGCTGACTGAGCTACCGGCGCGAGCATCCGTAGAGCCGGTTTTGGTGGTTGCCAGATCCGCGTTGGGCGCAATACTTGTCGTAACCGTAGAGTTGGTGGGAGTGCCGTCTTTGTTGGTTGTCGAGCCGTTGTTGTTAGTGGCGATCGGATCGAAAGTCGCCGCGCTACTCCGGGCGGTGTTGCTGATGTCGGTACGGGTGGCTGGGGCAATGAAACTGATGGTGCGGGTCGCAGTAGCCGCATTTGCCAGCGCCGTCAGTGCTGGGAAGGTGACAATGCCCGAAACAGGGTCGTAAGTGCCGCCGTCCGATACGCTGACTCCTGTTAAACCCGGAATAATGCTGTCAGTGATTGTCACATCGGCAGCGGGGTCTGGCCCCCTGTTAGTCGTAGTCAATGTGTAGGCGACGCTTGACCCTGCCGAAGTAGTCACAGGGCCACTTTTGGTAGTAACTAAATCCGCGACTGTATTGACAACTGTGGTAAAGACTACACCAGGCCCCTCGATTTGCCCAGGTGCAAGCACACCGCTGTTGTTGCTGAGGTCGGGGTCGAAAGTCGAGCTAGTGCTGAATGCAACGTTGGCAAAACTGCTACCGCTGGTTAAACCGGGCGGCAAATCAATTGTCAGTGTGTAAGTCAGAGTCTCGCCGGCATTGAGAACCGGAATTAACGGCCAGGTGACAGCCTTGGTTTGGTTCACGTAAGTGCCGTTGTTGGAGGCACTGAGAACCGGGGGCAATCCGCCCGGACGCAGCAGTTCTAAAGGTATTTCGTCTTGAATCAGAACATTTGTAGCAGGCGCTGGCCCCCTGTTTACAGTAGTAATCGTGTAGGTAATGCTGCTTCCGGGCTTGACGAACTGCGGGCCGGTCTTGATAGTGGCAACCTCTGCGGTGATACTGGGAGGATTGATAGTTTCAACTACGAGGTTTTGAAGTTCGTGAATGTTGTTGGCGGCTCCTGTGGAACTGCCAAAACCAAATTTGAAAATTGGCGGTACTCGGCCGTTTTCGGTTGCCAAGTTGGGGATATCGATCAATGTAGTTTCGTAGATGTCGTCGAAATTTTCATCGAAGGCAACGGTGAGGCGAGAGGGTTCCACCGGATCATTAGATGGATTCAGCGTAATTTGAACGGATCTTTTGGCTAAATTGCGCTCGCTCGTGAACGTATTGCTGAAATTAAAACTGCGGCCGGCAATAGGGCCACTAAAGTCAATGCTCGTAGGAATGTTATCGATGCCGAAGGGAACGATCGCATTTGTTAAAAACTGATAACCGTCTGCTTGATTTCCTCTAACAGTTACTGAATCAGGTCTGAAAGAACCAATAGAGGAGCCGGGAATCGGAGGCGGCTCTGGGCCAGAGCGCCCTTCTGTGGATGTTGAAAAATTGCCAAACTCGTCAAGCCCAATGCCTAAATAACCTCCCTCAATACCGGGTATACCCGTTCGTGGAGCGTAAGCCACAGAACCGCCATAACCCCCAGTCCTTGTTGGGCTAACAGTGCCGTCAATCAAGAAGAAACCCAGCCCGTCCCCTGGCTGAGGGCGAATATTGGGTTGCGGAGCCTCAAATTGCTCCCTTGAACCGTAAGAATAAAAATCAAACTGAACTCTGAGACCGTCGGTTGAAGGAATGGGGTTGTTGTAGATAACGAAGGCTTCCCGAAGGTTTACTGCTGGAGTTAATAGCAGAGCGCCATCGCCGGGACTTGCACCGCCCAAAGCCGGAAGTACGCCGGATACTGTGCCTCCGGTAATGCCGGGGATAAGTTGATCGGCTGCTGGAAGGTTACTGCTGGGATCGAACAGTGCCCCGTCGTTTCCCCCGTAAATCCAAGGCCCCCTAACTGTGGAGTTTTTGAAGGTTTCGTTAACTAATGTGCCGAGGGCGTAAGGGTAGGCTTCGAGCACTTCTTTTTCAATGGCGATTCTCGCCTTTATTTCCCCGGTCGCAAATTTTAATTGCCAGTCGCCGCCGAGTGCCGCACTCCCCGTCAAGTTGTCGGAAGCTGCAATATCTGCACCGACAATCAAGCTCAGCCTCCGCACGAAGGCCTCGCCGTTTTCCCCCACTGCGACGCTGCACCCGAATAACAAGATATCTCCTCTCTCGCTGAGGACTTTTCCCCACTGCTGTAACAAATGGCTGTAGGTTTGTAAGTTGTCGTTGCAGAGTTCGATCGACCCTAGCTGCACCCCCGCTTCTCGACCGTGAGAAACTATCTGAAGGCTGTCTAAATCGCTGCAATTAGCCAGAATTCTAGTAATTTGCTCGACTCCATCCCGCGTCGAGTCCAATACAAATACCTCTGTGTCGGCTGTTGCTCCTCTTGCCAAGCTGTCGAAGTTCTCTACTCTGGCATCGAGAAACAGTACATTTTTTAGAGTCCGGGCGCCCACAGACTCGGTTGCTCGTAAAAATTCTCTGTGGGGATGCCCAATTCCCGCGCCACCACCAAGTTTGCTCCCCAGGAAACACTCGTCTGCTTTTACTTGTTTTATTTGTTTTTTCTGATGATAAGTAGTTGTTGTTCGGAACTTTGTGCCAGCAATCCTTGCGGTGGAGTCACATATTTTTTTGGCTAGAAAGATTGATTTCTTGCAGATGCTTTGCATGGTCAAATTGTCTCACGGATTGTAGATGATGTACCTAGTTCAAGATGATAATTATCACCTATTGAAAAGGTTGAATTGCAGACTAAGAGGCTCTGCTGCTTGACTTAAATCAAGAGCAAAAAGCGAATTTTACTCAGCAAAAAGCAGTGCTATATTGATATTTAATAGCATTGAAAATATAGCCGACAGAAGCGCTGATGATTGGGGGTTTAAATCCCAATAACCTTTCTATCGGGTGACATTTTGCCTTCGGCTTTTTTCTGTTCTGTTAGCGAGTGTATCTGTTACACGCCTAGCTCTGACATCGCGCAGTAGATAAGAACACGAGTTCTCAAAAATTTACTTCATGAGGTTTTCGGTACCTCGTCTAATGCACTTTAGTTTGCAGATAAAACTCTCTATTTCTAGAGGTATAAACCTGGTTTGAGGGACGAAAAGACTTCTTTGCAGCCCTCGCTCCCGGTAAACAACTCGGTTTCTTTGGTGTTGGTGTGCAAGCCCTGTTCACAATAGCAACCACACATTAATTAGGGAGTGATAGCCGTCACATAATTATGCCGGCCGTGCCCGAAGTGTCATTCAACTGAGATCTTTTACCATTATCAATAACCCTTCTATGGGGGGGGTCTTCTGCCCAGCCCATAAGAAAATTCACTTGTTGTGGAACAGACCAGAAAGCCTATTCTTGAAAATGGTGCAACATATGAGATTCAATTGAAATCGGCATACCCTGTATCGACGAAGCGTCTTAAAAATTCATGACTTGGAGTCTGGAGATAGCCATCTAGGTTTGAGACTGTTTCGCTACGATCGCAAAAACAGATTCGTGCAGCCCACAACTAACTTCTCAAACTGTCAACTTAAAGTCTTCGAGCAGGTTTCTGTTTAAGATAAATGCTCGGGACAATGTTTCGTGCAGAATTTTTCATGATGTTTTGGAGAAACTGATTTGGAGATTTGCCCCTCAGCTACTTACGATTTTTGTTGGCTAATTTTCTTAACTGCAGGAGTTACGACCAGGAGACTAGAAACCCAATTTATTCCTAGATTTCTCGCCGCCCAACCAAAATTTATCATCTAAACCTGGTTTCTGATCGTAAGTCCTCAACTAGAAAAACACCCAACGCAATTCCCCTGTTATGGCAACTGTAACCAAGCAATAATGCTCGATTAGGTTTTAACTGCTGAGTTTGGGCGTGGGTCGTCCAAAACAAGCTTCAACAATAATCCTTACACGTAAGTACATCTTAACTCATTGATTATTACATCCGCAAATAGACGTAGATACAAGCACCAATATAAGCTATATCTTTTGATCCCCAACGTCAAGTGTTCTGGCTTGGTAATACCGACAATCTTGACAGGGCCCAGAAGGATTGACAGCGCAGCGAATGTAATTTGAGCGGGCGTTATACTCGCAAGTGATATCGCCGATCGAGTAACCGAGGCTTTGTATGTAAGTGCGATCGGCAGTTGGTAGTGGAGTTCGCATGGGTCTATTGGCTACCGCAAGTCTGGCCGCTGCAATTCTGTCGCGGGCTTGGCTCTGGGCAGAGCGCATCACCCACAAAGACAGCAGCGACGGAGCTAAACCTATGAAAATAATCAGGAGAGCAGTTAGCACATTTTCAGAGCTTATGTGGAGAATATGTTTGTTGATTTAGGCGATGGCAACAGAAAATCCTCCCCTAAAAGACGGTTTTAAATAAGAAAAGTTCCCGATCTATTCTCAAACTATGCCGCCCGTGTGTTAACCGTTAGCTGGCGGCTGAGGAGGGCGATCGCGCGCAGCGCCAGGGTTCAACAAAGCCAGAAGTGCTGATATGATGTGATATTATGTCAGGTCAATTATCAGCAATCAAATAGGTTTGTAGTGACGAATGCCAGTCCTGAGAAAAATTAGAGGACTTGGATTCATCACTACAAACGCGAGAGCAATTATTTTACAGGAATACATATGAGAAACCGAGTCGAGTTCAAAAACAACCAAGCCAGAACATGGGGTAGCTATTGTTTGAGAAACCCGGTTGCTCTCCAAAACCAAAACGGTTAAACCTTAGCAATATCCCCCGCTAAATCCATCAACGAACCCGCGCCTTCCACCTTAGCAACATCTAACAAAGTCTTCAAAACCGAATCGGGATTCAAACTGATCGAATCAATTCCCAACTCAACCAAGAAACGAGCAAACTCCGGATAATCGCTGGGCGCTTGACCGCAAATCCCAATCTTGCGATCGTACTTCTTGGCGGCTTTAATGGCAATTGCTACCATTCGCTTGACAGCTTCATTCCGTTCGTCAAAAATGTGCGCGACTAAAGCAGAATCCCGGTCTAATCCTAATGTTAGCTGAGTTAAATCGTTAGAGCCGATCGAGAATCCGTCAAAAACTTGGGCGAATTCGTCAGCAAATATGACATTGCTCGGCAATTCGCACATCACATACACTTGCAAGCCGTTCTCGCCCTTAACTAAACCGTGTTTTGCCATCTCGGCTAACACTTTTCGCCCTTCATCTGGGGTGCGACAAAATGGAATCATCGGAATCACATTTGTCAAGCCCATTTCGTCGCGAACTCGCTTTAATGCTTTGCATTCCAAAGCGTAAGCTTCGCGGTAATTCGGGTCGTAATAACGAGAGGCGCCACGCCACCCGATCATCGGGTTTTCTTCCTTGGGTTCAAACTGCCGACCTCCCAAAAGATTAGCATATTCGTTGCTCTTGAAATCGCTCATCCGCACGATAACTGGATTTGGATAAAATGCGGCGGCAATTGTGGCAATTCCGTGGGCGAGTTTGTCGGTGAAGAAATCGGGTTTGTGTTGGTAAAGTGCTGTGAGTTCTGCAATTTCTTCCTTGACTGATTCATCCACTAATTCATCAAAGTGAATCAGTGCCAGCGGGTGTGCTTTAATGTGATTTGCAATGATGAATTCCAACCGCGCTAAGCCTACGCCGTCGCAAGGAATTGCTGATAAACCAAAGGCTTCTTCTGGGTTCCCGACATTCATTAAAATTTGAGTGCGGGTGCGGGGTAAATTCTCGATCGCAGTTTCTTGAATTTCAAAAGGAAGCAAACCGGAATAAACTTTGCCTTCGTCTCCTTCGGAACAAGAAACAGTGATTTCTTGATGATTTTTCAAGATTTGAGTGGCGTCGCCGGTGCCGACAATGGCGGGAATTCCCATTTCTCTGGCTATGATGGCGGCGTGACAAGTGCGGCCGCCGGAATTGGTGACGATCGCACTTGCTTTTTTCATAATCGGTTCCCAATCCGGGTCGGTTTTGTTGGTAACTAAAACTTCTCCTGATTGAAATTCAGCGATTCTGTGCACATCTAAAATTATACGGGCTGGGCCTTGTCCGATTGATTCGCCAACGGCGCGTCCTTTTGCTAAAACTGCACTGCTACCTTGCAATTTGTAGTTTCGCAAAACTTTAGCAGACTTTTGAGATTGTACTGTTTCGGGTCGCGCTTGGACAATAAACAATTCGCCCGTATTGCCGTCTTTTGCCCACTCAATGTCCATCGGGGTATAAGTCCCGCGCACTTTAGAGTAGTGTTCTTCGATGACTACTGCCCATTTTGCTAGTTGCAGAATTTCATCATCTTGTATGGCAAATTTATTTTTTTCGGCTGCTATCACGGAGACGTTTTTGGTGTATTTAGAACCGCCGATGTCGTACACCATTTTGAGTGTTTTGCTGCCGAGGCGTTTGTCTAAAATCGGGCGAAAACCTTGTTTTAATGTTGGTTTAAAGACGAAGTATTCGTCGGGGTTGACGGTTCCTTGGACGACGTTTTCGCCTAATCCGTAGGCGGCGGTTACTAATACGGCGTTTTTGAATCCGGTTTCCGTGTCGATGCTGAACATGACGCCGGAGGATGCTAAGTCCGATCGCACCATTTTTTGGACACCGACTGATAGGGCGACTTCAAAGTGGTCGAAACCCCGCTGTTGGCGGTAGGAAATTGCGCGATCGGTGAATATGGAAGCAAAGCATTTGTGACAGCATTCGAGGACGCCTGCGCAAGCTTGGACGTTCAGGTAGGTTTCTTGCTGTCCGGCGAAACTGGCGTCGGGTAAGTCTTCCGCGGTGGCGGAGGAACGCACTGCTACGTCTGTACTGTCGCCGTAGCGATCGCACAATTTTTCGTAAGCATCCGCTATCGCCGCTTGGAGTTCTCGCGGAAATGGTGTGTCGAGAATCAGTGCCCGCGCTTGCTTGCCTTTTTGTCGCAGGTTCTGCAGATCTTCTACGTCTAAATCGGCAAAAATTTCGCGCAATTTAGCTTCTAAACCCGCTGACTGGATAAAGTACCGGTAAGCGTGTGCTGTAGTTGCAAATCCGTTGGGAACTCTAACTCCTTGGCCAGTTAATTGTTGAATCATTTCCCCCAAAGAAGCATTTTTACCGCCTACTAATGGGATGTCGGCGATGCCGACTTCATCAAATAACAATACTAAGGCTTTTTCTTTGGGAATAAAACCGGGTTTTTGTTCAATTGCTAAATTGTCGAGCATTGCTTTTTTCCTCTCAACTTCTGCTCATTTCGGTCAAAGGACAGTAAACAAAAGACAGTTTATTGGGAATTGTAATTTTGTTACAAAAATTCTCAAATTTTTTCCTAGGCTGTATCAACCGAGTTTTCGATTGCCTCTACTTCAAGATTATCACTTTTTGGCTAAATAGCAAGGCCTGTTGAGATTTTTTATTTGATTGCAAAAAGTAAAGAAATCGCAGTAATGAGTTTATGTAAGGTATTCTAAAAGAAGTGGTAAAAATATGAATAGCGAAGATAGTTCCCACCGTTTTTTTGGCGTTGAGCGCTCATTGGTGCGGGGATATTGCTCGGATTGTGTTGGTAGCGGAATTGAAAGACAACAAAGGATGGAGTTCGATCGCGCGATCGGCTGAACCCGCCCAAAAACCGATACTTATTTTCCGACAGGAGTCGTGAGTCGCCCAAAATTTGAGATTCTAGTTCAACCTCCCCGATTCATCTGTGCACTACATCTAAAATCTAAAATCGTGTCACAGGGGCGATCGCCCAAAAAAATACTAAGCAGCTTAGTTTCCTCCTGAAACCCAGCTTCTAAAAACCTTAAAAAATTTCCCCCTGATTGCGTTAGCCTACTTAGAGCAATACTCCGGACAGTTTTTAAGCAGCCAAAGTACCATAAGACAAGACTGAAGGAAGGTTAGGGTGATTTAAAAT
>NZ_JAUBUE010000011.1:0-153475 GCF_036705305.1 Microcoleus sp. B3-D7 | reverse complement strand
GCAGATTTTCGCTTAACTAATTATTCACAAATAGAAAAGTGGTGGGAAATTATTTTTAGCGCTTATTTGATGGTTAGTGTCCACTCTGAACAACTGTTAAAATTACCACCACAATCTGAATCTAATTTTTCATCACATCCTGGGGGGGATCCAGGAAATGGGTGGAAGAATATTCTTAACAACCTCCGTTTAATACTTCAACCATTTGTACTATTTAACTTTATTAAACCTTGGCTATAAGTTTTTACTGTTCCTAAGTTATCCGAGGGCTTTTTTAAACTTCAAATGCTTGTCAATAATTTAACTCGTTCAATTTTTCCAAACCTCAATATCCCTTATTGCTATTTTTCCTCTGCGTAGAGTGACAAAAGAGGGTTAGCTTTAGACGCCAAGACCCGTGAAATTGTCGGGGTTTACATTGGGGCAAGAGACTCGGCAGCCGCGAGTGAATTATGGAAATCATTACCGCGGGTCTATCGACAATGTGCCGTCGTCTACACGGATTTCTGGGCGGCTTACTCGAAGGTGTTACCAAGTAAGCGGCATCAGGCGGTCGGGAAAGAAACGGGTAAAACCACTTATATCGAGCGCTTCAATAACACTCTCCGACAACGAATGTCTCGTTTGGTACGAAAGACCTTATCTTTTTCTAAGTCATTCAATAATCACATCGGTGCGATTGGGTATTTTATCCGTCACTACAATTTATCATTACTTGTTTAGGACTAGCTCAAGTTGTTTATTTTTCATTTTTTAGTGCATTCAATCTACAGTAATGCATCTCTTTATTCTGTCTTAGTTTAAACTCCTGTTCTAAGTAAGCTGCTACGCATATAAAGTGAACTTGTAGGAGAGAAAGTGCCGATTACTTTGCGCTAGGTTCGGGATTTGAAAAGCCCAATTTTTGCTGCAAAAACTCCCGCGCCACTTGTCCGGCTTCCTGCTGTTGTTTATCAACTTGGTAGTTTAGTTTCCGCATATCTTCCTCGGAGATTTTGCCGCCCAATTCTGCGAGCACTTGACGCAATTCTGGGTATTTATCCAAAATTTGCGATCGCACAACCGGAACTGCTTCGTAGGGCGGGAAATAGTTCTTGTCATCCTTGAGAACTACTAAACCTAAACTTTGAATCAAACCGTCCGTCGTATTACCAGCAATCACATCTACTTCTTTTTGTTGCAGCGCTTGATAAAGCAATCCTAACAGCAACTCCTTCGGTTCTTCTCGAAACTTAATCCCGTAAGTTTTAGCCAATCCGGGAAATCCATCTTCTCTCTCGTTAAATTCTGGGCCGAAACCAGCCCGGAGTTTAGGTGCAGCTTTCCCAAGTTGCGAGAGAGTTTGTAAATTGAGTTTTTTCGCATCGTCTCCCCGCACAATAATCGCAAAACTGTTATTAAATCCCAGCGGTTCTGTCCACTCAGCTTTAAACTGTTTGGGATATTCTTGTTTGAGGTAATCGAGGACTTTTTTGGGGTCAGAAATCGGTTTTTGTTTGAGCAGGTTGGCGTAAGCAGTACCCGTGTATTCGACGTACAAATCGATTTTACCTGCTGTGAGGGATTGATGGCAAAGCGAACCTCCAAGATTCAGTTCTCGTTCTACTTTGATATCTGTTTTAGCTTCTATATGGCGTGCTAAAATTTCTGCAAGGATGACTTGTTCGGTAAAGTCTTTCGAGCAGATGACAACTTGCTTTTGGGGCTTAGAGGTACATCCTGCTACTGCAAGCAAGCAAAGCAGCCAGCAGGAATAGAAAAAAAAATCGTTCTTAGAGATTTTCATGACTTAACTCAAATTAAAAATCTACAATTAATACCTTATAAGTTATAGCATAAAGCCCAGAGCGTAGACTTCTTGAAGAAGTCTGCGCTTTAACACCGATCGCACTTTACCCAAGTTCCGTTTTCCTGTTGTAACATTTATTGATAGACATGGAGGAATAAATATGGTAATCAGAGTCAGCGATATTATCCAGCAGCAGCGGCAATTTTTTGCGACTGGGAAAACTAAGGATGTGGATTTTCGGATCGAACAACTCAAGAATCTCAAAAGTGCGATCGCTTCCAATCAATCACGGATTGTGGATGCTGTCAACGCTGATTTGAACAAGCCGGAGTACGAGGCTTATTTTGAACTGGCTACGATCGCAGACATTAATTATGCCATCAAAAACGTTAAATCGTGGGTAAAGCCGAAAAAAGTGCGTACTTCGATCGAGCAATTTCCAGCATCGGCCCGCATTTACCCAGAACCTTTGGGCGTAGTTTTAATCATCGGGCCTTGGAATTACCCATTTCAGCTAATGATATCACCCTTGATCGGGGCGATCGCCGCAGGCAACTGCGCCATCCTCAAACCTTCAGAAGTCGCCTCGCACACGTCGGCAGTTGTCGCCGACTTGATTACCAAAACCTTCGATCCCGCTTATGTAGCCGCCGTCGAAGGAGGAGTCGAAACCAGTCAACAATTATTAGCGGAAAAATTCGACCACATCTTCTTTACCGGAGGCACAAAAGTCGGTAAAATAGTGATGCAAGCCGCCGCCAAACACCTGACACCTGTCACATTAGAATTAGGCGGCAAAAGTCCTTGCATTGTAGACTCAGATATTCAACTTGAATACACTGCTAAACGCATTGCGTGGGGCAAATTTATCAATGCTGGTCAAACTTGTATCGCTCCTGATTACCTGTTAGTTCATAAAAAAGTTAAACCAGATTTAATCCAGGCAATTAAAACAGCCATTCACGAATTTTACGGCGACGAGCCTCAGAAAAGTCCCGACTATTCCCGAATTATCAATCAGCATCATTTAGGACGTTTGGCAGAGTTAATGAAAGACGGAGAAATTGTCGCCGGCGGTCAAACAAACCCCGAAGATAAATATATTGCACCGACGGTTCTCGACAAGGTTTCCTGGGATTCGCCAGTGATGCAGGATGAGATTTTCGGGCCGATTTTGCCAGTTTTGGAGTATGATGATTTCGGGGAGGCGATCGCCCAAATCAACGCCCGTCCCAAACCCCTAGCTTTGTATTTGTTCTCGAAGGATAAAGAGAAACAAGAGCGAGTTTTGCGGGAAACTTCTTCCGGCGGAGTTTGCATAAACGACACGGTTATGCAAGGCGGACTAAGCTATTTACCTTTTGGCGGAGTTGGCGACAGCGGCATCGGCACCTATCACGGCAAAGCAACTTTTGACACCTTTTCGCATCAAAAAAGCGTGCTGCAAAAGTCATTTTTACTTGACTTAAAATGGCGATACGCTCCCTATCTAGGTAAGTTGGATTTGATTAAAAAGCTGATCGGTTGATATTGTCTAAGCACCAAATTCCCCCTCACCCCCCAGGGCTGTTTCATTCTCCCGAAGTCCGGCAGCGGTTTCAACCCCGGCCGGACTGAATGTTTGACGTGTTTGTTGTTAGCAAAGATCGCCTCCTTCAATCCCATATCCCTGTTCTAATCGGTGCTGTGCCATTCTCTATCGATTCTCTCCAAATCCTTGGCTGCTCCCAATTGTTGAAAAATTTGATGTGCTGTATCGTAATGTTGTTGAGCAACTTCTGTGTTGCCGCGCTTTCGCTCAAGTCGTGCGAAATAGTAGTTAAATTCGGCAATATGCCAAGTCGTCCCCAGTTTTTGCATTTTTCCTAAAGCTTCTGTTAACAGTTGTTCTGCTGTATCTATATTGCCTCTAGCGAGCTCATTTTCTCCGAGACTACCGATCGAAGTTGCCATCCCTGGGCGATCGCCCAATTCTGTGCTCAATGCCAAAGATTGCCGGAAGAGTTTCTCAGCTTCATCCCAATTGCCGCGATTTCGCTCGATACCTCCCAACAATCCCCAAGAAGTTGCCATGCCCGATAGATCGCCCAATTCTGTCATCATTTCCAAATGTTGCCCGTAGAGTTTCTCTGCTCCATCCCAATTGCCGCGACATTCCTCTATATATCCCAAGAATGCCCAAGAATATACTATGCCGCTCTTATTATCTTCTTCTTCTGCGATCGCTAGTGCATCTTGAAAAAATTTTTTTGCTAAATCCAAATTCCCCAAATACCCATGAATTGCACATAATACACTCAAGCAATAGGAACGTCGAGGGCCTTCAACATAAGGTAATATTTGCTCGTACAATTCTTTTGATAAATTCCAGTATCCCCACCTTGTTAAGTATTTATCTGGGATTAAGTAGTAAGCTTCGCGATAGTTGCCCAACCTAAAGGCAAAATGTTGAGCTTCTAGAACAGCTTGTAAATCGGCTAAACTTTGAGAATTATCCACAGTTTTACCAGTACAGTAAAACTTATAAACACTTTGCAGCAGCTTTGGCAGTTCATTTCTATATTCCCCTTGCAAAAACTCCTCAATCACCCGGTGCAAATCATAAAAATCCTCACATTTCTCCTCGTCATAACGACTCTCCACCAAACTCGCACCGACTAATCGCTGTAAAATTGATTTTGTCTCGTTAATTTCTGCGTCTGTAAATTCCGCAGGTGCTGCTAATTCTGCTGCTAATTGAAAGCGGATATCTTTTTCAATCTCCTCCGTATACAGTCGCAAAAAAGTTAAACCCCTGACATCTATCGGCACTCGCAAAACACACATCCGACGCAGTAAATCTCTTGCCGCTTCACTTTGCCTTGTTAGTTGTTCTCGCAACATCGGTTGTGCATTCTTCGTTACCAATTCGGGATGCTTCCGCAGATACCCCGGTTTTCCCTTGCCGAGAGCGGCCAATTGAGTTAATAAAAAAACATGACCTTCAACCCGCTGAGATATCCACTGCAAATCAGCTAATGTATCAGTCAACTTTCGCTGCCGCAAAATCTCGACACCCGCCGCTAAATCCACACCTTGCAACATTTCTATATGCACCAATTCCGAATCCGGTGCTAACCCCGGATAGCGGGTATGTGCCAAATCCGCAGGCACTTCCCGGCTGGTTAAAATCGTTTGCGATTGGTGCTGCTGATAAACCAAAGCATTCAGCAACTTACCCCAATCCGGTGAAATTGCTCGATGTACCTGCGCCGCAGCCAAAATGTCTGGATTTCCCGCATCAACAGCAGGATGCAAAATAGATTCCAGGTTGTCGAGTACCAAAAGACAGCGAGTTTGTTGCAAGCCAGCCATAATTTTTGCAATCTTTTCATCGGGAGTATTCAACACTTCCGCAGCCTGAATCCCCAAACCTTCACTTAACAGAAATTTAGCCACGTCATCAAAACTCGTTCCCTCCTTTGCCTCGAAATACATCGCGCACTCATAATCGCCACCGGGCAAACTTTCCCCCTTTTGAAAAACAGACTTCTGCCAATTCACTCCCAATGCTTCTGCAAGTTTGACAGCCAAACTCGTTTTGCCCATACCGCCTTGCCCGATTATCGCCAATACTTTCGGCGGCGAAGTTCCATCCGGCAGCATCTGTACTAATTTTGCCGTTAAATTTTCCACCAATTCATCCCGCCCTTTCCACACAGGAATAGAGTCAGGTAGTTGAGAGAAAGCCACCCTGATTGCTTTGTCGGGAGGGGCATCTGCAGGCACATCATCATTCTCGCTTTTGCCGTCAGTATTTTGTCCCCTGTTAATCTGACTGCTGATACCGGGTTCGCCGTTAACGTCCCACACTTCTGCCAACTTTTGCAAATTCTCTTTTTTGTCTCTACTCCACAGCTTCAGAGTAAAATTCCAATCGCTACAACCCCGCCTTGCCGTCTCCGGGCGGTTATCTTTTAGAATTTTCAGCTTTTTTCCGAGATAATCAGTCAGTACCTCGCCGATGTACTTTCTAACTTGCAAGTCAGATGTTTTCTCAGTTGGTTTAAAGCTGCCTTTATCTTTCAGCAAGTGGCGCAGGGCTTCCAGCTTCGCCGTGACTTGTAAATCAGTGGTGTTATCTTTCCAACTGACGCGAAGATTAGAAATGCGACTTGTATCATTCAACGCATAATCTAGCAGCGCCTCAACCAAATCAATCACTCGCTGCCGAGACTTTTCGCCTTTTCCCTGCTTGGGCATAGCTTCGGAAAGTAAATTGCTAAAAAAAGTTTCGGGAAAGTTTCGGGAATCCCGATACCGAATGACAGTCCCGAATATCCCTAATGCCGATTCTAGCACAGTTCCAGCCATTCTTTGCCTTCGGGTATCCCGAAATTCCACACTCAAATTAGTTGAGTTGGAAATGGTTTATGGGATTATCAAAACAGCAGCAATGGATGATTGGAGAGGCGATTCTCGGTACTGTAGTCGGTGCCATCAATTCTTCGGCGGGGATAGTGTTGACTTTTGGGTTAGTAGGTTTTCACCTCTGCTTTGACAAAAATCAACAGGAAGTGTCGCGTTGCCCTCTCGAACAAACTTTAAAGAGCGAGGAAGTATCGAAACTCTATTGTTGTAATGATTGTCCTTTCAAGAAAGCGGCGATTGATGTAGAAAAAGTTGAAGAAGAAAGTGAGTAAACTGTGGTGCATCTAATGTGGAACAGCCCGGAAAGCCTGTTCGGGCGGGACACTCCACAAGAAAATTTATTATTTGTGGAACAGGCCCGAAAGCCTGTTGCTAACCGACAAGAAAATTCATTATTTGTGGAACAGCCCGGAAAGCCTGTTGCTTATCGGCGGCCGGGACACCCCACAAGAAAATTTCTTCAGGATGTTAACTCGAAAGTGCGATCGCTCTTTTAATCAGTATAGGTAAAAAAGGACGATAGCCCATCGTGAATTGAACTTTAAAAACAAACTTTTAGTGTAGTAACATCAATACTCAAAATCAGATTAGCATATTATAATAATATGAAACGGGTGTTATAACTTCTGAGCGAAACAGTGATCGCCTCTGCCTCTTTTGCTAGTTACGTTGCGCCCAGCTACTTGCTGCGATTAGAAAATGTCTATAATATCTTTTAGCATCCGATCGCTAACAAGCAATTTATGGAACCTTTAGCAAAAGAACGCTGTGCCGCCTGCCGCCCAAACTCTCCCCGCCTCACAGCTTACGAAATTGTCCAGCTAAAACCTCAAATTCCCGACTGGAATTTAATCGAAAAAAAGGGCATTCCCCAAATAGAACGCACCTACGAATTCCCCGATTTCAAAAGCGCGATCGCCTTTACAAATAGCGTCGGCGAAGCAGCAGAAACCGAAGGACATCACCCCGCAGTGTTAACCGAGTGGGGAAAAGTTACCGTTACTTGGTGGACTCACGCGATTTCTGGACTGCACCGCAATGATTTTATTATGGCTGCGAAAACCGATGCGATCGCCAATCAATTCCCAAAATAAAATCCGACTTATAGCCCGATCGTAGTTTAAGAACTCACAGCTCCGGGTACCAGCGGAGAAAGCCGTTGATTCCCATTTAACAACTCCAGATTCAGTCGGTAGCCGACATTCCGTACAGTTTGAATCAGGCTCGGCTGTCGCGGGTCGATTTCGATTTTTTTACGCAGAGAGAGTACGTGAGTGTCGATCGTCCGGGGGTTATCAATAGCATCGGGCCAGGCCCTCCGCAGCAAATCCGAGCGCGACAGTGGCACTCCTCCAGCTTGAGCTAGCACGTAAAGCAGGCTAAATTCCTGGGGAGTCAGCTCAATATGTTCCTCGTACAACCTGACTCGGCGCTGCACCAAATCAATTTTCAGCAGCCCGCACTCCAGCGTCGCCGGCGGTATCATTGTGCGGTTACGGCGCATCAGAGCTTCCACCCTGGCCATAAACTCTTGCATCCCAAAGGGTTTAGTCAGGTAATCGTCTGCGCCCGCCTTCAAACCTTCAACAATATCCGATTCCGAATTCCGCGCCGACAGCATCAAAATCAGTGACTGCTGCTGCTGTTGCAGCCAGTGGCAAAATTCCAAACCGTCCCCATCCGGCAATTGGGCATCCAGAATGACTAGGGTTGGCTGGCGGCTGAAAAATATTTCCCTAGCGTGACTGATATCCGCTGACTGGTGCACCCAGTGACCGACTTGCTGTAGATGCCAGCCCAAGAGCGATCGCAGGTGCGGATTCCCTTCAACAATTGAAATACTTGCAGATTCCACAGAGGCGAGCTTCCCATATCACTAATTGCTACAAGGTTAACAGAGCTTTTGTCAAGCTTTTGTAACCATCGCTACTCAAGCATGAGCTACGTTTAAAGCAGCGGACACACCCAGGGTAGGAATTTTAAATATTGGGTTAATTTGGGAGGGTCAGCCTGCAGAAAGGTGAAATCATTCTGGCGGTAAGCTTACAATGAAAATAAGACAGTGTAAAGCCGATCGATCCCATGCCCCAACCGCCTGCTAAAAGCGATCCCCCCGACCCAGCCCCCACTCCCAGGAGGTTGACAAATCGCGCAAGTGAAACTAGAATTCCTCCAACCGTTCGCTCGGTAGCCGGAACACTCAGCCACTTTGACCGTCAAATTCAGCCACATCCCGACTCCATTAAACGCACAGCGAATTATCAAGGTGCGCGCAAAAAGTCGAGCAACTGCATTGCAACGAGTGAAATTTTTTATGGAGGGTAGCCTGTTGAGCAGGGTAAAAACTTTTATTTAGAAATAGCCTCAAGCTGAGCCACTCAGCATCAATCGAGGCCATTCCTAAATCCCGCCGTCATTATACAAACCACAAAGGATTTCAACCTCACACCATGCTACAAGACACCCAAACAATCCGGCACTACCAGAAACTCACCGACGCCCTCGTCGAAATGTGGAATAGAGGTTATCGCTTCGATGACCTGCGGCTTTACTTAGACGGGTATTTAGCAGCCCTGCGGCATTCCAACGGTTTGGAACCCTATCTGATTCACAGACTAGAGGAAGAAGCAGCGCGTTACATTCACGACCCCTCCAATTTTGCAATGCCACAGACCCAAACTGAAGCCGACTACTATTAAATAGCAAATTCGGTTGGATAAACCCTTGATGAATTGGGAATTGGGAATTGGCAATGGGGAATTGGCAATGGGGAATTGGCAATTGTAACGGGTTCCCTGGCTCTGCCTGGGAACCAATGTCCAGATGCTCTGCCTCGCTTTCGGAGCCTAAAAATTCGAGGCATAGCCGACCGCAGTGCGTTCCCAGGCTCTGCCTGGTATAGCAATCCTAAATGAGTCGTAAATTTTTTACCCCATCCCAACCTTCCCCGAACCCGCGGGGAGGAAGTAAGAAATTCACAAATGATTTAGTCTTGCTCTAACGAATAATTAAGTAAATTAACCTAATTCAACGTAAAACGCGATTGCTGTTATTTCCCCGGCTTCTTAAAGAAGTCGGGGATATGTTTTTTCGGTCTAATTTAAGAAGCCAAAGCCACTTCTACAACTTCTTGCAATTCGCCCTTTTGATACATCTCGATCATAATATCCGAGCCACCAATAAACTCGCCGTTGATATAAACTTGGGGAATTGTCGGCCAGTTGGAATACTCTTTAACGCCTTGACGAATTTCCTGGTCGGCCAAAACATCAACAGTTTCGTAAGGTACTCCCAAAGTATTGAGAATTTGCACCACAGTATTAGAAAAACCACACTGGGGCATTAACTTATTGCCCTTCATAAATACCATGATTTTGTTTTGCTTAACCAATTCGTCAATTCTTTCATGTGCTGCTGTAGTCATGGTAGCTCCTAATATTGTTTGAAAATTTTTAAACGTTGACTGACGCAGAAACCGGGTTTTTTAGGACAATCTTTCGTTACAGCCATAGATTCCGGTTAAGAAAGCCGGTTTCTTTGGTTTTTGTGCGTAAGTGCAGCAGTTGTATTTCAAGCAACTATTGACAGAAGCACAAACTTGTGATTCCCAATTGCCGATCAACTATTAAGCAACTTGACTTTTCGCTTCCCATTCTGTGGGAGTTAAGGTTTCCAAGCCCAAAGCGTGGATGGCTTCACTAGCCATTGCCTGTTTGAGAGCGCCGTAGACCATTTGGTGCTGCTGTACTCGGCTTTTTCCTTCAAAGGCTGCAGAGACGACTCTCGCCTGGTAGTGGTCACCGCCACCGGTCAAATCGTCAACTTGTATTTTAGCGTCAGGCAACCCTGCCTTAATCATTTCTGCTACTTGAGACGGTGTAACCATTGGTTTCTCTGATAAACGGCTGTAATTTAGATTTTAGTGGAACTATTTTTTCGATGAGCTCGGTTGACTGCTGGCAGGCCGGGGAAAGGGCGAATCCACAAAACCCAATTCCAGTAACTGCTGGTAAGCTTTCTTGCCCAAGTCGCGAGTTGGCTGCTGCGATCGAATAATCTGAATCAGCAGGGGCACCGCCAGTTCGGGCTTATTTTGCGCCCGGTGTACCAACGCCAGTCGGTAGGTAGCTTCGTCGCGCATTTGGGCTGTTTCTACAGCTTTGGTGCGGTGGCTTTCGGCCAAGCGGATGTCAATTCCGGCAAAACTGCTACCCAGTTGTTGGTAGAAGTTGGACAGTTGATTGAAAATTTGGCGGGATTCTTGGAGTTTTTGAGTAGCCAGTGCGTAATTCTGATTGGAAATAGCACTGCTGGCTTCTGTCATCAAACGCTGGCCTCCTGGGACGCTCAGCAGACTGCTGTCTTGCGTCAGAGGGCGAAGATTGTTGGGGTCTGTGGGGTCGTCGGCGGGTTCGACTTGGGGTTGGTTCTCTGGCCCAGAAGGTTGTTGTGCTTGGACTTGGAGCGGTTGCAACAGGGTAAAAGCTGCGATCGCCCCGATCGTAATCCGGGCAGTGGAGCGAAGCCAGCAAACAGTTCCAGAGTATACCATGAAATTACTTTGCGCCTGTGCGCCTTAAAAAAATATTTAGCTTGAGCCGATCTTACCATTGGCGATCGCAACCGGCTAAGTGTACACCAAATTTGTTGAAATGTCAAAGGGTGCGATCGGGAGAAAAGCTCAAAACAAGTTTTCTGTGAGGTGGTTTATCTAAAAAACACTCAGCCGTCGAATAAAAATCGCCGGTTGAAACCGATCCTACACAAACTTTGGTCTCTCTCGCTTGAGACTAATGGAGTTAGTAAGGTGCTGAGGACGGGCCCTACCGCTGTTAGTTACAGTTTCAAACCCCTCAGGGTGAAAACATCCCTGACAGCTTATAAATATGTTTGATAAATCTACATCAAAATTAAACAGGAATATTTCTAATGGTACAACCCAGCAAACCGACCTCCGACACTCTCCAAAATTATCAAGGTATCGGAGTCCCCGATGAAAGTCTGGCAGTGATTTTGCAGCGCGGCGGCGACGAATTGCTGCTGTCAAAAGCGGACGATCGCTTTACAGTCCGCCCCTCATCAACAGCATCAGCCTCAAACGATTGGGCTGCAACAACTGGGGCAAAACTCAACCGCCGCGTCGGCCAAAGCAATCTCGATGAATATCTCGTTGCGCCCTCTAGCCTAGAAGCAGCAATGCAAGCAGCCCGCGCCAGCGATGCCGTAGCTTTTGCCAGCCACGTCTATTGCCCCGCGAACAATCCGAGTACATTCTTTTATTTAACCGACCAAATTACGATTCAATTTGGCGAACAAGTAGACGAACAATCGCGAAAGGCGATCGCCAATGCAGCAGCTTTAAACATAGTCCGGCCAGTGGAAGGAATTCCCAACACCTTCGTCTGCGAAGTCACAAAACAAGCAACAGAAAACCCGGTCAAAATTGCCAACCGCCTGACAAGATATCCAGAAGTTCTCGTAGCGGAACCAAACATTTTAGTAGAGACGCAGCAGCATTACACGCCCCGCGATCCGCTTTATCCCAAACAGTGGTATCTCAACAACAAAGGCGGCAACCAACTTGTCGGCGGTGCTCAAATTTATGCAGAACCAGCTTGGGACATGACTCGCGGAGTTCGATCGATCGTAATTGCCATTGCCGACGATTCAGTTGACATCACCCACCCAGATTTTCAAGGCCAAGGCAAAATTGTCTCACCCATCGATTTCAAAGACGGCGACACTTCCCCGATGCCAGTCGCAGACTCAGACAACCACGGCACAAGTTGTGCCGGCGTCGCCGTTGCAGAAGAGAACGGCAAAGGCATTGTCGGCGTCGCCCCCGGATGCGCCCTGATGCCCATCCGTACCAGTGGTTTTCTCGATGACAATTCTGTCGAAAAAATATTTAATTGGGCGATCGAAAAAGGTGCCGCCGTCATTTCTTGCAGTTGGGGGCCTGCTGCAGTTTACTATCCCCTTTCCCTGCGGCAGAGTGCCGTTATCACCAAAGCAGCAACCCAAGGGCGGGGCGGCAGAGGCTGCGTTATTCTGTTCGCAGCGGGCAATGCCAACCGCCCCGTCAACGGTACTGTTAACGAGAAAGGCTGGCCCAACAACGTCGTGGAGGGTCAAACTAGATGGCTAAACGGATTTGCTGTTCACCCCGACGTAATTGCCGTCAGCGCTTCCACTTCCCTCAACAAAAAAGCAGCCTACAGCAATTGGGGCACCAGCATCTCGGTTTGCGCCCCCAGCAACAACGCACCGCCGGGAACTTGGTTGCCAGAAACCGGATATATCGGCACGCCGCCGGAGGTGACGCAGTATTTGCCGGGTTTGGGGGTGTTTACTGCTGATCGAGTAGGCGATCGGGGCTACGACTGGGGGGACTATACTGATACTTTTGGCGGTACTTCCAGCGCCACTCCAGTAGTCGCTGGGGTTGCAGGGTTGATACTTTCGGCTAACCCCCGTTTGACGGCGCGGGAAGTGCGGGGAATTCTCGAACAAACTGCTGAGAAAATTGTCGATCTCGATCCCGATCCCCAGTTGGGCAATCGCCTGGGAAATTACGATCCTAACAGCGGTCGCAGCGATTGGTTTGGTTACGGGAAAGTGAATGCTTTTAAAGCTGTGCAAGCGGCGGTGAGAAAGGGTGGCGGCAATCCGAATATCGGCGGTGCGGTGTTCAGCGATATTTCTGGACATTGGGCACAGAAGTTTATTGAAGCTTTGGCTGCGGCGAATATAATTAGCGGTTTTCCTGACGGTTCTTTTAGGCCGGATGAGAGTTTAAATCGTGCTCAATATGCGGCGCTGTTGGTGAGTGCGTTTAGTCCGATTCCGAGGGTGCCGGCTACAAATTTTATTGATGTTTCTGCTACTTTTTGGGCGAGAAGTGCGATCGAACGGGCAAATCGGGGGGGGTTTTTGGCGGGGTTTCCGGGGTTGAAGTTCGGCCCGAATCAGAATTTGACTAAGGCTGACGCGATCGTGTCTTTGGTTAACGGTTTGGAACTCAAGGGCGGCAATCCTGATTCTTTGAAAGTTTACAACGATCGTTCTCAAATTCCTAATTATGCTTTGAGTGCGATCGCGACAGCAACTGCTTTGAAGATTGTGGTTAATTATCCTTCCCGCGATTGGCTTTCGCCACAGCGGGATATTACCCGCGCTGAGATTTCGGCTTTGATTTACCAGACTTTGGTGGCGATTAATCGGGCAAAGGCGATCGATTCTCCTTACATTGTCTAAGGGCAATAGGTTCCTCGTGAGAACTTGAGTCCTCACGAGGAATCTATTTTATTGTGGCAGCTTTTAAGCTCGAAAATGCCCCAAAGCTTTCAATGCAAACTGTGGCAAAGCTAACATCCTCCGCCACCGCCAAGGTTCTTGATAAAGCCGGTACAACCATTCTAAATGATTGTCGCAAAACCAAGCCGGCGCGCGGTCTTTTGTTCCCGCCCAAATATCAAAACTGCCACCAACTCCCACCCAAATTGACTGAGGACAAAGGTGTCGGTGTTCGGCAATCCAAAATTCTTGGCGCGGCACTCCCAAGCCGACAAAAATCAGTTTGGGCTGCATTTGTTTGAGGCTTTCACGGAAGTCTTTCTCTTCATCTGCGGAAAGATAACCGTGTTGAGAAGCAATCGACAATCCGTTAACCTTTTGTTGCCAATTTTCTGCCGCAGCAGCCGCCACTCCGGGGGAACCTCCAAAGAAAAATAGTGGTTCCGAATCAGGCAATTTTCCCGCTTGTTGCAGCAGCGATTCTGCTAATTCAATCCCCGGATAGCGCTGTGCCGGTTTGCCACGCAGCCGCAAGTACAGCACCACTCCCGAACCGTCGGGAATCACCAGTTCCGCTTTGCGGATTACATCTGCTAAAGCCTGATTTTGCTCGGCTTGCATGGCCATTTCAGCATTCAGCGTCACGACGTGACTTCCTAACCCTTGATGCAGGCGCTGCATCAGCCAACCTGCATAATCATCTAATATGTGAACTGGTAGTCCCAGCACTGAAAATTGCGGGCGCGATCCATCCATATTTTTTTCTTTGAGATTCCTACACACCTAGTTATTTAAATTAGCTGAGATTGGCGATCGACGCTAGACCAGTCTTGGCCGCAAAAAACCCGGTTTGTGCCACCAAGAGTCTGTTAAGTCATCGTTCGGTGGCCCAGAAACCGGTTTTTTTGTAAGCGACGGGTCGCGCAAGTTCATTAGAGTTGGCCAGCCAAGTGCGATCGAGCATTAGTGTTCGATTTTTTTGACAGAGCCGTCTGCGTACCATTCCATAGGTACTAGCTCTATTTTACCATTTATTTTCACTGTAGAGTAGACAACTTTCACGAAAGGAACGCTGTTGTTATTGTGGTTTTGGGTAGACATGGCAATTACCTTTTTGTGTTTGGATAACTTGAGAAACGATCTAATATCTGATATATTTAAAAGTCTATTCACCGCAAATCTATTCGCATCAGGAAAAAGAAGGAAAACGAAATGGCGATCGCAAAAACCCAGCGGCAAACCAGGTTAGATTATTACTACCAGCAAATCAAAAACATCATCCTCAAGCGCCAAAATCCAATTACTGGTTTGCTGCCGGCGAGTACCGCCGTTAACGCTCACGGCGACTACACCGATGCCTGGGTGCGCGACAACGTGTACAGCATTCTCGCGGTTTGGGGTTTGGGTTTAGCTTACCGCAAAATTGATGGCGATCAGGGCAGAACATTTGAACTCGAACACAGCACAGTCAAACTGATGCGGGGCTTGCTGTTTGCGATGATGCAGCAATCGAGTAAAGTAGAACGTTTTAAAAATACTCAGTGGCCGCTAGATGCGCTGCACGCTAAATACAATACTCAAACTGGAGGTATTGTGGTCGGTGATGACAAGTGGGGACATTTACAGTTAGACGCTACATCTATATTCTTATTAATTCTTGCTCAAATGACGGCTTCCGGGCTGCACGTAATTTTTACAATAGATGAAGTCAATTTCGTGCAAAATTTAGTTTACTACATCGGTAGAGCCTACCGCACGCCGGATTACGGAATTTGGGAAAGAGGCCATAAAATCAATCGCGGCAATGCCGAATTGAACGCCAGTTCGGTTGGCATGGCCAAAGCAGCGCTGGAAGCAATAAATGGGTTGGATTTGTTCGGTATTCAAGGTTCTCAAGCGTCAGTTATTCACGTTTTGCCCGACGAAATTGCCAGAAGTCGCATAACTTTGGAATCGCTTTTGCCTCGCGAATCTAGTTCAAAAGAAGTAGATGCCGCTTTATTGAGCGTGATTAGTTTTCCGGCTTTTGCTGTGGAAGATCGAGAATTAATAGAACGGACTCGAAATAAGATTATTGACAAATTGCAAGGAAAATACGGCTGCAAGCGGTTTCTGCGGGACGGACACCAAACAGTGTTGGAAGATGCCGATCGCCTGCACTACGAACCCACAGAATTAAGGCAGTTCGAGCACATTGAATGCGAGTGGCCGCTATTTTTCACTTATTTGCTCTTGGACGGCATATTTCAGGGAAATCAAGCTCAAGTGCAAGAGTACCAGCAGCGTTTGGAATCTTTGGCAGTCGATCGCTCTGGTTTGCCGCTGCTACCCGAATTGTACTACGTCCCCGCCGAAAATATAGAAGCAGAAAAGCTAAATCCCCGCAGCCAGCAGCGCTTACCCAATGAAAATATTCCCCTCGTTTGGGCGCAAAGTTTGTATTTTCTCGGTCAATTGCTGAACGAAGGATTAATCGCAGTTGGGGACATCGACCCGCTGGGAAGGCACCTCTCAGTGGGTCAACACAGAGAACCTTTAGTGCAAATTGCACTGTTAGCTGAAGACGAAGATTTGCAAGCACAATTAGCCACTAACGGCATTGCTGCCCAAACCCCAAAACAGGTAGAACCCATTCAAGTCCGCCAGACTAAAGAATTATCAGCTATTTACACGCAAATTGGACGCAACGACCAATTAGGCTTAACCGGCCGCCCCGTGCGCCGTCTGCGGAGTTTAACAACTTCTCGGGTGTTTAAAATTCGCGAAGAGGCGATCGTATTTCTCCCCTCATTTTTGAACAGGCAAGAGTTTTACTTAACTTTAGATTACCATTTTTTAGTAGCTCAAATCAAGAGCGAAATAGCTCACATTCACCGCCACTGGTATCAGTTGGGACGCCCTACGGTAACGCTGATGCTGACTCACACGATGCTGGAAACCGGGCGGGAAGCGTTGTTAGAATTAATGAAAGAATTCCGGGATGGACACTGTAATAAAACGCCAGTTAAACTCGGAAATCTTAAGCAGTTAATGCTGACTGCTGGCACCGAAAAAATTGATCTCATGCACGATTTTGAATTTACCGAATCTCCGGTGACTGGTGCAGTAGAAACGCGCAGCTATCTAACTTACAATCCTGAAAAAACTTGGCCTTTAGGTCACACGCAAGAATTTAAATTAGAGTGCGAAACTAATACTAATTTTTTGCTAAATAGCCTGCGAGATTCGGAAAATTTGTACGAACAAATTGAGTTGCTGCACACCTTAGTTAGACTCAAAGGATTAAATTTTAATACAGGATTTGGAGGTGCAGAAGAAACAGTTACAGTTGTAGATTTGCTCAACGAAGTTTATACAAAAGCTGGAGAAAGTTCGCAATCAAAAATCCAATGGGCAGTCATCCGCCATGCCGCAGGTTTGCTGGACAAAGTTGATATCAGCTTGTCCGATGCGGTGACAGATATTTTGGTGCGGCAAAAACAAATTGCTGTGGGGAAAGCCTACAGCGAAGATTCGATAATTTCGCGACCAGGTTCTTACACGGAAGTGATGGACAAAATTCGCCAATTCTGCGGAGAAGATATTCGCGATCGAGTTCTCACCCAAGAAATTCTAATTTACCTCAGCGTCCTAATTAAAGCAGAACCGCAATTATTTAAAGGTCTGCTGACACTGAGAGTTAGTTACTTTATTCTGCTGTTAACAAGCGAATTAGCCCGCGAATTGGGAGTGACCCAAAATGAAGCTTACGAACATTTAATGCAGCTAAGTCCCTTTGAAATCAAAAATCGCCTGCGCCAAGTGTTGACAGAATACGAGGAAATGAATCAAATCCTCAAACAGCAAGAATCCCTGCGCGTCAAACAGGCGGAAAAAGATATTGAATGGGTAGTAGCGCCTGTTTCCGAAGAACCGCAAATGCCTGGGGGAGGATGGCGCCGGAAGCGGCAAATGGAAGGTACTGTCAATCGCGTACCGAAGGATTTTTATCCGAGTGTTTGGGGACTGCTGCGGCACTGCAAAGGCTTGATAATTGGCGACAAATTAGAGCGGCGCAATCGGTTAGATAGCCATATTATATTATCGGAAATGACGCCTGGAGAAAAGAATTTCGCGCTACAAATCGAGCATTTGTTGAATAAGATTGTGGCGCCGGAATACCGACAAGTCAATATTGAGGCGCTGATGGAGTTGGCGGCGATCGCCCAGCGGAACCCAGATTTGCAAGTAGAAGAATACATCGTTTTAGATGTATTAGTCGGTCACGCGGTGCGGCTGAATTGGCTAGGAAAACACCAGGAAAGAGCCGATAAGTACGACGAAGACAAAGCGGCTGCTTGGCAAGCTTTTTACAATACTTCGCCTTACGTTTGCGCGAGTCACGTACTCGATGCTTTCCGGTTCTTGACGAAGTTTGGATAGACAGGAATAAAGCAAGCGTGTCACACTCAAATCGAATTGTAGAGTGCCTCCGAGGAATTTTTCTAACAATTATCAAGGTTTTCTGGTCTGACGCACCTTACTAACTGTGCCAGTTGCCTAAGTCATGATAGATTGAGTGTGGCTGGTTAGTAAAAGTGTCGATAAACCTTTGTGTAGTAAAGACTTCTGTTTTTTCTTTGCCAACTCATCAGCAAAGTATTATAACTATTTAACTGGACATGGTATGACAGGTTCGTAGTAGCGCCCAAACGCTACTACAAACCCCAAACTACAAAACCCCTTTAGAACTCGGAATCCGGCTGGCGCGGCGCGGATCGATTTCTACCGCCATCCGCAGAGCTCGCGCAAATGCTTTAAACGCCGCTTCTACAATGTGATGAGAATTTCCGCCCTGCAATTGTCGAATGTGCAGTGTCATTTGAGTGTGGTTCACCACCGCCGAAAAAAACTCTTTCACTAATTCGGTATCGTAAGTGCCGATCCGCTGGTTGGGAATTTCCAAGCTGTAACTTAAGTGAGGGCGTCCCGAAAAATCTAGCACTACCTCAATTAAAGCTTCATCCAAAGGTGCGATGAAATGTCCGAAGCGAGAAATGCCCGATCGATCCCCGACAGCTTTTGCTAGCGCTTGGCCTAAAGTAATTCCCACATCTTCGTTCGTGTGGTGGTCGTCAATCTCCAAATCACCGATCGCCTGCACGTCCAAATCGATCAATCCGTGAGAAGCAATCTGGTGCAACATATGGTCTAAAAACGGAATCCCCGTAGACGCCTTGCAAGTTCCCACACCGTCGAGATTGAGACTGGCCGTGACATCCGTTTCCAGTGTCGTGCGTTTCACCAAGGCGGCCCTAGCTGGTTGAACTGAAGTTGCAGGAGGTACAGAAGGGCGATCGATTATCTCCATAATTCGCAATTGGTCATTCATTAGTTATTGATAATTAGTAATTGAAGATTACAGCTTGATAAGCGCTAATTCTCAAGTGTTTAGTTAAGAGAATTATGCAAGCAAAACTCAAAACTATCGAAAGGGGCGGCTTTTGCATAAAACTTACTTGTTAAAGTTAAAGTTTATTGTCTAAACCCGCCCCTACATAACTCACAACTCTCGACTACCGTTACATTCCCATGATTTCGTAACCGGCATCGACATACAAAACTTGACCCGTAATCCCGCTAGCGAGATTGCTGCACAGAAAAGCCGCAGCATTTCCCACTTCCTGCTGAGTCACCGTCCGCCGCAGCGGCGCCACTTCCTCAACGTGATGGATCATGTCCAGAATACCGCCAACTGCTGACGAAGCCAGAGTCCGAATCGGGCCCGAAGAAATCGCATTTACCCGAATATTTAACGGGCCCAGTTCAGCAGCCAGATAGCGAACATTCATTTCCAAAGCCGCCTTAGCAATTCCCATCACATTATAGTTAGGAACTACCCGGACGCCGCCCAAATAAGTCAGGGTCACAATACTGCCGCCCTCGGCCATCAGCGGTTTAGCAGCAGCACAAAGCCGCACCAGCGAGTAAGCGCTAATATCCAAAGCATTGGAGAAACCTTGGCGCGATGTGTTGGTGAAATCTCCCGAAAGTTCGTCCTTGCCGGCAAAAGCCAGACAGTGGATCAAGATATCTAACTTGCCCCACTTGTCGGCGATGGTTTGAAAAGTAGACTCAATTTCGCTCTCGTCTTGGACATTGCAGGGCAAATACAGACTGGGATTGAGCGGTTCCACCAGTTCAGCGACTTTGCGCTCGTGCTTGCCTTTCTCGTCCTTCAAATAAGTTATGCCGAGGTTGGCCCCAGCTTTGTGGAGCTGCTGAGCGATGCCCCAGGCGATCGAGCGATTGTTGGCAATGCCCGTAACAAGAGCATTTTTTCCGGTCAAATCTATCATCTGTATTTCTTCTAGAAGCAACTAGCACCGTTCTCATTGGCTCTCTGCGACAACCCCGGCAGTTTAGACACAACTGATTCAGCTTTAACTGATTCAGACACAATTGAGACACAATTGAGACACAATTGATATTAATTTTGCTGTGGAGCTACATGGGGGCGGAATTGAAAAAGTTAAGAGAAGGGCTAGATTTAATCATACAGTGCGTGTTTACCTTAACATTAGATGGAAGTAACCGAATCCTTGGATATTGGAGGTTGGGCTGTATATTTACTCAATAAAGGTTAATCGGCAAGTTATAAAGTATTGATTAGTACAAAGGATCTAGTCGTGACGCATGATAGACCGCTAGCAGCCGTGTTCCGCCAAATCAGCGGCGGGGCGTTTCCACCCATTGTGGAAACCTTTGAACGGGGCAAGACAATTTTTTTCCCTGGAGACCCGGCTGAGCGCGTCTACGTTCTCATTAGAGGTGCTGTGAAGCTCTCCAGGGTGTACGAAGCAGGGGAAGAAATTACAGTCGCCCTCCTGCGCGAAAATAGCGTATTTGGGGTGCTGTCTCTGATTACGGGACACCGATCGGACAGGTTTTACCACGCGGTGGCCTTTACGCCTGTAGAGTTGATCTCGCTGCCGATCGAACAAGTCGAGAAAGCGCTCAAGGAAGACCCGGAACTCTCGATGGTGATGCTGCGGGGACTGTCGTCTCGGATTTTGCAAACCGAGATGATGATTGAAACGCTGGCGCACCGAGATATGGGTTCGAGACTCGTCAGCTTTTTGCTGATTCTGTGCCGGGATTTTGGCGTGCCCGGTACAGAGGGGATTACGATAGATTTGAAGCTGTCCCACCAGGCGATCGCCGAAGCGATCGGCTCGACGCGGGTAACTGTGACTCGTTTGCTCGGGGATCTCAGACAAGAAACCATGATCTCGATCCACAAGAAAAAGATCACAGTCCACAACCCGGTGGCTTTAAGCCAGCAATTCACTTGATGCCGAGAAAGTATGCGATTTTGGATTTTGGATTTTAGATTCAATCCAAAATCCAAAATCCAAAATCTAAAATCGGAATGACTGCTGGATACATCCTGGTATTTGTAATTTTAGTGTTAGGGGGTGTGATCGCCACTGTCAGCGATCGCCTTGGGACGAAAGTCGGCAAGGCAAGGTTGAGCTTGTTCAAACTTCGCCCCCGCGATACTGCTGTTGTTGTGACAGTGATGGCTGGCAGCATCCTGTCAGCACTGACTCTGGGCATTTTGTTTGCTACTAGCAAGCCGCTGCGAACGGGAGTTTTTAGAATAGACGAGATTCAAAAAAGGCTCAACAACGCCCGCAGAGAAATCAACCAGGCCACTCAAGAAAAAAATCGAGTTGAAAGTGAATTAGCTCAAGCCAGAGCTGCTCAAGCGCAAGCTAGAGCCAATTTAGAGCAAATAAATCAATCCCTCCAAGCAGCTAATGCTGAGCAAGCTCGGACGCAAACAAAATTAAACTCGCTGCGGGCCCAGCTCAACAGCGTGCAAGCAGCCAAGTCTAAAACTGAACAGCAGTTAAGTCAGGTAGAAGCGGCTAAATCTAAGACAGAAGAACAGCTCAGCAGCGTGGAAGCAGCTAAATCCCGCACCGAAGAACAATTGAAACTGGTTGAAACGGCCCGATCAAGTACAAAAGCTCAGCTCGATCGCACCGAGAACCAATTGAAAACAGTTTCTGCTCAAAAAACGACTTTAGGCTCGGAAATCGCCCAACTGCAAGAAGAGCGCCAAGAGTTAATCGACCAGGTAAAAACTCAAATTGCCCAGCGCGATCGAGAAATTGCCAAGCGAGACGCAGAAATTGCCCAGCGGGACAAGGAAATTGTCGATCGCAACGAACTAATTGCCCAGCGGGACAAGGAAATTGCCCAGCGGGTGCAAAATCTCGCCGAGCGCGATCAAACTATTGTCGAGCGCGACAAAGTAATTGCCGAGAGGGAAGCACTCCTAGAAACCTTGGCACAGCAACAAACTCAACTCGAACAGCAACAAACTTTATTGCAGCAGCAAGTGCAAGTTTTGGAACGCGATTTTCAGGCAATCCGCGAGGGTACAGTTGCCATCAGGCGCGGTCAAATTTTAGCAGCAGGCGTAGTTCGTATTATTGAACCCGGTATGGCGAGTCGCGCGATCGATCGGCTTTTGCAAGAAGCAAATAAAACCACCGTCGGACTCATGCAGCCGGAAAATAAGAAGGTTAGAGCCCAGGTTATTCAAATTACTAAAGCCGAAATCGATCAACTAATTAGTCAGATTAAAGACGGTCAAGATTACGTGGTGCGGATTGTCGCCGGCGCTAATTACCTGCGGGAAGAAAAGGTCATTAAGGTATTTGCAGAAGCAGAAATCAATCGAGTGGTTTTCCGTGCTGGAGATGTGATTGCAGGGGTTGCTGTCGATCCGGTGACTTTGACCGACGAACAGGTGCGGCAGCAGTTGCTGCAATTGATAGAAGCTTGTCAATTTCGCGCTCGCCTGATCGGTGTTGTCGGCGGTAGAGTTCAAGTGGCCGACAATCGGGTTGAAACTTTAGCTGGTTTTATCGATCGATTGCAGCAGTACGAGAAACCGCTGGACGTTCAGGCGATCGCCACAGATATCACTTACATCGCCGGCCCGCTTAAAATAGATTTAGTTGCTCTTGAAAACGGAGCCGTTGTTTTCCGCACCGGACAACAAACACAAGGCCCAGGAGACTTGAAAATTAAAAAATAAATTTGGTAATTAATAATTGGTAACTGGCTATGATTTTAGGTTTCGATCCAGGTAAAGACAAATGCGGCATAGCTGTAATGGGTAGAGATAAGAACGTCTGCTACCATCAAGTTGTGCTGTCGGAAGCAGCGATATCTACTATTCAATCTCTGTGCGAACAGTTTTCGATTGAGTTATTGGTACTCGGAGATCAAACGACTTCTAAGAGTTGGAAACAAAAACTGACGCAGAGTTTGTTACCTGCGCTCAAAATTGTTCAGGTGGACGAGAGGTACAGCAGTTTAGAAGCGAGGGAACGCTACTGGCAAATTTACCCCCCGACGGGACTCGACCGCTTGATTCCGAAGGGAATGCGGACGCCGCCGAGACCGGTGGACGATATTGTGGCGATCGTCTTGATTGAGAGATATTTGAATAAAAGTTAGTCAATCTTATAACCGTTACCATTGATTCTATTGGATTATTGAGGAATCAATATGTTTTTGAGGCTCTTGAATTTTTAACTTAAATAAAATACACCCTAAATTTAGTTAATTTATCATTAAATAACAGTTAGTGTTACTTGATGACAGCTTCCGTCAAGATTACCTTGCCATTCTGGCGGACTTGCAGGCGTTGCGGGTTAATCGAATAGATAATATTGCCGTTAGTCGCTTCATAAGTTCCGTCGTCACCTGTCGTTACTTGCATGACATTGATTTGGCTGCCATTTATTTTGCTGAGGCCGCGGTAAAAAATCTCGCCTTCCTGGGTTTTGCAAATGTATATAGAAAAGTTGGGCGTTGCGAAAAATTGCACCATTTGGGCCTTCGGACATCCCTCAACTTGAGCAATTTGCAGCGGTTGATTATTGCCCAAAGTGTTGGGTGCGATCGCCCGAACTTTGCCAATCGGTTGATTTAGTGCAGTTGCTTCTGCTGAGGCGGTCAAAAAGCCGTGAAGCGAAGCTATCCCGTTCCCCGTAGGGGTTCCCGAAGGGTAGGGAATCGCACTAATGCCTGCCATAACTAGACCTACTCCTTTAATGCCCTTAACTCTATCTTTATAAAACATCTTGTCACTCCTGGTTTTAACTATATAATTACATCTTAAGCGATCTTTGCTGGATATTAATAATATTTAATATCAGAGGTGAAAGGTGCAGGAATACGGTACACTGTCAGTTTAAGTAAGGTGCGACCTTTGTACCCTACACCAGTGAAAATACATAAGTATGTCAATGCGATCGACTCAAAGCAATCTCTTGCATATATGACATTTTTAAGATTTTATGACTTGTTCGCGCCGATCTGAGAAACCGGGTTTCTTCATATATTTCTCGTTACTAAACCTTTGATTTTCCTAAAAACCGGGTTTCTCGCCTCCCCTGCGATCGCGAACTGACTCAGTTACAGGTAATGTTTATTTGCGGTTAGCTATTTAGTGAATAATAAAAAGGGAAACAGAAGATACATTTTTGCTCCCGTTTCCCATTTTTTAAATAACCGTCGTCCTGACTGCGAACCTGGTAATTAATTAACTGCTGCCAACTGTTTGTCTTTGATTTCCACAGGCGCGGTTAATGCCTCTTCCAAATCCGCACAGCCGAGTTTTTCCTCCAAAATAGCCATCACTTCGCGACCGAAATCATTGGAATTCCGCTGCCAAGCTTCTAAACAAATCTGTCCGAAAAACGAACCCAAAGGCTCGGGATTCCAAAGCAATTTGCGCGCTGTCCAAGGCATCAAACTCATGGGATCGTAACCAGGTTGCAGAATCTCCTGTTTAAAGGCGTATTCTTCCAAAATTGTGTGCGGCTGCAGGCCGATAAAGAAAATCGCGGGTTCCACTTTATCGGCTCCGAAAATTCGCTCTAATTCTCGGTGATAAGCAATAGTTTGCCGGATAGTTTCAAAGGTTTCGTCAATGACGTTAAACGAGTAATTAACTGAAACCACATCGTTGTAACCTGCTGCTTTTAAATCGCGGCAATTCTCTAAAACTACTCGCAAGTTGTAGCCCATCCGCATTTTCCGAACCAGTTCCTGAGAACCGCTGGTGATGCCGATTTCAAAGTAATTCATCCCCGTTTTTACCATCAAATCGCACAATTCTGGTGTGAGATTGTCCGCACGGATGTAAGCGGCCCAGTGTATGTCGTCCATGCCGGCGGCGAGGATTTTTTGCAATAATTCAACTGCATCGTCGATGAATTTGCGTGCTGGGATAAATTGAGCGTCGGTAAACCAGAAATTGCGGATACCTCGATCGTACAATTGCCGCATCTCCGCCACCACCTCATCCGCCGGATTGATCCGCACTTGCTTCCCTTCAATCACCGTATAAATGCAGTAACAGCAATTATGAGGACAGCCGCGTTTGGTTTGGACTCCGACGTAGAAGTCCATATCTTGTAGATAATAGGAAAATTCCGGCCAAATCGTTTCGATGTAGTTATAATCGCAGGCAGTTTTCTCGATGTTGGCTGGCTTTTCGTGAATTAGCTTCGCGCGCGGCACGGTTTCTCCCACCACATAACATCTTTCCTCGGCCAAATCTTCGCCCTTAATCAACTTCTCCAGCAAAGCTTCGCCTTCCCCCACCGAAACCACAGTTCCCGCCGGCAAACTGCGGCCCAACTGCTCGTAAAACACGCTCACAGCACCGCCGCCGACCACTGCACGAGCTTCGGGGCGGTATTTCCGGGCCCGCTTCAATCCGCGCTTAATCAGTCCCAAATTGCGCCAGAGTTCGGTGTAGTAAGAAGCGGCTAAACGCAGTCCTCCGAGGGCTCCCCGGAACTTGATCAGCGGATTTTTGGCGTAGTAGAACTCGAAGGCATTTTGCAGCGGGTTGCCGCCCCTGCCGCCCACGGGCGCGTAAATTTGAATGTCCCGCCAAGAGAAAACCAGCAGAGTCGGCTTAAACTCGTCTATGCTGGCATCTAAAGCTTTAGCGAAATCCAGGGGGGGTACGGCACCTAAATCAAAAATGCGCTGTTCCACATCGGGAAACAGCTTGTGTACGTGATCCGAAAGATAGACAACTCCGATCGGGAAAATAGGATTGCAAGGGAGGCGAACGTACAGGACTCGGTTTTCTCGGTTTTCCATGATTGCCATATCCTAAAGTGGAACTTTTTCCGCTATGTTAATATTCTTTTAATATAACTTTACAATCTGTCTAATTTTCGCAATTTGACATTAAATATTCTTAAATTTTTCTATGGGGATTAAGGCCGAGCTTGTTGATGTCGATCGGCGACAGCAGCAGAAAAAAGCTAATTTTTAAGTCAATACAGCGTATTTTGACTTCAAATCCCAGCGGGGAGTCAAAAAGGCGATATTTATCCGGTTAAATTTAAATTTATGTACGATCGGTCTCTAATGTGTTAGAGAGTTGGTAGTCGGCTTTACAGTAGGCTGGGATCGCGTAGTGTTAGCCTGAGAAGATAACTAAAACTTTTAGGCAAGGCTCCCTCAGCAGTTATGGCTCAAATTCTTGACCCCGTACCCTCAGACACCGACAGCAAGATTCTGTGCTGCTACGTCAACGCCACCAGTCAGATTCAGATTGCTCGCATCGCCAACATTCCTAACTGGTACTTTGAACGAGTGGTGTTTCCCGGACAGCGCTTAGTGTTTGAAGCAATGCCGGCGGCAGCATTGGAAATTCACACCGGGATGATGGCCAGTGCAATTTTGTCGGATAAAATTCCTTGCGATCGCTTGCAGATTAACGAAGGCCCCTATTCAAACGTCAATCCTAGCAGATCCCCAGAGGCAGTTCAGGGCGATCGAACAGCGATGGCCCGCCGCCCCAAATCCCGAGAAATCTCAGAACCTTTGACTGTACCGGCGCTAACCGCCGTTGATTAATCGGAGTTGTGAGTTTTGAGTTATAAATTGTCAGTTAATTGATAACTCCGCGCTCAAAATTCCAACTTCAGCAAAGTGGTAAAAACTCAACACTTAAAAATCAAAGTTTGTGAAATGAATTTTAGCTCAAAACTCCCGACAGCAAAGATTGTCCGGTTTTTCCTATTTCCCTGAGTTTGGTTGGCGGGTTCGACAACTGTGCAAAAATATCATTAAACAGCTTCTCGAATTTCAGCCATGTCAGCAAAACATATCGCATTTCCCCCATCTTCTGCCCCAGTATTTGAGCCGGCGATATTCCGGCTTTCTCCCCTGATTAGAATCACGCTGTTGAGCTTGTACACAGCCCTGACAATTCCATTGCCGTTTTTATCGGAAGTAACCCAAGCACCCGTTCCCCCTGCAGCACTCTGGGCAGCAATTGTTGTCGGGGCTGTGGGCCTCTACGGCGTGCTCAGTGAAAGGGTAATTTTGAGCGAGGAAGGGATTGAAGTCACATATCCCAACTGGTTTCCGCGTTGGTTTCGCAAGGGTTGGTCGCTACCTTGGACTGAGGTAAAAGCTCTCAAACCTCGATCGACCGGTCAAGGAGGTTTAGTTTATTATTTTTTGAGTCATTCGGGAGAGGGTTATTTGCTGCCAATGCGGGTGGCTGGATTTGGTAAATTAGTCGGTTTGGTGGAAGCAAAAACAGGTATTGATACTAGAGATGTCCGCCCTTTGTCGCAGCCTTGGATGTATCTTATTTTACTTTTATGTACGCTGCTGCTGCTGTTGGTGGATGCGTGGACTATTGTCACGGCGATCGGAATCAAAGGTAATCTGTAATATTATCTCCGGTATAATAACCGTTATAAATTTGGTAGTGAGGACTTCAGTCCTCATAAAACTTGCTCGGACTGAAGTCCTCACTAAGCTGTACTGCATTTAGTTTTTACCTTTGGGGCGGGCTAGAAGGCCACCCCAAAAGAGTTCCCATAAAAATACAGCTTATTCCATGTAGAGCCTTTATGATAAAGATGAGGTACAATAACAGCAGTGAGGAAACCAATTCCAAATATTTTCTGATGTAATACCAATTTAATATGAAGCTGCATAGAATAAAGCTTCCAGAATGAAAGTGTAAGAAGATAGTGAACTCATTTCTTCAGGTGTGATTTGTTGCAGAACCTGATCCAGTCGTTCGCGCAATTCCTTAAGAGTCAGAAACACTTCTCCCTTGAATTGTTGTTTGATAAATTGCCACACTCGTTCAATGGGATTGAGTTCAGGGCTATGGGCTGGTTGACAAACGGGAATCAAGTTATCAGGCCAGTGCAGAGCACTGGTCACATGAGCCCCCGCCTGGTCAAGTTGAATAAGTGCGATGTCATCTCCCAGTTGATGTGAGAGGGCATCAATAAACTCCTGAAATCTTTGAGTATTGAGGCGATCGTATTCTTGACAAAAATGCCAGCCGCTCAAAGGTTCGACCACCCCGTAGAGCCAAAAATTGTCACGTTTCCAGAGTACCGGTGCGTAAGGTTTCACTCCAAACGCCATAATCACTTTCCCTGTTTCTGTTTTAAGTCCCAAGCGGGTCTCGTCTTGACACAAGTAACGCAGCCGTTGTCCCTTTCCAAACAAGCGTTGATAGGTCAACAGGGCTGGGGCGATGTTTTTTTTAAACGCTGATCGGCATTGGGTTCTTGCTTCCCGCTTTTGGGGCGTGGCACTTTTAATTTAGCTTTAAGTCGATAGTGTACCCAATGATAGACTGTGGGGTATGTCAGGTTCAGTTGATAAGTCTCATTGAGCCACTCCACGATTTCTCCGTAACTTTTGAAGCCTGGTGGCTGTTCCAGTCTTTTTTGTAATCCGGCAAGAGCCTCTGGACTCAAGTGGGGCAATTTTCCGGGTGCACTCTTGACTGCCAACAATTCGGACAATCCTCCCTGACGATACTTTTGCAACCACCGAGTTACCGTTGAACCATCACGTCCCAGACGTTTGGCCAGGATTTGATGCTGAGTGATTTGTCCAGTTTTTAGCCACCACAACATTTGCAACCGTTCTTTCTGACTGGCGGTACGACTGTTTTTTAGTTGTTGCTCCAAACTCTCTGCACTTTCTGCGATCGCCACCATCAGTTGACGTGCCATAACTCATCACCTCTCAACAGTATCTTTATTCTATGCAACTTCATGTAAAATTGGTATAACTTCATTAAACGCAAACCAAGAGTGCTTTTCCTAACTCTTGATAATTAGTCGTCTTGATAGAACGGAGAATATTTTTAAGTTGTGACCATCATTTTTTTTATTGGGGAGAAGTCCGGCGAATAGGGCGACAAGTATATTAATTTTGCCGCTTTTTTTAGATGGCTTTTTCTACTTCTTCTCCGGTATGAATAGTACAATTATCCATTACTACACAAACCGCTTTCCATAACTTTGGCACTAATTTTCGGATAATAAAAGCCTCAAATGTAATTCCATAAGTTGTACCTATTAAATTAACTGATGTTAAGATTTCGTTGACCGATATAGATCCAATTCTTGAGACATTTCTTCCGCGTTTATTCGGTTTTGATCCCTTGGCTCTTGAACCTTTTAGCCTCCCTTGCATATAACCTAACCATTGCCAAGTTTACTCCACATTCATCAATGAATATTAAGTCTTTGAAACAAACTTCTCTAATTTTTTGCCAGAACTCGTATCGCAGGTTCTGAACCCTGTCAGTACCTTTGTCTGACGGGAAAAGAGTTTTTTTTTCTTGCGTCATGTTTAAGAGTTTTGCCATTCTTCCCATCGTTGCTACGCTGATGGTAAAACCAATTTTTTGGTACAGTAAATAACGGAGTTCTTCTAGAGTTGCATCATTGTTTGCTTCAATCAATTCCGCTCTCGATTAGCAGTTGTTCTGCATTCAGTTTTAATTTGACTCCACATCGCTCAGTGCGAGGAGCAATATGCAAGGGTGTCACGATACTGTTTAACCAATTTTTGGACAAAACTTAGGGCTACACAAAAACGGTTAGCTATTGCTCTTTGTGACAGCGGTTCATTATGGTACACATCCATTATTTTTTCTCTAAAATCAATCGAATAAGTTTTCATTTTTACTAATGCGTGATCCTTGCTAAAATTTGAAATAGTTGTCATTCTAGTGACTGCTGCGGGTCGAGGGACTACTGCTCGAAGAGCGACCCATTTAATTAGAGCTGTATAACATTTTGAAGTTCTCTATTTTTCACTCCGTTTAAGTCAGTTATATTATACCTCATCTTTCTAAGAAATGCTATAGAACCCATTTGATATCTAGGAAGCTAGCCTCTTAATCATCAACCTAATACAACAAAGATTCATCTTGGCAGTTGCATTATCTAAGGTTCTCTCGAAGTTTTTGATGAGAATTTTACACCTTTCCATCCAAGAATTGGAGCGCTCGATGACTCACCTCGCTTTAACTGGCACAAATCCCGATTGTCCTCTTTCTCCTTTGTGTTTTTTTGAGGGTTTTTCCGAGAGTTCAAACTTAATTTTGGTGAGAATTTGTGGGTAAATTTTATTTAACTCAGCAGTCAAATGGTCGGGGTGATATCCGTGGTCTAGCAAGATAGTGATTTTGGGAACATTAACGGGTTTAGACTTGAAATAATTGATGTTTTTGCTTAACATTTCAATTAAACCTGCATCATCTGATAAGCTAGCTTTCGTGCAGTGAGTAAAAAATGGAAACCCAAGCGTATCAACCGCTAGATGTCTTTTAATACCATTGGTTGATTTGTAAAAACAATAACATGAGCGATGCAATACTGGCATTACAGGTATTTTTAACTGCCTGTGAATCGATTATCATCAATGTAGTCCACTTCGGTTTTTTTTTACTTGCAATCGGACGCTTTGAATGTAAGACCCTCATCAACTCTTCAAGCACACCTTGAGAGCGCCACGGTTTGTAATGCCAATATACGGTTGAGTAGGGAGGTAAATCTTTTGATAGGTCTGCCCAATTGCAACCATTCTTGAGTTGATAGAAGATGCCATTTAAAATTTCTCTTTGAGTCCAGTTAGGGGGTCGAGTTTTCTTTTTTAGCGGCAAAATTTGAGAGAGTAAGGGTGACAAAACTTCCCATTCAGCATCTGTGAGATTAGTAGAGTACGGCATCGCCCGATAGAGTGTTTTGATGGTAATTTTACATCAACGAGCCTCAGCGGGGACAACCAACTTGAAAACCTTTCCAGGCTAAGCTTTAACCCCAAAATCTCAACAAACAGCTCACAGCAGGCAATCGACTGCTATGAGCCTCACGCCCGCTACGAGTAGATCGCCGGCTGTGAGTCCATCGCCCGCTGTGAGCCGATCGCCTACTGTGAGTCGATCACCTGCTGCTGGGATCATCAAAAGATCTCAAATGGGTTCTATAACCTGACGAAGTTTACCTTTATCGGATGTTGAGGCCTTGCGCTCTACTCGATCAGATGCAATTTTTTTGAGGAGAGTTTTTAACTGACTGTCATCCATGCTTTAACTTATTTCGCGTAAATTATTTTTACTGCTGGCTAACAACAGACTGCGGCTACTTGGGGAATTGTTAAGAGTTTAAATAAAAAAGTTTATTGTCAATTACTACTTACCAACTTCCCGCAGCAGCCGCTCAATTAAATGGCTAATTCACTTCACTCAGCCTGCGCAAATTCAAAATATCGCTCATCTTTTTAATTTGCATACAAGTCCGCTCGAACTGTTGTTTATCCTGGATATCCATGCACAAGTCAATTAATGCGGGCAATCCGGGATATGTTTTGACTTGAGCGCTGCGGACGTTTACTTGGTTGTCCTTCAAATGCGATAACACATCGTTGAGAACTCCCACTCTATCGAGGGCTTCAATTTGAATGTTAACCGGATAAGTGTTGGGTCGAGATTCATTGCGGTTGCTGGAATTCCAACTCACAGGAACCAAGCGATCGCCTGGTACGCTCTCAACATTTGAACAGCCTTGCCGGTGAATCGAAATTCCGCGAGTGCGAGTCACAACTCCAATAATTGATTCCCCAGGAATCGGACAGCAACAGCCGGATAAATGGTAGAGCAATCCCTCTACACCTGCGATCGGCGATTTGCTCGGAGACGAACTAGGTACTGGTTTCGGTGCCGTCGATGCAGGTATTAGCTGGGGCACTTCGTGGGTTCCTGCGGGAGCAGCTTCAATTTTTTGCTGCACTTTTACTAAATCTCGCAGTCGATTTACTACGAGATTTAGGGTGACTTCGCCGTAGCCCAAACCGGCGATTAAATCTTCGACGCTGTGGTAGTTGCAGCGCTGAGCCACCGATTGCATGGGCTCAGATTTTAGCAAAGATTCCAAGCCATTTTTACCTAATTCTTTTTCCAGCAATTCCCGGCCGCGAGCGAGATTTTCATCTCGGTGCGATCGCTTCAACCATTGCCGAATTCGGTTTTTGGCTCCGTTTGTCTTGACAAAATTCAGCCAGTCGGAACTCGGATGACCATTTTTTTGGGTCAAGATTTCTACAATATCGCCGTTCTTTAAAACCTTGTCTAGTGTTACCATTCGCCCGTTGACTCTGGCACCTGTGCAGTGATTGCCAATTTCTGTGTGAATACGGTAAGCAAAATCTACGGGAGTTGATCCGCTATTGAGAGCAATTACGTCTCCGTTAGGAGTAAACACGTAAATATCTTCGTCGAATAAGTTGTCCTTTATGCTTTGTAAATATTCGCGATCGTCTTTGAGGTCGCTTTGCCATTCTAGGAGTTGTCGCAGCCAAGTAAATTTCTCGTCGTCGCCGGTGACTGTTGTGTTAGAACCGCCAGTTTCTTTGTATTTCCAGTGCGCGGCAATGCCGTATTCTGCAATGTGGTGCATTGCTACGGTGCGGATTTGCACTTCGATGGGGCGGCCGCTGGTTCCGATTACTCCGGTGTGCAAAGATTGGTAGCGGTTGGCTTTTGGTAAACCGATATAATCTTTAAAGCGGCCGGGAATCGGGCGGAAAGAATCGTGGACGATCGCCAAAGCCCGATAACAGTCATCATTGGTTTCTACTATGATCCGCACCGCCGCAATATCGTACACTTGCTTAAACCCTTTTTGGCGGCGCTGCATCTTCCCGTAAATCCCGTACAAATGTTTGGGACGACCGCTAACTTCATAGCATTTAATGCCTAAATTGTCAAGCCTTTCTCGCAAACTATCTGTGACTTCTGCGAGTTGAGTTTCTCGATCGGCCCGCTTCTCTGCCACCAATTCTTGAATTTCGCGGTAAGCTTCGGGTTCCAGGTATTTAAACGCTAAATCTTCCAATTCCCACTTAAAGCGGCCAATACCCAAACGGTTCGCTAGGGGAGCAAAAATATCTCGGGTTTCTAGGGCAATACTGCGCTGCTTTTCTTCGGACAAATGCTCCAAAGTCCTCATGTTGTGCAGCCGATCTGCCAGTTTGACGACAATGACGCGAATATCTTTAGCCATTGCTAGGAACATTCGGCGGAAATTTTCCGCAAGGCGCTCTGTTTTGCTGGAAAAATTAAACTTAGAAAGCTTGGTGACACCTTCAACCAACTGTCGCACTTCGGCGCCGAACCGCTGTTCTATTTCTTCGAGAGTAATATCTGTATCTTCAACAATGTCGTGGAGGAAGCCGGCGGCAATCATGACGTTGTTGCCGCCCATATACCGCAGTATTCCAGCGACAGCTACCGGATGGCAAATGTAAGGTTCTCCAGATTTGCGGTACTGTCCTTCGTGCAAGTCGCGGGCAAATTCAAAGGCCCGACAAATTAAGCTGTCGTCAGTCGAGCAATTCGGGTTAGGGTCCCCATCAGGCTGCGATCGAGTATTCAGGCATTCTTGCAGCCAGTCGGGAACTACAGCAGGATCGATCGAAGGAGAGGGAGTCAGAGTGTTCGCGTTCATGGGGTACACCTTTAAAACTTAGAAATACAAATGGTTAAAAGCCGGTTTCCGGTTGAATTGCCGAAATTATGTGTTTAGCTATACTAAACTAATTGAATGCCACAATTTGCAATTCAAAAAAATAGTCGATTTTTCTCAAACTATACCTATGTAATCCCGAGTCGCCCCCCCTCGTAGGTAGGAAAATATAGTGACACCGCTGCCGCCGCCGCAGTCTGTCGCTCGGGGAAAATCGGGTAAAATAAGCATATTTTGGCGGTAGCAGTTGAGGTTGCGGGGGGATCGGCATTTACCGGCAACGCTAAACTAAAAGCAGCAGCCAGAAGGGTAGAGCCAGGGAAACAAATCAAAAAAAGTTCTCACAAAACAGGGAATTGCTCCAAAAACGCACGGCTTCCCTCCATATGAGCAAACTTAAGTAAGTATCTACTTTGATTATAAATACAAATTTGTTTACAAAATCATGATATTGTCCGAAGACCGCCGCCAGTGCTACCAAGAATTACAGCAAGCACTAGAACAACTACAAAGAACTGCTGCACAGGATAATCTGGATGGGGCCGCGCTGGCGATCGAATACAGAAAAGTGCAACAATTTTTCGGAAACCAAATTATGAGAGCCGAAAGCGATGAGTTAGACGCCTCAGAAACACCCCCAGAGCAGTCCTATTTGACGGAAATTCACAAGCAACTGCGGTTGTTGGGGACAGATGTCACGTTTTTGCAAGCGTCGCGCCAGCCAGCGACAGCAAAGGCGAGGCAAACTGCGGCGATCGCGCGGCTCAACACGCTAATTGGCTACTGTGGCGCGCTGCTACAAAAAAATTCTGGTTCTTCAGGGCCCGCCCAGATACAGAATTAATAATTGAATTAACAGGGAATTAAGAAGGCAAGGAGAAATAAAGCGGTGGAATGTCCAAAATGTAAACATCCCAACTTAGAAGGCGGCACCTTAGCCGGCAGTATGTCAGTGCAGTGGTGTCCCAACTGTTACGGTATCTGGATTCCAGGCAGAGAATACGAAGCTTGGCAAAAAGAACAGAGCCAGTGGTACAACAAATCCGAGAAGCCTGATGCGACTGGGACTCTCGGCATAGAATTCACACCGTCTGTCTACGACAGCAAAGCAGCGCTGTGTCCCGAAGACGGTCACTATCTGTCACGGGCGAAAGTTCCCTTCAGCA
This sequence comes from Microcoleus sp. B3-D7, assembly GCF_036705305.1. Taxonomy (NCBI): domain Bacteria; kingdom Bacillati; phylum Cyanobacteriota; class Cyanophyceae; order Oscillatoriales; family Microcoleaceae; genus Microcoleus; species Microcoleus sp. B3-D7. The sequence goes on along the minus strand of NZ_JAUBUE010000011.1, from coordinate 118,919 downwards.
GAGTCCCCTTTTACATAGAGCGCTGTATGTTGTGCGGGGGCATTTGGTGCGATAACGGCGAGTGGGACATTCTCGAAAGTCTGGGATTCCACACCGAGATTGACAAGATGTTTTCTCCGAATTGGCAAGCTAAGGCGCGCGTGCAAGAACTCGCCTCTCGGGAACGTCAAGTGCTGACTGAGAAGCTGGGGCCGGATATCGCCGGATATGTGTTGGAACTGGCGGAAGTTTTAGCAGACCATCCTCACGCAGATTGTGCGGCTACTTACATACTGCGGAGAGCTGAGTTGAAGCGAAAGGAAATTTAGTCAGTTGGCTGTTGACAGTTGACTGTTGACTGTTAACGGTTGACTGTTGACTGGTGTTAGTAAACGGTTGGTCGGTTAATGATGTAGTGATAAAATCTTTGTTTGTAGCAATTTCTATTGGTATTTACAAACAGCATAGTTGACGGTTGACTGTTAACGGTTGACTGTTGACTGTTGTTAGTAAGCGGTTGGTCGGTTAATGATGTAGTGATAAAATCTTTGTTTGTAGCAATTTATATTGGTATTTACAAATAGCATATCGGTCTCTGGCCAATAACTAATAAGTCCTGAACCCTACTAATAACTAACAACTAACCGCCACTATATTGATAAATAACAAAAGACAACAGACAAAAGACAACAGACAAAAGACAACAGTTAACCGTCAACAGACAACAGACAACAGACTAAGGACAAATGACTAATGACTAATGACTCTTCTCTATTTTCCGTTGACAATCTGCGAGTAGCTTATCCTCAGCGGCGAGGCCAATCTGGTTGGGCCGTTGACGGGGTTTCCCTGACGCTGAAACCGGGGGAAAAGCTCGGATTAGTTGGGGAGTCTGGGTGCGGTAAGTCAACTTTGGGAAGGGCGGCGATGCGGTTGCTGCCGGATTCAACGCTGATTGAGGGGCGAGTTAGTTTTGCTGGAGAGTCGGTGTTTGATATGAATGCTTCGCGGCTGAGACGGTTTCGGGGCGAAGCTGTAGCATTGATTTTTCAAGATCCGATGACTCGTCTCGATCCTTTGATGACTGTAGGAGAACATTGCATCGAGACTTTGCAAGCTCACAGACCGAATTTGGATCGCAAGCAAGCTAAGAAACGGGCAATAGAAACTCTGGAAGCTGTGAAAATTCCCGCGTCTCGCTGGTCGCAATTTCCCCACGAATTTAGCGGCGGAATGCGGCAAAGAGTAGCAATTGCTTTGGCTCTTTTGCTCGATCCCAAATTAATTGTGGCAGACGAACCGACTACAAGTTTGGACGTAACTGTAGCCGCCCAGATTTTGCAGGAATTAACCAGACTTTGCGAGGAACGGGGAACGGCTATTTTGTTGATTTCTCACGATTTGGCGATGGTGGCTGAGTATTGCGATCGCATTGCGGTGATGTACGGCGGTAAAGTCGTAGAAACAGGGCCGGTGCAAAACGTTTTTGAAAAGCCCCAGCACGAATATACTCGATCGCTCCTCAAAGCAGCTTTGCACATTCAAGCCGATTCTGAAAAAGGGTTAGCATTCGAGGAAATCAGGACTGAAGCCGTTACTGCAAACTTAACAAATTCGCCTCTTTTGACCGTAACGAATTTGCAGCAACACTACAGTTTAGAAAGCAATTTATTGGATCAGTTGTTTTCCAGGAATCGCCAGGTAATTAAAGCAGTAGACGGCGTTAGTTTAGAGCTACAACGGGGAGAAATTCTAGGGCTGGTGGGGGAGTCCGGCTGCGGCAAAAGTACCTTGTCACGCACGATTTTGCAGCTAATTACCGCGACGGGCGGCAAAGTTGTATTTCAAGGAATAGATATAACTGCCCTGAACCGCGATGCTGTGAGGAAGCACCGCCGCGAAATGCAAATGATCTTTCAAGACCCCCACGCTTGCCTGAATCCGATGATGACTGTCGGGCAAAGTATTGCTGACCCTTTGTTTATTCACAAATTAGCTAATGGCAGCGAAGCTAAAAAACAAGTAATCCAAATGTTAGAGCGGGTGGGTTTAACTCCAGGGGAGGATTTCTTTCGCCGCTATCCGGGGGAATTGTCAGGAGGACAACAGCAGCGAGTTTCGATCGCCCGCGCTTTGATTACTCGGCCGCAACTGATAATTTGCGACGAACCTGTGAGTATGCTGGATGCCAGCGTGCAGACTCAAGTTTTAGAGCTGATGTTGGAGTTGAAGCAAGAATTTAATTTGACTTATCTGTTTATTACGCACGATTTGTGGGTGGCGAGATTTTTTTGCGATCGCATTGCGGTAATGAATGCTGGAAAAATTGTTGAAATCGGTAAGACTAGGGATATTTTTACTAATCCGCAGCACCCTTATACTCAGCAATTATTGCAGGCAGCTCCTTTACTGGCTCGAACTCAATAGAAAGGTATAAAATTGGGGCCATCTAATTTCTGTCACGAGCTTCTAAATGGATTTCGGAAATTTCCGGTTAAATTGGTTAAAGTTAAGGGATACTTTTCAAATCATTCCACCGACACCAAGCACGATATGGCAGAATCTGACCTAGGCAGTTTTGCGGTGGCACCCGAAGCCTCATTCGCGATCGCACAAGATGAAGACACTGAGATCGATCGTCCGACGGTAGCTCGGTCGTCAGCATACAACAACTGGTCTGCCGACGATCCAGTGGGAGCTTTGTTCAAGGAAATGGCTCGGTATCCTCTACTAACAGCAGCCGAAGAAGTAGAGTTGGCGCGCCGCGTTCAAGAATTGGTAGCCCTGGATGAACTAGAACAGCGTTTGCAGCAGGAATTGGACAGAGTGCCGACAAAAGCTGAACTCGCAACGGCTTTGGGGATAAGCGAAACTCAACTGCAACAGCTTCGCCACCAGTGCCAGTCGGCGAAACGGAAAATGATCAGCTCGAATTTGCGCTTGGTGGTTTCGATTGCCAAACGCTATCTTAATCGGGGCGTGCCTTTTCTCGATTTAATTCAGGAAGGAGCTTTGGGTTTGAATCGGGCAGCCGAAAAGTTCGATCCGGAGAAGGGTTACAAGTTTTCTACTTATGCCTATTGGTGGATTCGCCAAGGAATTACCCGGACAATTGCCAATCAAGGGCGGACGATTCGCTTGCCTGTTCACATTGTCGAACAGTTAAATAAACTCAAAAAAGTTTATCGAGATTTGAAGCGTTCTCTTCAACGCAATCCAAGTGAAACTGAACTTGCTAGAGAAATGCAAGTTACTTGCGAACAGCTTCGTTACCTCCAGCAAGTACGTCGGCAATCTTTGTCTCTCAACCACCGCATCGGTTCCGAAGAAAGTTCGGAACTTTTGGATGTTCTCGAAGATAACGCGACGCAATCTCCCGAAGCTCAGATGAATGAGATGATGATGCGCCAAGATATTTTGGAGGTGTTGGACAGTATTTTGACTGAGCGGGAAAAAGAGATTGTTGCTATGCGTTACGGTTTGCTGACCGGCGAACCTTACACTTTAGAAGAGGTCAGCAGTTTGTTCAATTTGTCCCGCGAACGAGTCCGTCAAATTCAAAATAAGGCAATGCGAAAGCTGCGCCGCCCTCAAGTGACGGAACGATTGAAGGGCTGGTTGAAATAAGCAAAAAAAATTGAGTTGGCATTTTGAAAAATCTTAAAATTATTGTGGGGTGGCACTCCGAGGCTATCGAAAATATGCTGGTTCAAGGTGGAAAAAATTAATAAAAAATTACAAATTAAAAATGTCTTAATGTGGTATTTTTAATTGTTGATTGTCGCTGACTACTTACTTATTTATGTCTTCTGAGGTAATTTTGCGTCCAGCTACCCGCGCCGACGTGCCGGTGCTGTTTGATTTGATTAAAGCTTTAGCTGAGTACGAAAAATTATCTCATGCCGTTACTGGCAATGCCGTTGATTTGGAGCATCATTTGTTTGGCGATCGACCTTTTGCTGAAGCGATTTTAGCCGAGTGCGAAAATCGAGTTGTGGGCTGGGCGCTGTTTTTTTACAATTATTCTACTTTTTTGACTCAGCCGGGAATTTATTTGGAAGATTTGTTTGTGCTCCCTGAGTTTCGAGGGCGGGGAATTGGCAAATCTTTGATAGTTTATTTAGCGCAGTTGACGGTTGAAAGGGGCTGCGGGCGTTTGGAATGGAGCGTTTTGGATTGGAATGAATTGGCGATCGGATTTTACAAGGGTATTGGTGCTGATGTGATGCCCGACTGGCGGATTTGCCGGGTTGCGGGCGAGTCTTTGGCAACTTTGGCATCCAAACAAGTGTAAAAACCCCTTGATAAGACTGGGCGATTGCAATTGATCCTACAAAAATTTTCGTCTCTCTCGCTTGAGACTAAGAAATCAAGGTGTGTACCGCGCACCTTACAACGAATCAGTAGGGTGCGCCACAAGCACCTTACAACAAATCTGTAGCGCCTCAAATCTTGGGTTGCGTAAATCCGAGTAGATAATTGGCAAAAATATAGGAAAATTTAAATAACAGTAGATTTTGATTGAGAGAGTAGATCGTGATTATTTGGGTAAACGAGCAAATCGATCCGTCGGGCATTCTTTATTCTTGCATTGCTTGTTGCGATGAGACTCAAGCGAAGGATTGCCACGAATCTTTTGAGAAGAATTTGACGGCAGAGCAAAAACAGCAGGGCTGGGTTGCTACCTTGCGGACTGTTAGTTCTTGGGATGAGGTGCCTGTTAATGCTTTGAAATTGAATTAATGAGTGCCAGTCATTAGCAGCTTTAGTATCGCCGTATTTCCGTTAGAGCGAAACGGCAGGAAAACGTTCCACGTCTGTTCGGAAAAAGCAAGATAACTCGATCGCACATTGGTCAAATTAAAAAAGGTTTTGTGAATCTGAAGGCAAAAAGCTGCAAGCATTTGGGGCGGTGAGTCTGAGGATTGTGCCCGGGAAGGTGCGGGAATTTGGGCGGAAATTTTTGGGCCTGGAGTGCTGCGAACACGCTAGGACGAAAAAGCGTGCAAGTGCGATCCTCTTCGAGGGCTCCGCTAACGACAATTCGCATTTCTTAAACGGATTTTAGGATTACTATTAATAGATAGAGGCATTTCCAATTGTCTAGTTAAATTTTTATGATTGAAACCTTATTTCACGCTTATACCCCTCTAGTTATCTGGACGGGCTTAGGACTGCTGCTGTTTCGGTACATCCCAGTTGATTTTCCCAAGCTGCTGAGCCACTTTCTTTTCTGGATTGGGATACCGCTGCAAATTCTAGTTTTAGCCCGTCAGAGCGATTTTTCGGGTGCTGTGGGATTCACGCCGGCGATCGCCATATTCGTGTTATTTCTGAGTACGAGTTTTGCTTGGCTGACTTGGGTATTATTGCGTAGGCTGAGTGCGGCCCACATCCAAAAGCCCTATTTTCAGGGCAAAAATTCTCTGGTAAATTTATTTTTATTAAATTTTAATTCCCTGAAGCGATCGAGCGAAGGGAGTTTTATCCTAGCTGGGATGTTAGGGAATACTGGCTTTGTTGGATTAGCAATCACCCCGTCTATCATCAGCACCGATAACACCAACTGGGCTGTCTTGTACAGCGTCACTAACAATGTTATTGGAACTTATTGTTTCGGTGTATTTATTGCTAGCTATTTTGGGAACTCCGAGCAAAAAAATCACTGGTGGACTCAGATCCGGGACGTGCTGACAGTTCCCGCTCTGTGGGCATTTTTAATTGGTTTTTATACTAGAAACATCCCCCTGCCCGAGACAGTGGAATCGGGATTGGAGACTGCGGTTTGGGTGGTAATTGCCAGTGCTTTACTGCTGGTTGGCATCCGGTTGAGGTCTATTAAGAAATGGGAAAGTTTTGAACTGGCTTTAATCCCGTCGCTGTTAAAAGTGGTAATTGTGCCGGTGTTGATCGGATTGGGTGCTAGTTATTTCGGATTGAGTGGCGATCCGAGGTTCGTGTTGGTGTTGATGTCGGGAACGCCCACAGCTCTTTCGGTGCTAATTTTAGCAGAAGTCTACGAGCTCGATCGCGATTTGTTAGCTAGCAGCATCGCCATCACTTCTGTCGGGTTGCTGTTGATGCTTCCGCTGTGGTTAGCTGGGTTTAGTTAATATTAGCTAGAGTTTCAAATCGGATTGCTTTAAAATTTCGCAGTACAATCAACCATAACTGCACGGAAAAGACTATGAATGAGATAATAACTGCTACAGGTCTGCCTCCTGCATTCCCCGATCATACCCAACTGCCAGACGAAGACGGTACATTTGTGAAAAATTTTCAGGAGCATCCCCAGAGCATCATTCTGACAGATTCGATCGGGCCGGTTGTAGAGCGACTGCATCCAGATGGACAATATGCGATCGGGCAAGATTGCGGCATTTACTGGCGAGAAACTGACCCGCCAGAGCGAGGTGCAGAAGCACCGGATTGGTTTTACGTGCCGAATGTACCCGCAACACTCGATGGTTTTCGCCGTTCTTATGTACTTTGGCGAGAACACATGGCTCCGTTCATTGCTTTAGAATTTGCTAGCGGTAATGGAGAGGAAGAGCGCGATCGTACTCCCTTGACTGTGGCCGCTGACGGTACCAGCACTAAACCGGGTAAGTTTTGGGTGTACGAGAGAATTATCCGCATTCCTTACTACGGCATTTATGAAATGAGAACGGGCAATTTAGAGGTCTATCACCTAATAGATTTTGTGTATCGAAGGATGGAGCCAAACGAACGCGGTCACTATCCCATTCCTGTACTAGATGTAGAATTGGGAATGTGGCAGGGAAGCTATCAAAATCAAGAACTTCTTTGGCTACGGTGGTGGGATTCGCAGGGGAATTTGCTGTTAACTGGCTCCGAACAAGTTGAAATTGAGCGGGCTAGAACCGAGCAAGAACGGGAAAGAGCTGAACAAGAACGGGAAAGAGCCGAACAAGCAGAGCGAAAAGTTACCCAGTTAGCCGATCGACTGCGAGCAATGGGAATCGATCCCGATGCTGAGGATTGATATCAAATTCCCAAAACTCTCTCTGTAGCGCGAGCATCCCGTAATTTATCTTTTTTAATCACAAAAAACAAAGCTGATGGAAACTAAACCTCCTCTACCGCCCTTTACGTTGGAAACAGCTAAAGCCAAAGTTCAAGCTGCTGAAGATGCCTGGAATACCCGCGATCCAGAACGAGTAGCCTTAGCTTATACGGAAGATTCTCAGTGGCGAAACCGTGCCGAATTCTTCAGCGGACGGGAAGAAATCAAGGCTTTTTTAAGACGAAAATGGGCAAAGGAATTAGATTACCGTTTAAAGAAAGAACTGTGGAGTTTTACAGAGAATCGGATTTCTGTTCGTTTCGAGTATGAGTGGCATGATGATTCTGGCTACTGGTATCGCGCCTATGGTAATGAACAGTGGGAATTTGCAGAAAATGGGTTAATGCGAAGACGTGAAGCTAGCATTAATGATGTTCCAATTCAAGAGTCTGAACGGAAGTTTCGATAAAATTTATCTGTGAGTTGCTAGACGCATAAACCTGGTTTTTTAGGAAAATATGCAGGTTTATAGTAAGAACTTTAGTCATGATTGACTAAAAGCCAGAAAGACGAATAAAGTCCTCACTACTAACGAAAGGTTTGTAGTAAGGAGTTGAGTCATGATTATAACTCTTGCAAAAATACAAAGCACCTCACCCCAAACCTCCCCTTGAATCAGGGGAGGAGGCAAGATTATTCTTGTTTCCCCCCTTAATAAGGGGGGACTTGCGGGGGGTGAATTTGACTTTTGCAAGAACTCTAGAGAAGTTTATAGAGCATCTGCGATGGTGTAGAATCTGAAAAAACAATTTTAATGGAGTTTTGTTGCAAATGAAATTTTTGGCGATCGAAACACTAATTGTTAGTTCTATCCTTCTGTCAATCTCATCATTGTCCTCTGCTCAAAGTAATCAACAGGGCTCTACAATTCTCCCCACAGGAGCTTACTACGCTCAAGGAACAATGTTCAATAACTCCCGTAGAGAGATTGCACATCAAAACAATAGAATCTGCATCAAGATCGTCGATGGCCCTGCAAATCCCTACAAAGGAGTCGAATCTATCACAATTAGCAGCGTGTCTTTGGAAAATGGCAAATACTATATTGATGCAACTGGCACAGAGCTAGTATTAAAAAACAATGGAAAAGCATTCTCTGGCGACATTCGCGGTACATGGGAGTATAGAGGTATCTCGCCCGATCCAAGGAGTCAACCCATACAAGCTGAAAAAATGGCAGAATGTGTAGCTGCTCAAGGACGATATATGCAGAAGATGGAAGGAATATCCATTTCAGGAATCGATTTTCCCAAGCATTAACCTCGATCGAGATGGGTGGGGGCGAAACCAAAAGGTGCTCTGTGAGATCCAGTAATCGGTAATCGAAGTAAGGTGCGGAGTACGCACCCTACTTCATTAGGTTATGCGTCCAAGACTGTATCCTCAATCGCAAAGCAAACTCGGAGAAGTCAGCACAAAGACATCCCTGGTTCCCACCCCTTCAGATTCCGGTTTAATCGGCGTAGTAAAGTGGAAAAACTCGTGGTCGTTAACTAACAGCAATTCCCCTGGCTGCAGAACTTTATTAAAAACAGGCTTCTCTTTTTTAGCCAAGTACAAATGCGTTTCCCCGCCTACAATATTAGTTCTGTCAACCGAGAAAATCCCGATAAAATCAGTACCGTCTTGGTGAATGCCTTCCGGTGCGGGGTTGCCGAAATTGTGCGGCGAACAAGTCGTCCTGATTTGATGGATGCCGATTTCAGCTTCCGGGTGAATTTTGCAGGAATCGAAAAAAGCAAAAATCATCTGTTTGAAATTATCGAGGGCGATTAGCCGATCGTCCAATTCGGCAAATTCCCGCCTGATATCACCCACTAGCGGATTGTATGTTTTGCTTTGAAACAAATAGCCGTGAGGTAACTTAACTAACTCATCTCCGTTGACTGTAAACCGCGATAATCTTCTAGAACGATACTTACCTTTCACATACGGATCGACAGGCATATCGTCAAAAAATTCCTTGAAACCTTCTAGCTTAATCGAGTTTACTTTTTTGAAAGTAAACATGAAGGCATAATCCAAATGAATGGATTCTAATACGGTTTTCATAGATTTTACTCCCTGAAGCCTTGCTCCCCTCCCTAATTTTGCCTTGAGGAGGTGTATGCTTCTACTCTAGCGCAGGTTTTTTGGTAGTGTCGTAAAAGACACTACCAAAATTGCAAAGATATCGTAAAGCTTGCAAGATGAATCCGGGGGCTTGTTCTTCTTTTAATCCAAAATCCAAAATCTAAAATCTAAAATCGATTGACCGCTTTCACCAGCGACTGACAGGCCCGCAGGAAAACGGCAACATCGACCCCAAGTGTGACGTACTGAACGCCAGCATCAATCCACTGCTGGGCGATTTCGGGGTTGTCAGCAAAAGTACCCGCGGCTTTGCCTGCTTTGCGGATGGTTTGCACTGCCTCCTGCATCATGTCGATGACTCGGGGATCGCGGACTTGGCCGGGAATGCCGATCGACTGTGACAGATCGTAAGGCCCTAGAAAAATCACGTCCACCTCTGGCACAGTAACAATTTCTGCCAGGTTGTCGATGCCACCTTTGCCTTCGACATGAATCACAACTAAGGATTCTTCGTTGAGTCGATCGGTGATATTTGTACCTGCGGCGGTGTAAAGTCCCGCCCGCGTAGCGAAGGAAAGGCCTCGCGTGCCCAGAGGACTGTATTTAGCGCTTTTGACAGCGGTTTCGGCATCAATTTTGCTTTCAATTTGAGGTACTTGAACGCCTGCACTGCCGATATCGAGAGCTCGTTGAATTTGCGGCCCGTCATTTTTGCGGACGCGAATAATCGGTGCAATTCCAGTGCAGTCGGCGGCGCGACACAAATCTTCAGCAGCAAGCGGGTTCAGGGGGCCGTGTTCCATATCGATAACGGCGAAATCGAATCCAGCGTGACCGCATATTTCCATGAATGCGGGATAAGCGCAGTTCATAAATAAACCGAGGACTGTTTCCCCTTGTTTAATTTTTTGTTTGAGTTGATTTTGACGCATAAATTTGGAGTTTTTTTACCGCCGCTGACGGCCGATGAACCTAAATTGTTTTTAATAATACAGCTAAAATATTGCCGTTACAAATTACTTTAGGTTAACAGAATAGACAAAAATTTTGTAGCTGCTTTTGCTTCTATTTTAAAAGGAATCAAGCATAAAAGCCAGCCAAAAATAAACATTCCTAAAATTGGTAAAAATATTGCTCCCACGGAGGGTTCGACCAACCAAGCAAATAAAGCAAACATTCCAATACTGCCAGTTGTCCACAGCCAAAGAATCAAAATTCCTATAACTATTTTATGTAAAGTCATCCTAATTTTGATGGAACAACCGAACTGTTGAGTCTGTATTTCTGCTTGTATAATTGGGAACAATAAATTTCGACCGATCATGATGCGATTGATTGTGAAGGTTTTGCCAGAAATCGTTCCTTCATAGGGTTTAGCAGGTGGCGGCCCAAAGGGTATAATTATTCTAACAACTTTGGGAGGAGTAACAACTTCGTCCAACCTGCGTAAAACCTCCGAAAAAGTTAAACTGGTGGTAATTGTTAAACTCTCAAAAGGAATCAATGACCTAAAAATTTTGACAATTTTGAGCATAAGGTAGAGCCGGCTGTTCAATAGTTGTTGCTGGTATTAATGCCTCTTCTCTAAAAAAGTTTTCCCTGACAACACCGCGAAATACCAGTATACTGCAAAATAAACATTTAGATGGCATGAGTGTTTTTCGCGCTATGTCAAAATTAATTCCACAATCTCTGATGAAACTTCGACAGTATCTATTTTTGCTCAAAGGTCGATCGATCCTTAGCCTCACCCTCGGCATAGTTTCCGCGATAGGGAGCATTTCGCCAGTATTTGCCGCACCTCCGCGCAATCCAGACAATGCAGAAACTTGCGACATTCTAGTAGCAGGCGGGGGGCTCGCAGGCGCTGCTACCGCTTACGAAGGTTTGCTGGCGGGGCGCACAGTTTGCCTTACTGAAATTACTGACTGGGTAGGCGGTCAAATTTCCTCCCAGGGAACTTCCGCACTCGATGAAAGAGAGACTCAGCGATCGCTCTTATTTTACCCCCGCGGCTACCTCGAATTGCGGGGGCGGATCAAGGAACATTACGGGCGGCTAAATCCTGGAGGCTGTTGGGTTAGCTATTCGTGTTTCATGCCCTACGACGGTCACAAAATTCTATTTAACATCTTGCAGGATGCCGCTAGAAAAGGCAAAGGCACGTTGAAATGGTTTCCCAATACGGTTGTTAAAGAACTAGCAATTACTCCTGCTGTGGGGGGAAATGCGGTTGGGGGTCAACAAATTAAAAGTGCGATCGCCATTCAACACAAACCCGCCGCCAACACGCCACCACTCAACACCGAAACTCTTTCTCAAACTATCGAAGATGCCTATCGCTACGAAAATTCTCCGCGATTTAACAAAACTATTATTCGGTTTATTTCTAAAGCCTCTCAGAACCCCCCTAACAAAAAAAGGGGCGGAGATTCCCCAAGTTCCCCGCCTTTACAAGGGGGTGCTGATTGGTACGTTGTAGATGCCACTGAAACAGGCGAATTGATCGGACTTGCCGATGTTCCCTACCGCCTCGGAATTGACCCGCGTTCCCCCCTCGAACCTTCCTCTCCCAGCGCCACCGGCGACGCTTACTGCACTCAAGGTTTTACCTACACCTTTGCGATGCAGGCAACGAAGGAACCGCAGCAGCATCAAGTGCCGTCTTTTTATCAACAATACGCTCCTTACTACAGCTACGAATTGCAGAGATTGGCGAGCTTTCCCTTAGTTTTCACCTACCGCCAAATCAGGAGCATGAGACCGGATGAAAAGCGACCTTCAGACCCGAAGCAATTCCCGATTTATCCGGGGGATATATCGATGCAAAACTGGACTTGGGGCAATGACTATCGTCCCGGTTCTGCCCAGGATAATTTAATTTATTCTCGCGAGCAGTTGGAAGAAGCAGGTCAACTGCAACCGGGGGGATGGATGGGCGGTTTGCGAACCGAAACTTTGCGAAAGGGAGAGGAAAATGCCAAAGGATTTTTCTACTGGCTGGTAACAGGAACTACTGACTCACAGCTAGGAGATGGAGTGAAAAAGCCTAATCCAAACAATCGTTTTTTGAGCGGGTTGGATTCGCCGATGGGGACGGTGCACGGACTTTCTAAATATCCTTATATGCGGGAGGGCCGGCGCATTATTGGGCGGCCGAGTTTCAATCAGCCTCAAGGTTTTATGGTGTGGGAAGTTGATATGTCTCGCACTGACTTTACGGCTGATTTTTATCGCCAGAATTTGTCGGAGGAAGAGTATCGGAGTTTGTGGTTGGCTGTGGGTGGTTTGAATGCGCCGGCTTTGGCTGTAGGAAGTCAATCTGTTGAGGATACAAAATCGCGATCGCGCGCTACGATTTATCCTGATTCTGTGGGTATCGGTCATTATGCGATCGACTTTCACCCCTGCATGACCAACAGTCCGCCGGAAGCACCGGGAAATACCGAACGCGAAGGCACTCGCAAAGCTCAAGGGCAAGCTTATCCGTTCCAAATTCCGCTGCGGGCAATGATTCCCCAGAAAATTGACAATATGTTAGTAGCGGGTAAAAGTATTGCTGTTAGCCACACAGCGGCGGCTGCTTATCGAGTGCATTCTTTTGAATGGTCTGCCGGTGCGGCGGCGGGAGTTACGGCTGCTTTTTCCCTAGAAAAGGGGATTCTACCTTATGAATTAGTGGACGAATTGCCCTCCCGCAAGCCAAACTTGGAAGTGTTACAGTTGCGGTTGCAACAAAATGCCAATCCCATCGCATTTCCGGGTACTTCTATTTTCAATAGTTCGTGGCAAAATTGGAAATAATCGCAGTTGGTAATCTGTAGGGCGGGCATCCTGCCCGCCCTACAATAAAATTCACTCTTTGTAGAACAGGGTGGAACAGGCTTTCGGGCTTGTTCGTGACACCCGACAATTAACTGGTTACTAAGAAGAGCCTGCGAACCACTATAAAATAACCAATAACAAAATAGCTGATAAACAGCAATTTGTCATCCATCTTTCGATAGAAGCAATCAGACACTGCTTTAGTCGGATAATATCAATAATCTCAAAAATATTCCCCCCTTCCCCTCCAAACTCGTCAAAGGTAACGGCCATGTCAACTGCACAGATAACAGCCCCCAATTCCAATAATGCTTATGCCAAACAGTTACTTAGAACCTTAGTGGCCGTCAAAAAAGGGGACTTTTCAGTTCGGATGCCCATAGACCAGACCGGTCTAGCGGGGAAAATTGCTGACGAACTGAACGACATTATCGATCTCAATGAGAGAATGGCGGCCGAACTCGAGCGGATCGGCACAGTTGTCGGTAAAGAAGGCAAAATCGCCCAGCGGGCCACCATCGGCAGCGCCGAGGGGTCATGGGCAGCTAGCGTAAACTCTGTCAATACCCTAATTACAGATTTAGTGCAACCAACCTCTGAAACCGCCAGAGTAATTCGGGCCGTAGCAAAAGGAGATTTATCGCAAACTATCGCCTTAGAAATAGAAGACAGACCCCTCAAAGGAGAATTCCTCCAAACAGCGCAAATTGTTAACACAATGGTAGACCAATTGAGCTCCTTTGCGTCGGAAGTAACGCGGGTGGCTAGGGAAGTGGGAACCGAAGGGAAGTTAGGCGTGCAAGCTGAAGTTAAAGGAGTTGCTGGAACTTGGAAAGATTTAACGGATTCAGTTAACTCGATGGCGGGGAATTTAACAGCACAAGTGCGTAACATTGCTGAAGTGACAACGGCGGTGGCAAATGGCGACTTGTCGAAGAAAATTACCGTAGATGTAAAAGGTGAAATTCTCGAACTGAAAAACACGATTAACATCATGGTGGATCAGTTGAGTTCCTTCGCATCTGAAGTAACGCGGGTGGCGAGAGAAGTGGGAACCGAAGGCAAATTAGGGGTGCAAGCTGAAGTGCGGGGAGTTGCAGGAACCTGGAAAGATTTAACGGATTCAGTTAACTCCATGGCCGGCAATCTTACGGCACAAGTACGGAACATTGCCGACGTGACGACGGCTGTGGCAAATGGTGACTTATCTAAAAAAATTACAGTAGATGTTAAAGGTGAAATTCTGGAGTTAAAAAACACGATTAACATCATGGTGGATCAGTTAAATTCCTTCGCATCTGAGGTAACGCGGGTGGCGAGAGAAGTAGGTTCCGAAGGCAAACTCGGCGGTCAAGCTGAGGTGAAAGGAGTTGCCGGAACTTGGAAGGATTTAACGGATAGCGTTAACTTCATGGCAGGCAGTTTGACAGCACAAGTGCGGAACATCGCGGAAGTGACAACCGCTGTGGCAAAGGGCGATTTATCTAAGAAAATTACAGTAGATGTTAAAGGGGAAATTCTCGAACTCAAAAACACCGTCAACACGATGGTTGACCAGTTAAATTCCTTCGCATCTGAAGTAACCAGGGTTGCTAGGGAAGTGGGAACCGAAGGGAAATTAGGCGTGCAAGCTGAAGTGCAGGAAGTAGCAGGAACCTGGAAAGATTTAACGGATTCAGTTAACTCGATGGCCGGAAATTTAACAGCACAAGTCCGCAACATTGCTGAGGTGACGACGGCTGTTGCTAACGGTGACTTATCTAAAAAAATTACGGTACAGGTTAAAGGCGAAATTTTAGAACTGAAAAACACCATTAACGTGATGGTGGATCAGCTTAATTCCTTTGCATCTGAAGTAACCAGGGTTGCTAGGGAAGTGGGTTCCGAAGGTAAACTCGGCGGTCAAGCGGATGTCCGAGGCGTAGCAGGAACTTGGAAGGATTTAACGGATTCAGTTAATTTTATGGCGGGTAGTTTGACAGAGCAAGTACGGAATATTGCGGCTGTTACTACTGCTGTGGCAAATGGCGACTTGTCGAAGAAAATTACTGTAGATGTAAAAGGTGAAATTCTGGAGTTAAAAAACACCGTCAACACGATGGTGGATCAGTTAAATTCCTTTGCTTCAGAAGTAACCAGGGTTGCGAGGGAAGTGGGAACGGAAGGGAAGTTAGGCGTGCAAGCTGAAGTTAAAGGAGTTGCTGGAACCTGGAAAGATTTAACGGATTCAGTTAACTCAATGGCGGGGAATTTAACAGCACAAGTGCGTAACATTGCCGAAGTGACAACGGCGGTGGCAAATGGCGACTTGTCGAAGAAAATTACTGTAGATGTAAAAGGTGAAATTCTCGAACTGAAAAACACGATTAACATCATGGTGGATCAGTTGAGTTCCTTCGCATCTGAAGTAACGCGGGTGGCGAGAGAAGTGGGAACGGAAGGTAAATTAGGCGTGCAAGCTTACGTGCGGGGTGTAGGGGGAACTTGGAAAGATTTAACCGACAACGTAAACTTGATGGCGGGGAATTTGACGGCGCAGGTGCGGAATATTGCGGAAGTGACGAAAGCGGTGGCAAATGGCGATTTGTCTAAGAAAATCACCGTCGATGTCAAAGGCGAAATTCTGGAGTTGAAAGACACTATTAACGTGATGGTGGATCAGCTTAATTCCTTCGCATCTGAGGTAACGCGGGTGGCGCGGGAGGTGGGAACTGAGGGTAAATTGGGCGGTCAAGCTGAGGTGAAAGGAGTTGCGGGAACTTGGAAAGATTTAACCGACAATGTAAACTCGATGGCGGGGAATTTGACAGCGCAAGTGCGGGGTATTGCTAAGGTTGTGACGGCGGTGGCAAATGGCGATTTGAAGCGCAAATTAATGCTGGAAGCTAAGGGAGAAATTGCGACTCTGGCAGATACGATTAACGAGATGATTGATACGCTGGCGACGTTTGCCGATCAAGTTACTACCGTGGCGCGGGAGGTGGGAATTGAAGGGAAATTGGGCGGCCAGGCGAAGGTTCCGGGCGCGGCGGGGACGTGGCGAGATTTGACGGATAATGTGAATGAATTGGCGGCGAATTTGACTACTCAGTTGCGGGCGATCGCCGAAGTGGCAATTGCTGTTACCAGAGGCGATTTAACGAGGTCAATTTCCGTCGCCACGGAAGGAGAAGTTGCGATCGTTAAGGACAACATTAACCAGATGATCGCCAATCTCCGGGAGACTACGCAGAAAAATACTGAGCAAGATTGGCTGAAAACAAACCTTGCTAAGTTTACTCGAATGCTACAAGGTCAGCGGGATTTAGAAACAGTTTCTAAACTAATTCTCTCAGAATTGACGCCGTTGGTTTCTGCTCAGCATGGCGTCTTCTTCATGATGGAATCGGTCGAACACGATCCGTTTCTCAAACTGTTAAGTACCTACGCCTACCGCGAACGCAAACAGTTAGGAAATCGATTCCATTTAGGCGAAGGTTTGGTAGGACAGTGCGCTCTGGAAAAGGAACGCATACTGTTGACAGAAGTGCCGGAAAACTACGTTAAAATTGGCTCGGGACTGGGAGAATCTACGCCGCTGAATGTGGTGGTTTTACCCGTACTATTTGAGGGACAAGTGACGGCAGTAATCGAGTTAGCTTCGTTCCGCCGATTCAGCGAAATACACTTGACTTTCCTCGACCAACTTACAGAAAGTATCGCCATTGTCTTAAATACAATTGCGGCGAGTATGCGGACGGAAGAGTTGCTGAAACAGTCACAGTCTTTGGCCGAAGAGTTACAAACTCAGCAAAAAGAACTAACGGAAACTAACAAGCGTCTGGAACAACAAGCGCAGTCACTCCGCGCATCTGAGGAACTGTTAAAGAGTCAGCAGGAAGAGTTGCAACAAACGAATGAAGAACTAGAAGAACAAGCGGAATTGCTAGCGCTGCAAAATAAGGAAGTGGAGCGGAAAAACCGAGATATCGAACAGGCGAGGGGGTTGTTGGAAGAAAGAGCAGAACAGTTGGCTCTAACTTCTAAGTATAAGTCGGAGTTTCTGGCAAATATGTCTCACGAGTTGCGAACTCCGCTAAATTCGCTGTTGATTCTGGCTCGATTGCTTTCTGACAATACTGAAGGCAATTTGACTCAGAAGCAAGTTGAATACACGCGCACAATTTACTCGGCGGGAAATGATTTGCTGGGGCTGATTAATGACATCTTGGATCTCGCTAAGATTGAATCTGGCACGATGTCAGTGGAAATAGAGCAAGTGTTGTTTACGGACTTGCGAGATCATTTGGATCGCACTTTCCGCCAAATCGCCCAGGATAAGAAGTTGAGTTTTAAAATAGAGCTTGAGGCTGGGTTGCCAAAAGGTCTCTATACTGATGCTAAACGGCTGCAACAAGTTTTGAAGAATCTCCTCTCTAATGCGTTTAAGTTTACAGAGCGAGGTGAGGTGAAATTGCATGCCGAAGTAGCGCGGGAAGGGTGGAGTTTAGAGATACAAAGTTTAAGGAGTTCCCCTACTGTTTTGGCTTTCTCAGTTAGCGATACCGGGATTGGGATTTCTGCTGAAAAACACAGGGTTATTTTTGAGGCTTTCCAACAAGCAGATGGTAGCACTAGCCGCAAATACGGGGGCACGGGTTTGGGTTTGTCAATTAGTAGAGAAATCGCTAATTTGTTAGGTGGAGAAATTAAATTGACAAGTCGCCCTGGTGAGGGTAGTAGGTTCACGCTTTATCTGCCACAAACTTACCAAGAATCGCGAATAATCAATAATGATACGGGATCGGGAATGGGCAAGCAAACGCCTCAATTATCCCCTGCTAATCCTCCCGCACTTCCTTTGCCGAATTTCCACTTGCCGATCGCGCCTTACCCCTCACCTTTAATCTCTGATGATCGAGAAAATATTGAGAGTGGCGATCGCGTGCTTTTGATTATTGAAGATGATGTAAACTTCGCTCGAATTCTGTTGGATATGGCGCAGGAACAGGGTTTTAAAGGTTTGGTGGCTTTGCGGAGCGATATCGGTTTGGCGATGGCGCGAGAGTTCAAGCCAACTGCGATTATGCTGGATCTAAATTTGCCTGTGATGGATGGCTGGACAGTGCTCGATCGCTTGAAGCACGACCCAAGTACGCGCCACATTCCGGTTCACATCGTATCAGTTGAAGAAGGGCGGCAGCGCAGTTTGCAGTTAGGGGCGATCGCCTACTTACAAAAGCCTGTCAGTCGCGAAGCATTGAGCAAAGCTTTGACTGATATTAAGGGGTTTGTGGAGCGGCCAGTGAAGAATTTGCTAGTCGTGGAAGACGACGAAACACAGCGTCTGAGCATTGTGGATTTAATCGGTAATCACGATGTTTCTACAACGGCTGTGGGGAGTGGTGCAGAGGCGCTAGAAATTTTGAAATCGGGGCATTTTGACTGCGTTGTACTCGATTTGGGACTACCAGATATGACTGGTTTTGAACTGATCGAGCAGATCAAGCAAGAGGCTACTTTGAAAAGTCTGCCGCTTATTATTTATACGGGCAAAGAGTTGACAAGATCCGAAGAAAGTCAACTCAAGCGCATGGCCGAAACAATCATTGTTAAAGATGTGCGATCGCCGGAACGTTTGTTAGATGAAACAGCTTTGTTTTTGCACCGAGTGCAAGCAAATTTGCCCGAACCCAAGCGCCAAATGCTAGAGCAATTGTATCAGACAGATTCGACGCTGGCTGGCAAAACAGTCTTGATTGTTGACGACGATATGCGGAATATTTTCGCCCTCACAAGTATGCTGGAGCGCCATAAAATGGAAGTTGTGTATGCTGAGAATGGCAGAGAGGGTATTGCTAAATTGCAAAATACGCCTGAGATAAATATTGTGTTGATGGACGTGATGATGCCAGAGATGGACGGTTACGAAACCATGCAAGCAATTCGTAATATGCCTCAATTTGCTTCCTTGCCAATGATTGCTCTGACTGCGAAAGCTATGAAGGGCGATCGGGAAAAATGTATCGAAGCTGGTGCGTCTGACTACATTACCAAACCTGTTGATACGGAACAGTTGCTCTCGCTGCTGCGTGTCTGGCTTTATCGATAATGGAAGTAAGTTGTCAGTTGGCAGTTGACTGTTGGCAGTTTTTAGTTATTAGTTGTCAACAGTCAGCAGTCAACAGTCAACAGTCAACAGTCATCAGTCATCAGTCATCAGTCAACAGTCAACAGTCAACAGTCAACAGTCAACAGTCAACAATGCCCAATAACCAATTAGTAATTAAAAATGTCCGAAAGCCATGAACTTGAAACAATCGAAATTCAACTCCTACTAGAGGGAATGTTTCGCTATTACGGATTTGATTTTCGCAATTATGCTCTTGCCTCTCTCAAGCGCCGTATTTGGAACACTATTCGCTCGGAACGGCTCACCACTGTCTCGGCACTTCAGGAAAAGGTACTGCACAATCCTGCTTATCTAGACCGTTTACTGCTGGACATTTCTGTCAATGTAACGGCGATGTTTCGCGATCCCAGCTTTTACATTAGTTTCAGAAATAAAGTGGTGCCGCTGCTGCGTACTTATCCTTTTATTCGGATTTGGCACGCTGGATGTTCAACGGGAGAAGAAGTCTATTCTATGGCAATCTTGCTGCAAGAAGAAGGACTGTACGACCGTTGTCGGATTTACGCTACGGACATGAATGAATTAGTTTTAAAAACAGCCAAAACAGGGATATTTCCGCTGAAACAAATGCAAGAATATACGCAACTCTACCACCAAGCGGGGGGCAAGAAAGCGTTTTCTGAGTATTACACTGCTGCCTATGAAAATGCGATTTTTCGCTCTTCCCTTAAAGATAATATTGTGTTTGCTCACCACAACTTAGCAACGGATAACTCTTTTAATGAATTTAATGTTATTTTATGCCGTAATGTGATGATTTATTTCAATCCACACCTCCAAGAGCGGGTACACAAGCTTTTTTATGAGAGCCTGGGAATGTTTGGGGTTTTAGGACTAGGACATCAGGAGTCTCTAACTTTTACACCTTATGAAAAATACTATGAACCCATTGAAAGTAGTGATAAACTCTACCGGAGAATTAAATAAAAAAAATTTTGAAATAGTGGTTGTTGGCACGTCTTTGGGAGGGCTACAGGCTCTGACTGTGCTGCTGGCAGATTTGCCACAAAGCTTTCCTTTGCCTGTAGTTATTGTCCAACACCGCCATAAGAGTTCTCAGAATAGGCTTACTGATGTTTTACAACAGCAATGCTCTCTGCAAATCACAGAGGCCCAAGACAAAGAGGAGATCGTACCTGGACGGGTTTACTTTGCTCCTGCTGACTATCATTTGCTAATAGAATCGCCCTCTGACGAGGAGTTTAGCCTGTATGAAAACGACTTTACAGAAGGGGGGAGCGTGGCAGTGGAGTCAATCCACAATTCAAAATTCCCAATCCCCTATCGCGGAACTCCTAAATTTGCACTATCAACTGAGGGTCCTGTCAGCTACGCGCGGCCCTCAATCGATGTGCTGTTTGAGTCTGCTGCGGATGCCTTTGGGGAGAAAGTTATCGGCATAATTTTAACGGGAGCTAATTCGGATGGCAGTAAAGGGCTGGCAAAAATTAAAGCTGAGGGAGGATTGACATTTGTGGAGGAACCGGCTTCAGCTCTATGCCCGGCCATGCCAGCGTCGGCGATCGCAAATGTTGAAGTAGACTGGATTTTACCCCTCTCTAAAATCGCTCCCTGTTTAGTCAATTTGCTAAGAATTAAAGATTAAAAAAATTATGAATCTGCAGTCCCCCCATCGAGTAAATGTCCTTTTAGTTGACGATCGCCCAGAAAATTTGGTAGCTCTCGAAGCTATTCTCAACAGCCCCTCTTATCATCTAGTACAAGCTAATTCGGGCGCGGAGGCTCTGAGATGTCTGCTTAATGAAGATTTTGCAGTAATTTTGCTTGATGTGCAGATGCCGGGAATGGATGGATTTGAGACAGCAACATTGATTCGCTCTAGAGATCGATCGCGAGCGACTCCGATTATTTTTATCACAGCATTCAGCAGTAATGACACCCACGTGTTTAAAGGTTATTCTCTGGGTGCGGTGGATTACCTGTTCAAACCCTTGGAACCGGAAATATTGACCTCGAAGGTGCAGGTATTTGTGGAATTGTTCCAAAAAACAGTCGAGGTGAAGCAGCAAGCAACACAGTTAGCTGCAGTTAATAGTGAACTAAGTAAAAGTGAAGAGCGGTTTCGCACTTTGTGTGCTTGTTCGCCACTGGGAATTTACTTAGCTGACGTTGAAGGCCGCTGTACTTACATCAACCCGCGTTGTCAAGCGATTTGCGGGCTAACTTTGGAGGAAAGTTTGGCAGAGGTTTGGCAGCGGGAAGTTCATCCAGAAGATCGCGAGCGCGTAGTCACAGATTGGTTAGCTTGGATTAAAGAAAGTCAGGAATATTCTAACGAGTTTCGATTAGCTGGTAGCGAAACTGTGCGTTGGGTTCACGTGCAGTCGTCACCAATGTTTTCAGATTTGGGAAAACTGATCGGTCACGTGGGCACGGTTAGAGATGTCACAGACCGCAAGCAAGCAGAGGAAGAACGCGGCAGACTACTCCGGGAACAAGTGGCGCGGCAAGAAGCTGAGAGAGCTAACCAGATGAAGGATGAATTTCTAGCTATTCTCTCTCACGAACTCCGCACTCCTTTAAATGCAATTCTCGGCTGGTCTAGGCTGCTTCGTACCAAAAAATTTGACCAAGACACTATTGAGAAAGCCCTAGAAACAATTGAGCGCAATGCTAAATCTCAATCTCAACTCATCGAAGATATTTTAGATGTTTCGCGGATTCTGCGGGGGAAACT
The DNA here is from genome assembly GCF_036705305.1 of Microcoleus sp. B3-D7. Classification (NCBI taxonomy): domain Bacteria; kingdom Bacillati; phylum Cyanobacteriota; class Cyanophyceae; order Oscillatoriales; family Microcoleaceae; genus Microcoleus; species Microcoleus sp. B3-D7. The sequence continues at coordinate 97,085 of NZ_JAUBUE010000011.1, read as the reverse complement.
AAATTTAAATAAGCATCCGATTCGGTTGGAATCTGCGATAAACCTGGCAATAGATTCTTTGCAGCCCCTGGCTGAGGAAAAATCAATAGTCCTAGAATTAACGTGCAGTCCAAATGTAGGTGAAGTTATCGGCGATTTCGATCGCTTGCAGCAAATTGTGTGGAATTTGCTGTCAAATGCGATTAAGTTTAGTCCGCAAGAGGGTAAAGTACAGGTGCGGTTAGAGTCAGTTGGAAATGAGGCTCAAATTGAGATAATTGATAGCGGCATTGGTATCGCTGCTGATTTTTTGCCTTATGTTTTCGATCGCTTCCGCCAAGCTGATAGCAGCACAACTAGGTCTTACGGGGGTTTGGGACTGGGATTGGCGATCGTCCGTCACTTGGTGGAACTGCACGGCGGTAAGGTGTATGCAGAGAATAATCCGGGCGAGGGTGCGAAATTTACGGTGGCTTTACCTCTTGCTCAGAGGAACGCCCTCGCTGCTGACGATGATTGGTCGTCGCTCAATGACGCGACAGAGGTTCTCCCCACTCTGGCTAATTTGCAATTGCTGGTGGTGGATGATGACGATGACACGCGGGAGTTTTTGATTGCTTTACTCGAGGACGAAGGAGCTATCGTGCGCTCGGCGGCATCGGTGGCCGGGGCTCTAGCTGCACTGGAGAGTTATTGGCCGGATCTGCTGCTGAGCGACATTGGAATGCCGGAAGCAGACGGCTATGAGTTGATCGCGCGCGTGAGAGAAATGGAATTGCTCAGGGGTGGAAAGATGCCTGCGATCGCTCTGACGGCCTACGCCAGAGAGGAAGAGCGCCAGCAAGCGCTGGAAGCTGGTTTCCAGATGCACTTATCTAAACCAGTTGACATAAATAAGTTAATTGCCACAATTGCTAACCTCACAGGAATGCTCGGAAATCCCGCTCCAACGGGCTCGGCGGTTGAAACCGCTTTGTTGACCCGCCAATCCCGTGCCGATTAGTGAGAAAAATATTAAGCTAGCTACAAGGACAAGCGATCGACAGTTCGGAACAAGACACTCGTTTTTCCACAAAAAAGTGGATATTTGCCGTTTTTTTGCTTCAACCTGCCGTCAAAGTACAAAATTACCCGCCAATCAATTCATGAATATTTTTAGCAGTCTGCTTTCTAGCCCAACTCAAGCACCCCAAGTCAAAAAACAGCGTCGAGGCATTGAAATTAAGTCTGAACGCGAAATCGAAATTATGCGGCAGGCAGGGAAAATCGTTGCAACGGTACTCAAAGAAATTTCCCAAATGGTGAAACCGGGAATGACTACTGCTGATTTGGATGCTTATGCCGAAAAACGCATCCGTGCTATGGGGGCAACTCCGAGTTTTAAAGGCTATCACGGTTTCCCAGGATCGATTTGCTCTAGCATTAATAACGAAGTTGTTCACGGCATCCCCAGCGCCAAAAAGGTAATTCGGGCAGGAGATGTTCTCAAGGTAGATACGGGGGCATATTACCAAGGTTTTCACGGCGATTCTTGCATCACGATCGCAGTTGTGGAAGTGACTCCCGAATCGGCAAAATTAATCCGAGTCGCAGAAGAAGCTCTGTACAAAGGTATCGAACAAGTGAAGGCTGGAGCCTATTTGCTCGATTTGGCTGGTGCGATCGAAGATCATGTCAAAAGCAACGGTTTTAACATCGTTGAGGAGTTTACCGGCCACGGTGTCGGGCGAAATTTGCACGAGGAACCGTCGGTTTTCAATTTCCGCACGCGGGAAATGCCGAACGTGAAATTGCGAGCGGGCATGACATTGGCGATCGAACCAATTCTGAATGCCGGTTCTAAGTACACTCGAACGCTTTCTGACAAGTGGACTGCTGTAACCGTTGACAATGCTATGTCGGCTCAGTTTGAGCATACTGTGTTGGTGACAGAAACTGGTTATGAAATTTTGACCGATCGTTCCAAAGTTTAAGTGGAAGGGTTCAATAATAATTTTGAGTTTTGAGTTTTGAGTTTTGAATTAAAGATTTAAGAACTTTTTCATCGTTAAATCAAAACCTAACTCAAAGCTCTTGAGTTGAACAATAATTTTTTTAGTTCCTTCGAGGGATGGAGTGACAATAAGACTTAAATGCGGCTAAATTAAAAAATAGTGGTAAAGCGTAAGGGTAACAACTATGTCAGCACGATTATTATTGGTAGATGATGAACCGGGCTTGCGGGAAGCAGTACAAGCTTATTTGGAAGATAGCGATTTTGCGGTTGAAGTTGCCAGTAATGCTCGGGATGGCTGGGAACTCTTGCAGCAGTACAATCCCGATTTGGTGATTTCAGACATTATGATGCCCCAGGTGGACGGTTATCAATTTCTCAAGCAAGTGCGGGAAGATCCTCGCTATAAGGCTTTGCCGGTGGTATTTTTGACGGCTAAGGGGATGACGAGCGATCGCATTCAAGGCTATCAAGCAGGCTGCGATGCTTATCTTTCTAAGCCCTTCGATCCCGACGAGTTAGTAGCAATAGTAACCAATTTGCTGGCCCGTCGCGCGGCTGCTAAGGAGACGAGCGAAAATGCTGAAAGTCCCGATATTGCTGCTTTGACAAGCCAAATGGCAAGAATTGAGTCTTTGCTGAGTGGGCGGAGTTCGATCGCCCAAAGTCCTTCGCCGATTAAAATTGATTTGACTCCGCGAGAACAAAGTGTTTTGGATTTGGTTGCTCAAGGTTTGATGAATAAGGAAATTGCCCGCCGCTTGGAAACTAGCGTGCGTAATGTGGAAAAGTACGTCAGCCGTTTGTTTAGCAAGACGGGTACTAACAGCCGTACTGAGTTGGTTCGCTTCGCTCTCGAACACGGCTTGACGAAATAGGAGTCCTCTCTCTCGACTTGGCTGGAGGCTCTGTCTCGCCGAGCTGCGTTACCAGGCTCTTCCTGGTAACGAGAATTATGCAACAACTTAGAAATGTTAAGATATAAGTATTGACAGATATCCGGTGGCTGTGGTATGTCACATCAGCTTGCTGGTGGCAGCGCGGGAGTGCGAAAACTGGTGTGCGAAAACTGGTGTGCGAAAACTGGTGTGCGATCGAACTTTTCACCCACTTTGCTTTGAGTCTGAGATTAACACTCGCAAAGGTTGGGGAATTACTTAACGGGAAAACCTGACTGTTTAAGAGTTTTCACGTAGTAAATAGAAAGGCACACACTTGACCGGATATGCTCCGTTAAGCAAACTTGCCACAAACAATCACAGATAAGGTTATATCCTGTGGAAAAACAAGCCACTATTAATTAATGAATCTGCTCAAAAAGGGATACTTGCGAACTACAGGAGTGGGAAGTAGCCCACAATTTTAGACCATAGTTAAAGCTCTCAGATTCATATGTGGAGTAAATCTAAAATCTAAAATCTAAAATCGGCTGACAGCGCAGGAAAGTAGCTGCAGAACTTGAATGTATAGCAGCACTAAAGTTTAGTTTATATCAGGAGGATACCATGAGGAAAATCACGGCGCGACAAACAATAAGTGCCATAGTAGCACTGCCGATCGTATTAATAGCTAATACAACTCAAGCTTTGGCCACTGATACCAGTCCGAAAATAGATCCAATTAAGAAAGTTTCGGATTTTGGCGATCAGCTAGATTTTGATATTGGGCCACCAACAACAATTACCATTGAAGAAAGCGAGGATTGGGATGAACCTGATTTTGCAGCTACTTTAGATATGGAGATTAGTAAATTTATGACAAAAAATCTTCAACCTGTAATTGATGAGCCGCCGCCGATAGTTTATCTCAGTGCGGCCAGGGGCCAGTCAACCCGGGAATGCCGGATTTCTGGGATATGCGAATAACTGAATCGGATTTGTGCGATTTTGGCGATAGCTGGGAGTCCCGCAAACAAAGACTCTTTTGCTGGCTAGAATTGGAGCAATTATCAAGATTTCAGTAAAATCCGGTTGATTTTGCTAGGAATATGCGAATAACAGAGTATGTATTTTTTTGGGTATGCTTTAATGCGATCGGCTAAAATAATAAGTATGCAGGCTGAAATAAACTTAACTAATTGATAGTTTCCAGTGATGGGAAATCGCCCACAAGGGCAGAAATAAAATTAATCATGTGATTGTTCGCTGTGATTAGCAAACCTAAAAACTGGTAAAAGTAAACTTAAAGCAACCGTCAAAACGGTTAGGACGTTCTTAATTGCACTTTCCCATGCCGTCGATTCCTTCCATCCGTTACATCCGTTACATCTGTTAAATAATCCGTTGCCGAACTTCCATCCGTTACATCCGTTAAATAATCCGTTGCCGAACTTCCATCCGTTACATCCGTTACATCCGTTAAATAATCCGTTGCCGAACTTCCTTTTTTCGGCAGTTGACAGCACCTATTCTGAGAAACTTTTTCAAATATTAATTATGATTAATTCGCATTGCCAGCAAGAAACCGCAGCACAGCAAAACAAAAGTTCGCTGCAAACTCTCACCCGGACTCTGAGAATGTCTCAGGGGCAATTTTCGCTGATTTTGGTACGGTGCAATTACAGTGCGATGAGAGAGCAAACGGCACGGCAATTGCGGGAGGAGTCGGGTATCGAGATTCGAGAAATTGTCCTCCCGCCATCTGTTAAAACTCTTTACACGACGATAGAAACCAAAGTTTCCTGCAGCCACCCGTCAGCTTTAATGGTGTTTGGATTGGAATCGGTAAGTGCGATCGATCGACTGCTAACTTCTACCAACTACGTAAGGGAAGAATTTCGGAATAATTTTCCCTTCCCGGTGGTGCTGTGGGTGACAGACAAAATCTTAAAAAAACTGATTCGGTTAGTAACAGATATCGAAACTTGGACGACAAGTGTTGAATTTGTGATTGGCCCCGACGACTTGGTGGATTTCCTGGGCAAAAGTGCCGATCGCATTTTTTCCAACATTTTAGAAAGTGGCAATTGGCGTTTAACTAATTCTGCCATTCTCGGAGCCAATTCTTTGAGTGAACTAGAGTCGGCTAGCCAAGACTTGCAAAATTGCAACATCAGGTTAGAACCAGCTATTGAAGCGAGTTTGCAATTTATTCGCGGTAGGCACGAATATGCTTGTCACCGCATCCCTGCGGCTATTGGATTGTATCAAAAAAGTCTCAGTTTTTGGAAGCATCAAGTAGCGTTTATTGGGTCTAAAACACAATTTAGCGATTTGTTATTTACCGTTCACCCAGCACCGGTGTTAGAGGGAATTCTGCTATTCCACATCGGTCTTTGCTACCGCTTCCAAGCAGAACAACACCGCAGCGGCAACCGTCCTTACTGGACGGAAGCTAAGAATTATTTTCAGGAATGTATTGATGTTTTAGAACGGGCGGGACGGCCGGATGCCGTTGGTATATTCATCAATCAGCTTGGCGAAGTATTGCAGCATTTAGAAGATTGGGATGGACTCTGGAATTTAGCTATCAAAGCTCGGAGGTTACATGAAAATATGGAAAATTCAGCAGTTAATTTGGCTCAAGATTACGGCTTTTTGGCTAGAGTAGCCTTAGAGCAAAAGAACTGGCAAGGGGCGAAAGAATGGGCTTTAGTGGCTCTAGACGTTCTCAACTCAAATTTAGAAGCGACGGGACAGGGTACCCCTGTAAAGTCGCAGCATCTAGGCTTGTATCGGTTAATTTTAGCAGAGGCCCAGAGTCAGTTGGGCGAGATACAGGAGGCGATCGCGCATTTAGAGCTTGCTCGCTTGGAAACCGAACCTTGCTACAACCCGCAACTGTATTTGCGGGTTTTAGAAATGCTGCGATCGCTCTATTTTCAGCGGGGAGAATATCTCAAAGCATTTCAAATTAAGCAAGATTATCGAGCGGTGGAACACACGTATCGGTTCCGAGCTTTTATTGGAGCCGGAAAGTTGCAGCCGCACAGAGAAGCGGTTAATTCCGTCGCCGAAACTATTGCCGACGCTGCTACTATTGCTGACGAAATTACTGCTTCCGGCAGAGAGCAAGACCTCAACCGCTTGATATATAGAATGAACAATACCCCCGACAAACTGACAGTAATTTACGGTCAGTCTGGAGTTGGTAAAAGTTCCATTGTCACGGGAGGATTAGTACCAGCTCTCAAACAAAAAAAAATAGAAATGCGGACTGTTTTGCCCGTAGTGCTGCAAGTTTACAACAACTGGCCACGGGAATTGACCAGACAGTTATCTGCTGGGAAAGCTGAAATATTCGATCCGGAAATTGCCGAAGCAGTACCAGAAACTGATCCGGTAGATTTGACCGTAGAAGCAGCCGAAGTCAAGGGAAATCTTATTTCGCGATTTCAGGGTGGAGCGACTGGGAATAATGAGGATCAAAAAGAGCACTCACAGCCAGTTGAATTAATCATACAACAACAGGCGATCGAATACGAAAACATTATAAAGGAGCTGCAAAGAAATTCCGAACATTTAGTGACTGTTCTGATATTTGACCAATTTGAAGAATTTTTTTTCGTGTGGAAAGAGCCAGCGGAAAGACAAATATTTTTTGATTTTTTGCGGGAATGCTTGAAAATAAAATATTTAAAAGTCGTCCTGTGTTTGCGGGAAGATTACCTGCACTATTTGCTGGAATTTTCCCGACCCAAAAACCAGACAGGATTCGTTAACAATGATATTTTGGAGGACATTCTCAGCAAAAACATTCTGTTTTATTTGGGAAATTTTTCGCTGATCGATGCGCGATCGGTAATTCGCACTTTAACTGAGCGAGCGCAGTTTTACTTAGAACCGGAGCTGATCGAAGAATTAGTCAAAAATTTAGCTGGAGAATTGGGAGAAGTCCGCCCGATCGAACTACAACTTGTCGGCGCTCAACTGCAACAAGAGAACATTAGAACTTTAACTCAATATCAGGAACTTGGCAACAATCCGCAACAAAATTTAGTCGAAAGGTTTCTCGAAGAAGTAATCAAAGATTGCGGCCCGGAAAATGAAGTGGCCGCGCGCCGAGTTTTGTATTTGCTGACAGATGAAGATGAGATACGTCCCCTAAAAACTCGCGCCGAATTAGCCTCTAATTTAGCAACATTTGCTGAAGCTGATAAATTAGATTTAGTATTAGAACTGTTAGTAAACTCTGGTTTAGTTTTTCGCTGGACAGAACTGCCAGCAGAGCTTTATCAGCTCGTTCACGATTATTTAGTTAGCTTCATTCGCCAGCAGCAAGAATTAGATAAAAAGGCAGAATTTGAGGAACTGCGAAAGCAAAACCAAATTAACCGAGATGAAATTGAACAAATTCGCAAAGACAGAGAGCAAGATGCTTTGCTGTCGGAAGCTAGAGACAAACAGTACCGAGCGGAAGCTCAACTTTACCACACTCGGAGATGGCAGTTGCGGGCGGCGGTTCTAGGAGTGCTTGTACTCGCAGGTGTTTCGGGGATGGCATTCGAGCAAGCAAAATTAGCAGAAAGCGCACGGCAGGAAGCAGAAAAAAGTCGGACTGATGCCCTAAATTCGGCGTCGGAAGCTTTGGTGCTTTCTAATGAAAAAAACCAATTAGGAGTGTTGGGAAATAGTATCAAAATTGGTCGTGATTCTCTGAAAAGTACAGCGCTGCCTGTGAACACTAAAACTCAAATTGCAGAAAGACTCAGACAAGCAGTTTCCGGGGTGCAAGAACGCAACCGTTTCGAGCAGCACAGCAAGTTTGTTTTGGATGTGAGTGTCAGTCCAGACGGCAATTCAGTTGCTTCGGCAAGTGCTGACAAAACTGTTAAATTGTGGAGCAAAGAAGGTAAGTTATTAAAAACTTTCAATCATCCCGATAGCGTGACGAGTGTTAGTTTTAGTCCCGATGGGAAAACGATCGCTACTGGTTGTGCCGATCGCACAATTAGAATTTGGCAAGTAAATAACGACAAAAGTGCGATTCCCTACGGGATAGCTCCGCTTCACGGCATTTTATCGGGTCACCGCGATATCGTCACCAGCGTCAGTTTCAGTCCCGACGGCAAAACCCTAGCTTCCGCCAGTCACGACAACACCGTCAAAATCTGGAACCTTGCGAACAAAAAATTGCTGCAAACCTTAACGGGACACAAAGACTGGGTACTCGGCGTCAGTTTCAGTCCCGACGGCCAAACAATAGCCTCAGCAAGTGTTGACAAAACTGTCAAACTTTGGAACCGAGAAACTAAAACCCAGAAATTTACAATTAATCCCAAAACATTAACCAAACATTCTGACATTGTGTACAGCATTAAGTTCAGTCCAAACAGTCGAGAACTCGTCTCAGCAAGTGCCGACACCACAGCCAAAATTTGGAACCGAAACGGTGAGGAAATCAGAACTCTCAAAGGACACAACGATGAAGTTGTCAGCGCGAGTTTCAGTCGCGACGGCAAACAAATTGTCACCGGCAGCGCCGACGATACGGTGAAAGTTTGGAGTCGCAGCGGCACTTTGCTTAACACTTTTCGAGGACATCAAGACGACGTAAGAGCCGTAAGTTTCAGCGGTGACGGCAGTATTGCTTCCGCAAGTAAGGACAAAATAGTGAAAATTTGGAAACCGGATAGCACTCCGCTGAATAAGATTTTATCAGGACACGGAGACTGGGTTTACAAGGTCAGTTTTAGCGCTGACAGCAAAACAATTGCTTCTGCTAGCCGGGACAAAACCGTGAGACTTTGGCGGGCTGACGGCAGTTTATTCAAAATCTTAGAAGGTCATAAGGATTCTGTTACCTGGGTGAGCGTTTCGCCTAATGATAAAACTGTTGCTTCGGCGAGCGATGACAAAACAGTGAAAGTCTGGAGTTTAGACGGCAAACTGTTAGATACTCTCAGCCACAGTGGCATTGTCCGAAGCGTGAGTTTTAGTCCCGATGGAAAGATAATTGCCGCCGCCAATGCCGATCGCAAATTGTACCTCTGGCGCTGGAACGGTTCTAAAGCAACTTTGTTTGCCAAACTCGATCACAGCAATCCAGTAATTAGCGTTAGCTTCAGTCCCGACGGCAAAACTATTGCTACTGCTACCGCTGCTGAGGACAAGGCAAGCGGGAAGAAAAAGGCTTTTGAAATTACCGGAGAAAAGAGAGTTTACCTGTGGCAATTTAACGGTTCGTCGGCGAAAGTTCTGAAAACTCTCGACCACCAAGACAGCGTTAAAAATGTTAGTTTCAGTCCCGACGGCAAGACTCTTGCTGCTGCTTGCGGTGACAAAAAAGTTTACTTGTGGGAGTTTGATGGAAAGGTGGCGAATTTAACTGAAAAACTCGACCACAGCGATACTGTAGAAAGCGTGAGTTTTAGTCCCGACGGCAAGTTGATTGCGGCGGCGAGTGGGGGAAATACTGTTAAGCTGTGGGATTTTGACGGCAAAAAGGCGCTGCTATCTAAAACTTTGGAATCGAGCGATCGCGTGTTGAGCGTTACTTTTAGTTCTGATAGCAAAACTCTGGGTTTTGCTAGTAGGGATAGGAATGTAATTCTGTTGCCTGTGGAGAATTTGGAACTGAATAATATCATTGCTCGCAGTTGCGAGTGGTTGGGAGATTATTTGCAGAATGACCCGAATGTTGCTGAGGGCGATCGACTGCTTTGTCTTGGGTTTGGCAAGCAGGCGTTAAATAAGAGGAAGTAAACCTGGTTGGTAGTGAGGACTTCAGTTTTCTCTCTGCCTGTGCATGAGGATTAAAGTCCTTACTGCTAACCTATTCTTGAATAGAAATTAAAACATCTATCTGTTGAGTAGTTTTTTCTGTTGTAAATTTGCGGTAAAATTCAAGTAATAAATTTAACTCCTCTGGCGGTTCCCCCGCCGAGTCAATAGAATTTACTCGGTCTGCGGCAGAATTGTATTGTACAGTGCGCTCAAAAAAATCGCTTTGAAAAACAACAAAATTCTTGCCTTCAAAATTTTTATTTCATTCTGCCGAATGCCTTGTGCTCCGGCTGCATTTCTTCAACTAATCCGCAATTCAAACAAAAGGTAAACCACATGGATGTCAACTCCCAAAATGCCCAACCAATCCCGCCATTCAACGAGACAAACGAGGAAACACCAGAGATAGGTGGCGGTTTGCCCGTAATAGAATATTGGGCAAAACATACATTGTCCCCGGAAGGGCCGAAACTTTGGAAAACTTTGCTGCACAAAAGTGCTTGTTTGTCCTGTTCTTGGGGTACTGGCGGGCAGAAAGGAGGTTTTACAAATGAAGAGGGCGAAAAACTTCAGCGCTGCATGAAAAGCGTTGAAGCAATCTCCGCTGAAATCAAGCCGGCTATCTCAACTCAATTTTTTGAAAAGAAGAGTATTGCTGAACTCCAGCAATTAACTTCAATGGAAGCCGATAGGCTGGGAAGGCTGAGTTTTCCGATGATTTTGCGGGCGGGTTCATCTCATTACGATCGCATTTCTTGGGAAGAAGTTTATCAAATTGCCGAAGCTGCTTTTCGCAAAACCCCGGAACGAGTAGCATCTTACAGTTCCGGCCGCTCTTCCAACGAAGCGGCTTTTCTGCTGCAATTGATGATGAGAGCGATGGGTTCCAATAACTTAGCAGATTGTTCCGATCTCTGCCACGCTCCCTCGACAACTGGCTTAAGCGAAATGTTTGCCACTCGCACCTCCATAGTGAGTCTAGAAAACTTAAAGCAAGCAGATTGCGTCGTACTCGCGGGTGCGAATTCGGCCTACAACCATCCCCGCTTCATGAACGAATTAATTAAAATTCGCGACAAAGGCGGTAAAATCATTGTAATCAATCCGGTGATGGAAATCGGGTTAGTCAAGTTTGGTTCTCCCGCATTTCCCGTCAAGTCGCTCATCCCCGGTTCCGATATTTCCTCCTTATACTTGCAACCAATTCCCGGCAGCGATACGGCGCTATTTGTCGGCATTCAAAAGTCTATAATCGAACAAGGATTGCTGGACGAAAAATACTTGCAAGCTTATACAGAAGGGTGGGAAGCTGTAGTCCAGCACGCCCGCGAAACCGATTGGGAAACTATTACTAAAACCTGCGGAGTTTCCCAAGCAGAAATTGAGGCAGCAGCCAAAATCATTGGCACGTCCCAGCGGGTTGTCTTCGGTTGGGCGATGGGAATTACCCAACACGATAACGGCGTAGATAATGTTTTTAGCATTGCCAACACTGCCTTGATGACGGGAAATGTCGGCAAAGAAGGGGCGGGATTAATGCCCGTCAGAGGACACTCAAACGTCCAAGGATTCGGCTCTATGGGCGTCACTGTGAAGCTGAAAAAAGAAATCCAGGCCGCTCTCGAAAAGTTGTTAGGGCGTCCCCTCAGCCGCGTTAAGGGTTACGAAACTCGATCGCTCATTGAAGCAGCAGATGCAGGCAAAGTCGATACGCTGATTTGTCTGGGCGGTAATTTGTATGGGGCGAATCCAGATTCAACGCAGGCAAAACGCGCTTTAAGCAATGTTGAAACCGTTATTTACCTTGCAACCAAACCGAATTTAGGGCATTTTCACGGATTGGCAAAGCACAATACAATTGTGATTCCTGTACTGAATCGCTTTGAAAATCCCCACAAAACAACGGTGGAATCGGGGAATAACTTTGTGCGTTTAAATGATGAGGGTGAAACTCATCTCACTACTTCGGATTTGATTCCTGAAGTAATTTTTTTAACAGAATTAGCGAGCAGAATTCACGGTACTTATCCGGTAGATTGGCGCCAACTTCAGGACACCCGCTACGTTCGGCAATTGATTGCTAAAACCATTCCTGGGTTTGAAAAAATGGCAACAATCGATGAAACAAAAGAGGAATTTACCATCGGCGGTCGCATTTTTACGGAACCTAAATTCCCTACTGATTCTGGGAAAGCGAAGATGTTTGTCGCGCCTTTACCTAAGCTGAGATTACCGGAAGCGAAAGAGTTTGGAGGATCGGAATCAACACAGGGTATTGTTGTGGCATTGATGACGGGACGCAGCTATTCTCAGCACAATACTGTGGTTTACAAAATTGATGACAAGTACCGGGGAATGCCGCACCGCAACTGCATTTTGATGAATCGTGCGGATGCAGAAAGCACGGGTTTTCAAGAACATCAGCGGGTTACGGTGCAGGGAAATGTCGGAAAAATGGAAAATGTCGAGGTGATTTATGGGGCGGTTCGTGAGGGTGCTGCTTTGATGTTTTATCCTGAAGTTAATGTAATTTTTCACCCGGAGATTGAAAAGCGCTCTGGTACGCCTGCTTACAAGCGCGTACCTGCTTTTGTATACGCGGAAGCTCGGCAACGGATGTAAGGGAAGTAACGGATGTTATGATTAGCTCTGCCTTATTTCTTCTTCCTTCTTTCTTCTATAACTCACATTTTGGATGATTTTTAAGAACAGGCAAGATGCCTGTTCCACAACGAGTTAATTTTTTGTGGGGTGGGCATCTTGCCTGCCCATATGCAAGTCTTAATTAACTCTTAATTTGCCAAGTTCTACCGCGCCAAGTCCATCCCCAATCGGTTTCAGTTTTAATCGCAGAACCGATCGCAATCGCCGCCACTAACGCACCTCCGAAACCTCCCTACCACCAGTATTTTGTAGGACATTCCGAAATCTCGGCACCCAAACGGCGCAAAGTGTAATGCTGCCAAATTACCATTACGGATAAACAGATAGTTAATAAGGTAATTGGTTGGTTAGTCGCCGCTGACCTGCTAATATTTTAAGCCGGATGTCGTTGAGAGGCTGTTGCAGGGTTTGCCCGATCGCTAACGTGTCGTCTGTCGAGCGATCGTCTACAATTAAAACCTCTAAGTTTTCCACAGACAGCGGTGTACTCTCCAAAATGGCGATCGCGCAATCCCGAATATTCTCTGCCTCGTTGTATGCTGGTACGATTACCGAAACTTTAGGGAACTGCGCGGCGGACTCCGGTGACAGCTTAGGCAAACTTCTGTCGGTTCGAGGCGCATTTTCGACTGATCGGCGCAAATTCTTAGTGTAAGCTCTACTTACAATGAGAGAAAAAATTAGCAGGGTTAACAATATCAAAGCGAACTGACCTCAAAATTTCGGTACACGATTTGTCTCCCTAAATATTAAAAAATATTAAAACAAAAAGCTAGTCGATCGCCCGAAAAGTTATTTTGACCGCCTCTTTTGCTATAATTTGTGAGCATCTTTCGGCTCGCCCGCAGCGAGGGGCAAGACCCCTCACCCATACAGCGACCGAAAAGCCGAGGATAGATATCAGTTTTCAGAGGATATTGCAATGGGCGAATTTTTTACAGTCGATGTGTTTGCGAACACGATAGCGGTACTCGGCGCTTTGGGTTTTTTCTTTTTGGGATATCAAGCTTTGCAGATGTTAAAAAAATAAAGTATGTCAGAAATGAGATGTTGCACCATTGTCAAGAACGGGCAAGATGCCCGTTCCACAAAGAATGATTTTTCTTGTGGAACAGTCATCTTGCCTGTTCCTAAACAAGTATTTGAGAAGGGTGCAATATCTCACTTAGAAGTCAGAAGTCAGAAGTCAGAAGGAAAGAAGTCAGAGGGAAGAAGTCCGATGGAAGTCGGAATAAGGAAAGAAAGAAGAAAGAAAGAAAAAACTATTACGAATACCCAATGCCCTGTTTTGCCAATGCCCAATGCCCTGTTTTGCCAATGCCCAGGAAGACCGAATTTACCTGAAAAAGGCTATACAACTGACTCAACATTGCAACTGTTTCTTGCGAAAATCAACCAAAAAAAGGCTGCGTTATTATCATGGTGAGCCAACTTTTAGATGGACGCTATCAAATCATTGAAGTCATAGAAACAGGAGAATTTGGACAAACCTATCTGGCCAAAGATATTCGCCGTCCCGGAGAACCGCAGTGCTTTGTCAAGCACCTGCGTCCCGGTACTACCGAACCGAAATTAATTAATACTACGCGCCGTCTTTTTCAAAAAGAAGCAGAAGTTCTAGAAAAGCTCGGTCAACACGACCAAATCCCTCAGCTATTCGCTTATTTTGAAGAAAATGAAGAATTTTTCTTAGTTGAATCCTTTGTTGCAGGTCACTCGCTATCAACCGAGATTGTACCGGGCAAGCCTTTAACTGAAGAAAAAATGATTTCTTTGCTGAAGGAACTGTTAGAAATTTTAGTGTTTGTACACGGCCAGGGAGTAATTCACCGAGATATTAAACCGGCGAATTTAATCCGTCGCTATTCAGATAACAAGTTAGTTTTAATCGACTTTGGCTCGGTGAAAGAAATTCACATTGCTCAAAGACAAGCGCCGGTAACTGTGCGGATTGGCACGCTGGAATATATGCCGATCGAACAATTTCAATACAACCCGCAACTCAACAGCGATATCTACGCTTTGGGAATGATTGGTATCCAAGCAATGACGGGTTTGCCGGCTTACGATTTGCCGAAACTGCGGGATTTGAAAAATTCTAATAAAGGCGAAATTGTTTGGCGGCATTTAGCCACGTGTTCCCAAGCGCTGGCCGATGTTTTAGACAATATGGTGCGCTACGATTTTCGGGAGAGGTACCAGTCGGCGGCGGAAGCTTTAGCCGATTTGAGAAAAATTGGCGATCGCTCGCGGGCGCGGATTCCCAAGCTGACAATATATCGCGAAGAAGTCGATCGGCGCAGCAGCAGCCGGGGTGATATTACAGTCGTAGGTAGGAGAATATTAGATGAACTGCGCGTCAGTTTGGAATTGCTGCCAGAAGAAGCAGAGGCGATCGAAGATGAGGTATTGAACCCTTACCGGAAATACAGGCAAAAAGGCGAACGCTACGAACAATCACTGCAAGAAGCAATGCAGCAAGAATATCCCTTTTCTCAGGAAACTCGCGACGAATTAAAACGCTTGCAGCAAGTTTTAGGGCTTACCGACGAAGATGCCGCGAAAATCGAAGAATTAGTCATTCCTAAATCTTTATTTGCTAAATTGTACAAGGCGATCTCCACAGTTTTGGAGGGACACCGCAACCCCAGTGGACCACCAGCCAGCAGCGCCCCTCAACTCGAATTGCAGGCAAGTCCGGCGGTATCCTCGCAGGTAAATCTGAACGGAAAAACCGATTTCTCGATCGCCAGCCCAGCAGCACTTGTCCCCAAAGAAACTCGCAAATTCAATCCTTATCTCGCCGGGGCAACAATTGCGGCTATCTTAGCTGCGATCGGCGGAATTTACGGATATCTCAAGTGGCAAGAATGGCAGCAGCGAGCCCAGAAAGAATCCCAAGAACTCAATCAAATTGCCGCTCTTTATAAAGCCAGCAATTATGAAGACTGCATCAGCCAAATACCAACAATTGCCAACACTTCCAGCAGCTATGCGTCCGCTCAGGAGTTACAGGAACAGTGCCAAGCAGGTCTGCGGTGGAAGAACGCCAAAGTCAAAAATTTCGCTCAGCATTCAGATGCAGTTGGGTCTGTTGCTTTCAGTCCAGACGGCTTAATGTTAGCCAGCGGTTCTAAAGACAAAACCATCCAAATTTGGGATTTAGCTACAGGCAAGTCGATCCGCTCTTTTCCAGGAGATTCCTCCACTATTTGGTCGGTTGCTTTTGACTCAAACGGTACGAAACTGGCGACTGGAACCGGTTTTTGGCGAGTCATGCTGTGGGATTTGAAAACAGGGCAAGTGATTCGCAGTCTCGACCACACTGCTTCTGTGTGGTCTGTCGCTCTCAGCCCGGACGGACAGCTTGTTGCTAGCGGTAGCGGAGACAAAACCACAAAGATTTCGGATGCAGCAACTGGTCGTTTGATTCAGAGTTTTCCAGACCATGCAGATTTTGTTTATTCTGTTGCTTTCACTCCAGATGGAAAAAGTTTGGTTAGCGCTTCTAAGGATAAAAAAATTACAGTTGTGGATGTCGCAACAGGGGCGTTGCTCAAAACTATAGAGGGACACGGCGACCCGGTGAGGTCGATTGCTGTTAGCCCGGACGGGAAGACAATTGTTAGCGGTTCCTACGATGAAACTATTAAAATATGGAATATCGAAACAGGAGATTTAATTCGCTCTATTCAGGGACACTCTGACGATATTGTCTCGGTTGCTATCAGCCCGGACGGGAAGTTTATTGCCAGCGGGAGCAAGGATAAAACTATTAAAGTTTGGGATTTTGCTACCGGAGAATTGCTGAATACTTTGACGGGACATTCCGATGAAGTTTATGTGGTGACTTTTAGTCCCGACGGCAAAACTATTGCTAGCGGTTCTAAAGACAATACTATTAAGTTGTGGCTGAGGTAATCAGAAGGAAGAAGGAAGAAGAAAGAAGGAAGAAGGAAGAAGGAAGAAGGAAGAAGGAAGAAAGAAAAATAGTCCTTGACGCACAGACTATACTTGTAGGGCGCGCAGTGCGTACCTTACTACTACAGATAGTGTAACAATTGAAAAGTTGTGTCTAGGACTGAAGAAGTCAGTCAACAGTCAACATTATCCATGAGTCACTGGTCATTTAATTGCTAAGATTAAGCTCGTTTTTTAAGGTTTGGGGAAAGTGCCAATAAGGCGTTTCTAATTGGTTGTCAGTTGGATAATTTTCAGTTGATTCCTCTCGGATTTGAAAAAAGTGGTAGAGGTTAGCCACAGTTAAATCGGATATTTCTTGCCAATTCGAGGCAGCTAAAGCTTGATAGCCCGTAGCGATCGCCTGCTGGCTGACATACAATTCGTATCTCCGGCGGATTTCCGGCGACACAGCGAAGGTTAGCTGGTCGCGCAAGGATAGAAAGTGAGACTTTTGCTTTAAACTTTCATAAAGTGAAGGTTCCGCAGCTAATACCGCGAATGTAGTGTACACGGTGCTTTTTAAACTCTCGCCGGTGAGTTTATCTAAACTAGCTAACTGGTGCTGCTCTTTTGGAGACAAAGTTTGCATCCAATCAACCTCATTTTGCCAAAATTCTATTACACTTAAATCATGACCGAGAATCCTAGTAACTTCAGGAAATAAAAAATCTAGTTCTGGTTCGGATTGACATCCTTTAACAACAGTTAGAAGATTTTGACGAATTTTTGAATGGAGTTCCAGCAGGCGATCGCTCACCATCTTGTAGGCCCGCTGCAACTGAAACGTGACCCCGATAGCCTGCTCGATCGCCCAAACACATTCCATTTGCCTGAGCTGTCCAGCAGAAGACAGCCCCTCCAACAAACTAGGATTATCATAAATTTTTAAAGCCTCAAACAGCATATCCCGCCCGCTATTAATTTCGGAATTCCGAAGTTTAATATCTGGCACTGTCAGGGCTGACTGACAGCGTTTGATAGCTTTAGAAAAAATCTCGTAACCGTTAACCAGTTTCTGGCGGTGCATTTCAAAACTAGAATCGTGAGCTACCTTAAAAATCTGCTGGATTACCTCTACTCCCCTATCTTTGAGGATGTGTCTGAGATCGATAAATCCGTCTTTAATTTTTAGCTTCTGGTGCTTTGCCTCTTCTCGGATTTTTAATACTTGGTTGAGGTTTACTGCTGACAAAACTGTGCTCGATACAGTGCCAATACCAATGACAGCAGCAGTCGCTTGCATCACTGCCAAATTAATTTTCAGACAGTTAAGCATTCTGTATGTTTTTTGAAACCCCTGATGAGTTTGAGCCACCTGCAACGGCGCCAGTGTCACGTACACTGGAGCTACCAGCGGCTGTATGGGGCCACCTCCGGCTAACTGTGCGAGCAATCCTATAACTCCGCGATCGGATAGAGTTTCACTTCTTGATTCATAAAAAATTTTTGCAAGCTCCACAAACTCCCCTGTCACCGGATCTCTAGCTGCCGGGAGCAATTTTCCTGTTTTTGCAGCAGGCTGTACTAGGTTGCCACTATTGAGTCGCGCCTGAGTTGCAGGGGTGAATATATAATCCATGTTGTGACTCAGTTTCCATTCAAAAAGGCAGATGTTTTGTATTGTATGCTGTTTATGGAAACGAGGCATCAAAGGAAATGAATGAGTATCTCAAGGCATTCCAGGCTATTACCCAGTTTAGCGATCGATTGTTGGCAGACGAATATCAATCCGTGGAGATTAAACAGTCAGCTACCCAACTCAGTTTAGATGTGGAACCTTGTATTGACGAAATTAAGCAATCTGCCATCAGACTCAAGGAGCTACTTCAGGTATGTTTCAAAGATGTATCTCAGGCTGAGGATGTCTGGAATAGCAAGCCGAGAATTGCTGGAGCATCTCCTGTTGATGTCTGGGAGCAAATTGGCGAACTAAGCGGATGCGATGTGAGAATTCGCAGTTTAGGAAAACAGGGCAAATATGATGCTGTTGTTAAAGTTCGCCAATCTTGGAGCGACAAGGCGACCAAATTAAAAAATCAGTGGTTTTTGTGGGATAAAAACCCTCAAGTCTTTCAAAGAGATAATATTGGTTTTTTTGAAAAAGATAATTTGCACAAAGAGTTGCGTAATGAAGTGGATTCCCAGGCAGAGCGAGTGAGTTTAATTATGGAGAATGAACTGAGTTTAATTTTCAAAGAGTTACAATCTATTGATATAGAAAAAATTGAAATTTGTATTGAATGTTTTGACCTAAACAGTCAATCTAAATTTAGAGAGCGGCTACAATCAATAGGCGGAGAGATTGTATCGAAGTTTACTGAGCCACTGAAATATTTGCCTGATTCTTATATGAAAATTTTTAAAGAAACGCTGAAAGAACCTGTAGAAACTCTTGTTCATAAAAGCAATCTGGGAGTCACTTTGGTCGATTTTGAAGAGTCTTGTAAAGTGATTGGCTTAATCCTAGATAATGCGATTATAGAAGTCTTTGATGACCGCATGAAACTGGCAATTAAAACAGTTGAAAAAGCGATTAAATTCTACAATAATTTTTTAGAGAAGCAGGCGCGGTATCAGAAAGAGACGCCGGAACAGCGAGCGGCGGAAAAAGATTGGATCGAATGCCAGCGGCAGCAACTCAGGGAAGTTCAGCAGTATATTGATGCAGTCATTAGTCATTAGTCACTGGTTATTGGTTAGTAGTTATTGGTTATTGTTTATTGGTTATTAGAACGAACAACTAACAATTAACAAATAACCACTGACCACTAAAAACAGTCAACAGTCAACAGTCAACAGATTATTGATATTGACCGCTAATTTCGTAAACGATCGCGCCCAAAGACGCTAAGCTAGCTAAAATTAGCATTCCTGCTGGCATGAATTTTTGAGTTTTAACCAGGCGCACAATAAAGACTATTACTAAAACAGCGGAGATGGCTGCTGCTAATGTTAAACCCCAACTTTGTCCCATAAGCTGGGCGGTGCCGGCAAAAATTAGCAGCGAACCGCTAATCAAGCCCGAAATGAGCGAGGCTTGGCTTTTGGCCTTGATATAACCCATGATGCCGCCAACCAGTGTTAAAATGCCGTAGCCGATCGCGGCTGCTGTACCTAAATTCATTTTTAATCCTCCCGATTTCACTCTTTGCATCTAAATTTATACAGCGCGGCCTGCAATTAGTGTCACGAATTGTTAGAAAATTTATTAAAGCCAGTCAGGATATGTAACTGTTATACTATTGCCATTATGTCAGCCCTAACTTCTGCTGCGATCGCCCAAATCCGTTACCTCCAGCGCCAAGCGGCATCCCTGCTGCTGTATCAATCAGTTCTCAAAAGCCCCGCAAGTCAAGCTTTTCTCGATTTGCTGCAAGCCCTTCACCACAGCGAAGTCAGCGGTTTGGAATGTCAGGTAGCTTACGGGAACTGGTTCAAAGTTCAGGCTGCTAAAAATTTAAGCTGGAAAGATTCTCTGATTTCCGAAATTCTCAAAGACGAAAACCCCTTTTCTCGCCGAGCACAGCAAACAGATTTTGCAAGTTTGCCCCCCGCTTTGGTGGAGGCTGCCCGACATGATTTACAAGTGCTGCAAAATATTTACGAATGCAGCAGCGAACAGTTGAGCAAGTGGGTGCGGGTAGCGGGTCAACTTGACGCAGTGCCTCCGATTTGGTATTCAGAAACTGTAGCAGAACAGGGAGATTTGCCGCTGCACGGGAAACTAGAAAAATGGTCGAGCGCGGCGGAATCTTTGGCAGTTTATTACCGACAGTTTGGCACGGGTTTGTTTGCCGAATATCGCGCTTTTAGGTGGCGGGGAGGGCAGTTTGCGAGTATTTCGCATCCCGATGGCATAACTTTAAAAGAGTTGGTTTGCTGCGATTGGCAGCGGGATGCTCTGGTGAAAAATACGGAGTTTTTGTTGGCAGGTTATCCGGCTTTGCACGTCTTGCTGTACGGGAGCCGCGGTTCGGGCAAGTCTTCTTTGGTGAAGTCGCTGTTAAATGAATTTGGCTCTCGCAATCTGCGCTTGATTGAAGTATCTAAATCGGATTTGCAAGATTTGCCGCTAATTGTCGAGCAGTTGCGGGGAGTTCCTCAAAAGTTTATTATTTTTGTAGACGACCTTTCTTTTGAGGAAGATGACGATGCTTTTAAAGCTCTGAAAGTTGTTTTGGAAGGAAATGTCACTGCTCGCTCTCAAAATGTGGTAGTTTACGCAACATCTAACCGCAGGCATTTAGTTCGAGAGTTTTTTGACGATAGGCCTCGCCCCCGCGATGGAGATGAAGTTCACGCTTGGGATACTGTGCAGGAAAAACTTTCATTTAGCGATCGATTTGGCTTGACTTTAACTTTTGAACCGGCCGATCAAAACACTTATTTAACAATTGTCCGACATCTGGCAAAACTTGCTGGAATTAAACTCGCTCCCGATGATTTGGAGCACCGCGCTAAAGAATGGGCAACTCGTCGCAATGGGCGATCGGGCAGGACTGCGCGGCAGTTTGTTGATTTCCTGAAAGCAGATTTAGCCATTGTTCACAAGTAGCTCGTCTGCGCTGGGATGGCGGGTTTTACCTGAAATATGGGAAGGCAATTCATGAGCTGAATAAACCCGCCATTGCAGAGCCAAAGGGCGCCAGAAAAATTCTTAAGTTTTTCATAATTTTATTGATAATAAATAAGTAACAAAATTTGATATAATTATCAAAATCCCCAAAGAAACCTCCAGAGCCAGAACCCATCCTGACTCCATAAATCGACCACTAAATAATGAGGAAAGTATCATGGGTTTATTTGATAAAGTATCGCAGACTCGCCAAGAAACGGACGTAACGTTAGGACCGGCCGAAGCATTTGCGGCGATCGCGCTAATTGCCGTAGCAGCCGACGGTTACATCAATGACAGCGAAAGTAAAGCGATTAGCATGACACTATCTCGGATGCAACTGTTCCGCAGCTATCCGGATGACGTGATGAGAAAAATGCTCGATCGCCTGCTGATGATTCTGCAACGGCAAGGAGTTGAGGTACTGTTTAATGCTGCTTTGGCAACGCTTCCCGACGAACTTAAAGAAACTGTTTTTGCTGTCACAACTGATATCGCTTTAGCAGATGGCGAGGTTTCAGAAGAAGAAGAACAACTTTTGAACGATCTTTACAGTGCATTGGGGCTTTCCGAAGATATTGCCCTCAAGATTATAGACGTGATGTTGATTAAGAACAAAGGTTAAGAAAGAAGGGGAAGGAGTGAGGAGGGCGAATTTTACAATATAAAAAATTACCGCCTACTTACTTAGCTGACAACTTCTCCAAAAGTGCGGGTTTACCGATATGATGGTTGGTAAAATTGCGATCGAATTTGCGATCGCCGTTACTACCTCAAATGCCTTTCACTTACACCCGCACTGTTCGCTTTCAAGATACCGATGCTGCTGGAGTCGTTTACTTTGCTAACGTTTTGGCGATGTGCCACGAAGCTTACGAGGCATCTCTAGCAGCATCGGGAATCAATCTCAAAGCATTTTTCAGCAATCCCGAGGTTGCCTTTCCCATAATTCATGCTAGTGTAGATTTTTATCGCCCAATGTTTGCGGGCGATCGGCTGACGATTCAATTAACGCCCAAACAAGTTGCTGGCGATGAATTTGAAATTACCTATCAAGTATTTTCTGGGGAAGTTGCAGGAAGAAGCGCGGCGAAAGCTCTTACTAAGCACCTCTGCATCAATGCAGTTAGCCGAGAGCGAAAACAGCTATCTGAAGACTTGATGCAGTGGATGAGGAAATTTGAGATTGAGATTTCAGATTAGTTCTATCTTTAAATAATAGCAGGGTGTCAACTACCCACCACTAATCGGAGTACCGATATAGTGGGGGCTTGAAAAAGCCGAGTTGACCAGTCAAGCGTGTTAAATCACTACGTTTAAGGTAAGCGTTAAAGTACCTACCAGAGAATGCGTTGCTAGTTCTCTGCTCTAGAACTTAAAAGTTAAACAGGTGTAAGGGTTAAGCCAGTGCTTTTAAGATAGTTACCGACCTTAAACATTGACGAAGCGAACATTACCCCGAAAGGGAGGACTTAAATGTCTAATTTTGTTTTTGTACTTGATACCCAAAAACGACCGCTCAATCCAATCCACCCAGGAATGGCTCGTAAATTGCTAACTACTCGCAAAGCCGCTGTTTTAAAAAGGTATCCATTCACACTAATTCTCAAAGTAGAGGTAACAGCAATCCACAAACCAATCACTCTCAAAATAGACCCTGGCTCTCAAACCACTGGGTTCGCATTAGTGCAAGGGGAAAAAGTAATCTTTGGTGCCGAACTAACTCACCGAGGTCAAGCTATTAAAGCCAGCCTTGAATCTCGTCGTTCATTGCGTAGAGTCCGGAGGAATCGCCATACTCGCTATCGTCCAGCTAGATTTCTAAATAGGACTCGCCCTAAAGGTTGGCTAGCGCCAAGTTTGCAACACCGCGTTGAAACAACTCTAACATGGGTGACTAGATTGATGAAACTTGCCCCCATTGCCTCTATTGTTCAAGAACTTGTACGGTTCGACTTACAACAATTAGAAAACCCAGAAATTTCTGGAATCGAGTACCAGCAAGGCCTTTTGTGTGGCTACGAGGTTCGGGAATACTTGCTCAACAAGTGGGAGAGAAAGTGTGCTTACTGTGGTGTTACAAATACACCATTACAAGTCGAACATATTCATCCCAAAGCTAAGGGTGGTTCTAATCGCATTTCTAATCTTTGCCTTGCTTGTGAAAAGTGCAATATCAAGAAAGGAACTCAAAATATTGAGCAATTCCTATCTAAAAAGCCCGAGGCATTGAAACGGGTTTTATCTAAAGCAAAGCATCCTTTGAAAGACGCGACAGCAGTCAATTCAACTCGTTGGGCATTATTCAATCGGCTTAGTATGACTGGTTTGCCTGTTTCTACTGGCAGTGGCGGCTTAACAAAGTTCAATCGCACTCGATTAAATCTAGCTAAAACTCACTGGCTAGATGCAGCTTGTGTAGGGAAAGTTGAATCGTTGGAAATTTTAACAAGCAAACCGTTGTTAATTAAAGCTACTGGACATGGGACACGTCAAATATGTCGTACTGATAAGTTTGGGTTTCCATGTCGCTATGTTCCCAGACTTAAGTTTGTTAAAGGTTTTCAAACGGGAGATATTGTCCAAGCAATCGTTACTTCTGGTAAGAAAGTTGGTAAATACGTTGGGCGTGTTGCCGTTAGAACGAGTGGTTCGTTTAATATTTCCGCATCCGAATTGGTGTCGGGGGTTAGCCACAAATATTGTTCAATTATTCACAGAAAGGATGGTTATTCTTATGCAGCATAAACCTTGCCCCCCTTTTCCTCCCACCACTGACCTGAGTACAGGTGAGGGTGGGGGGCTCCAAGGGGGAAGACAGATGACAGTCAAATTTCTGTTTTGTTGATATTATTTCTGACTTTTTGATATTATGTCAAATCGCAATTATGCCATTGTGGGCACGGGAGCTTTAGGCGGATTCTACGGTGCTAGACTGCAACAAGCAGGTTTAGAAGTCAATTTTTTGCTACGCAGCGATTACGATCAGGTCAGAAAACACGGTTTGATTGTCGAGTCTCCCGAAGGCGACTTCACCCTCCCCCACGTCCGCGCCTACCACAACACGCATAAAATGCCTAAGTGCGACGTAGTAATTGTAGCGCTGAAAACAACTCAAAATCACTTGTTGCCCCAAATTTTGCCTACTTTATTAAAGGATAACGGGGCGGTTTTAGTATTGCAAAACGGATTGAATGTCGAACCGGAAGTAGCTAAAATTGTTGGTGCAGAACGAGTAGTTGGCGGGCTGTGTTTTCTCTGCTCTTATAAAGTTGGGCCCGGCCACATCTGCCACCTAGATTACGGCACTATCACCCTGGGAGAATATGCCCAGGACTACAAAGCAATTGGTATTACTGATAGATTGCACCAAATTGCTAAGGATTTTAAACGTGCTCATATTCCTATTAAAATGAGCGAAGATTTGCTATTGTCAAGGTGGAAAAAGCTGGTTTGGAATATTCCTTATAATGGGCTGTCTGTAGTGTTGGATGCGAGAACTGACGAACTGATGGCTAATCCCGATACTCTGATTTTAGTCAAGGAAATGATGGGGGAAGTGGTAGCGGGAGCCAAAAGTTGCGATCGCATTATTCCCGATGACTTTATCCCACAAATGCTTGAATACACTCAGAAAATGAAGCCTTACCGCACGAGCATGAAAATCGATTATGATGAATCGCGGCCCCTGGAAGTTGAGGCGATTTTTGGTAATCCGATACGGGTGGCGCAGCAAGCAGGTATTAAATTGCCCCAAATAGAGGTAGTTTACCGAATGTTGAAGTTTATGGATTTTCAAAGACAAGAAGCAGAGAGGACGAGAAGGCTATTAGGTTTGTCGTAATTAGTCAGTTGACTGTTGACTGTTGACTGTTGTCAGGAGTCGGAAATAAGCATGAGAAATTCTGCCTTCTGCATTGATTGCGCCTAATAATTATTGATAGTTGAGCGCAATTTCTTGCAATTTTTCTCGATTGACTTTGCCTTGAGAATTGCGCGGCAATTGTTCGACGATAACCCAATATTTCGGCCGCTTAAACTTGCTCAACTTATCTTCTATTGCCCCTTGCAGATTTTTGACAGTAACTTCGGAATTAGCGGGAACGTAGATAGCCGTAACGACTTGACCCCAATCTTTGTCGGGCAAGCCAATTACAGCAATATCCGCAACTAAATTAGTCGATCGCACAACGGCTTCAACTTCCGCCGGAAATACATTTTCTCCGCCTGTGATAATTTTGTCGCTGCTGCGTCCGACGATATTTAAGTAGTTATTTTTATCAAAAAATCCCAAATCGTCTAATTGGAAGTATTGGCTATCGCAAAAATTTTTAGGATAATAACCCAACGCCAAAGATTTAGCATTTACCACAATATTTCCGATTTGATTATCGCGCAAAATATCACCATTGGCACTGCGAATAGTTATTTTAGCGTGCGGTAAAATTTTACCGGAACTGTTATTGCCAGCGAGAAAATCTTGGGGTTTTAGTGTAGCAATTTGCGAGGCAGTTTCGGTCATGCCATAACTGGGCGCTAATTTGATTTGATAGTTTCTAGCTGTTTCTAAAAGTTCTGGCCACGCCGGAGCACCCCCCAAAAGTACGGCCCGAAACCGTCCCAGCCAATTAGCTGTATCTGGGTTTTGCAGCAGCCGTTGCAGTTGAGTTGGAACTAAAGAAATGAAAAATTCTTCGGGTTCGATGTCACTTTTTTTACCACTTTCTAATTCTTTAAAGGGTTGAATAGCGAGTTTTCCTCCGGTAGTAAACGAGCGCATGAATTGCATTAAACCGCTGACGTGGTATAATGGCAAAACGCAGAACGAGTTGATTTTGTCAACATGAAAATATTGTTGAAAACCTTGTACTGATGCGGTTAGTGTTTCCCAAGTGTGGATGGCAAAACGGATTTTTCCTGAAGAACCGCCGGTGGGAATCATGATCGTATCAAAACCGTTTTTACCGGGCGAATGGAATTCGCGGCTATACAAACGAAGTCCGCCTTCGCGGACTGGGATATGGGGATTTTTGGGAAGCAGGTATTGTCCTAAAAATATATCTGGTTGGACTAAATCAAAGACTTGTTCCCATTCTGGTTTTACCCAGGTGGGATTGCAGAGAAAAATGGGGCATTTGGCGGCGCGGGCGGCGGTGAAACTGGCAAGAAATTGCACTGGTTCTGGTTCGGCGAGGCAAATTTTTGGGGGTGTTTTTTGTGCGGGATTTTGGGTGATTTCAAGAAATACCCGATCGACAATTCGGGCAAATTCGCGACTGTCACAACCGATGAGCCAATTATCGGGCAAGCCAGCCGCGAGCTCCCGAATATTTACTGTGAGATTTGTTGCCATAGATGCTTTCACCAAGTTTCTCGATTAAAAACAATTGCCTAACCCCCTTGATTGAGTTGTGGGAGTAATCTAAAATCTAAAATCTAAAATCGAATCATTGTCGTCGAACCAGCAATCAGTGCCGAAGCCTAATGCTCTATTATTTAAAGACAATTGTGTTGCTAAATGTAATGCTGCTTGTCTGCCGATTTGGGTTTCAAATACTGATGAGAAAACGGTGTCTATATTGTGAGTTTGACAAAATTTTCGCAGTTGGGATGGGGAACCAGCAATCCCAGGTTTAATGACGAAAATGCCCCGCCAGCCTTGGCTGTAGCACTCTTGAATGCGATCGAGGTTGGCTGCAGATTCATCAAGGGCGATCGGAGTTGCATAAATAGCATTTAATTCTACCATTTCCTGAAACTGTGTTACGGGCAGCGGCTGTTCCAAAAATTCAATGTCTGCAGAAACGTCAGTTGCTTTTACCTTGTCGCAAGCTTCCAGCCATGTTTTAGCCTGCGAGTAACTCAGTCCCCCGTTGGCATCTAACCGCAAAAATGCCGATTGTCGATCGCACAAATTGTGCATTGCTTGGATTAGCTGCTGAAAAATCTTTAATTCTTGTTCAATTGCAGCAACACCAATTTTCCATTTAAACGTCCGATACCCCTCTAACCAAAGCACTTGCAAAGCCTGCAAAGCTGTTTCACCTGCTGGCAATAAACCGCTGAACCGATTTTTTTCTTCCTCATTCCCAACCTCTCTCCATTGGTGACTGCTTAAGACTGAACCCGCCATCAATGTCGATTTTAGGTGAAGTCTAGATCCCGCTAAATCCCCCTTAATAAGGGGGACTTTGAGAATATTTCTTGTCCCCCCCTTATTAAGGGGGGTTAGGGGGGATCTAGAGTTTGATAGTGCTGACTCAAAGCCAAATTGACAAGCAGGCAATTCAGCAGAAATAGAGAAAATCGCCTCTTCTGAAATATTAGTTGCCAGCGATTTACAAAAATCTAAAGCTTGCTCAAAACTTTCGGAACCAAACCAACTCAAAGGGGCAATCTCTCCCCAACCAATTTGATTATTTTCGTCCACAAGTCGCAGGATAATTCCCGATCGAACATCCCAGATGCCGTGACTTGTTTGCAGCGGACGCTTAAATTTTCGCTGATAAGTGCGAAACTCGAATTGATAAAGCATTGGTTTTTTAGTTAACCATAAAATTGTCTCACAAGTGCAACAAAATTATCAATATTTTCAAAATGGATATTGTGACCAACTTTTGGTACAATTTCCCGAAAGCCGGCCGGACACAATTTGGCAATTTCGGTATTTATAGTTGTAAATTTATCATCATATTCTCCCGCTAGCAAGAGGAGAGGGATTTGATTTTGTGCCAGTTTTCCCCAGAGAGAGGGCTGGTTGCCGGTTCCCATATTGCGGAGTGATTTGGCTAACTCTAAGGGATTGTTTGCTAAGCGGGTTTCTATGAGTTTGTCGAAGTTGGGAGAGTTTTTTAAAGATTTGAATAAAGGGCGATCGTACCAGTTCAATAAAAAATCTTTAATGTTGCTATTTTCCAGCTTTTGTGCTAGCTGTAAATCGGCTTCCAGGCGGTGCGATCGCTCTTTTTCGGTTTTCAATCCTGGCGAAGCTGACTCTAACACTACTTTCTCGAATCTTTCTGGAAAATGTAATGCCATGTAAAGTGCCAACCGCCCGCCCATTGAATAGCCCAACAACAAACATTTATCTATTTGTAAATCCTCTAATAACTCGATTAATGCTTGGGCAGTAGTTGACATATTGTAGCAACTTTCGTCGCCGGTTACTCGGGTTTTTCCGTGGCCGGGAAGGTCAACTGCTAAGCAGTAATAACTGTTAGACAGTAAGGGAATGACGCTGCTAAAGTCTTGAATGCTGCCCGTGAATCCATGCAAAAATAAAAGTGTCGGCTGATTCTTGTTGCCAGTTAAGGAATAGTGAAAGTTATAATTATTAAATTTGTTCATAGACAATTCTACGATTCAATGTGAGGTACGAATTGCTGAATTAAAGAAGATTTTGAGAAGTCGCCCAACTCTGCCAACTCCACGAACTCCCTCAACTTAGCAAACCATACCTCAATTTTACCGGAATTCTCGATTGCCGGCTCTACAAAGCAAAGCCCAACGCCAGCAGCAATCCGCTCGCAAAATGCAGCGTAACGGCGATAAACTTAGAGTTGCTGACCTTTGTCGGTTGGTTGTGATAGTCTGTGACATGGCGGCAAAGGTCGATCGCAAATGGCAAACTCCCAAAAATCAACAGCGTCCAAATTGGGAACATTCCCAAAGCCACAAATACCACAGTCAAAACATAAATGCTGCCGCACAACCACTGCAACAACTGGGCACCTTTTTTCGTACCGAGTCGAACAATTGGGGATTTTTTACCCGCCGCCAAATCGTCCTCAACTTGGTGAAAATGGGAACAAAATAAAATGATACTCGTTGTAATTCCCACGATTGCCGAACCCGCTAAATTAGTTGCAGACCAAGTTTGAGTTTGACTGTAATAAGCAGCGGCAAAGGCTAGCGGCCCGAAGGTGAAAAAGCAAATAATTTCCCCCAAACCCTGATAGCCAAGACGAAACGGAGGCCCTTGATAAGTGTAGCCGAGAGCACAGCACAAAACTACCAGCAAAATTACTGTTGGGTCTTTTTGCCACCAGCTTATGGCGCAGATTCCTGACACTCCAACTGCTAAAAACAGATTGGCTAGCCCGAAAATTAAAGCTTTATTTCCGGTTAAGTTAACTAGAGAATGCGCTTTGTTTTTATCGATGCCTGTTTCTGAGTCAAATACATCATTGCTGAGATTCAACCATGCTATAATCAAAATGGCTGACATTAAAAATGTCGAAAAAATTGACGAATTAATCGTTTGAGTTTCCGCAAAAGCAATTGCAGTTCCTACTGAAATAGGAATCACCGCAACGCTGTACATGGGCGGCTTGATTGCCGCCAGCCACAATTTACTATTTGAACGTTCAATTAACTTTGTTGTCATTACACAAACTTGATTCAATTGATAGCAGCGTAGTAATTTTACAATTTTATTGGTGAAGAAACTCTACTCTGTATCTGGTTGAGTGCGCGGGGGGCATCCGTTGAGAGGCTTTGCGGACGATCGCACGCCCGGTAATGCCCGTCTGCAAACCTCTGCGCGGTCGATCCCATGAGAGTCGAGATTGAGTCGCTCAATCTTAAAGTTTTATGTCTAAATGTTTCGATTGATCGCGCGTTGGCGAAGCCCTCCAAGAGGATCGTCTGTTTTTTGCCCCAAGCGAGCCCAAACTTTCCGGGAAACTCGAAAGGTCATGTTTTGCGATCGCCCTCCCGTGCTTAGATCGAAATAGGGGTTCTAGCGGGACAAAACCGCACTCTTTCTGACAAATCTGCTATTCTCGCTTTCATGACAGTAATACCGCACCGCGCTAATCTTTTACAAGACCGCAATCAACTGCATCAGTTTCTGTTAGATTGCCAGCAGTCTTTAACGGAAAAAGATCAAACCAAGATAGTTAGTATTTCTCAGGAGATTGCCCCCGTCGATCCGCTAGTTGTACTTCAAGAAATTTCCGAACCTTGCCAGCGGCACTTTTACTTTGAAAAAAGAGACCCGATTTCAGGCAATAGTTTTGCGATCGCCGCCCTAGATTCGACTATCCATCTAACAGTAGCCGGAAGCGATCGATTTGCCCTTGCTCAAAATTTTATTCAATCTTGTCTTGCCCGAACAATTACCATCGGTACAGAACGCTTGCCCTTCAGCGGGCCGCACTTTTTTTGTAGCTTTGCTTTTTTCGATGAGAATGTCGCCACCAATTCTTACTTCCCCCCTGGCACCGTATTTTTACCAAAATGGCAGATTACTCGCCTGAAAGATAGCTGCATAATTGTTGCAAATGCCATCATAAACCGCGACCTAAATATTAAGAGTATTACGGATAATATTTGGCAAAGTTTTTATAAAATTTCGTGTTCTCCTTACAAAAAAATTACTGCTATTAGAAACAGTTCCATATTTTTAAAACAAATTCCTGTGAATGATGCCACTCAATTTAAAACCTCCGTCAAGTCAGCTTTAGAATTGATCCACTCTCAATATTTCAGTAAAATTGTTTTATCCCAAGCAATAAATGTCATTTCCAAAACCCCTTTTAGTTTAATAGACTCCTTAAATAACTTGCGCCTTACTTATCCCGGTTGCTACGTATTTTCTACCAGTAACGGCAAGGGTCAAAATTTTATCGGTGCCAGTCCAGAACGCTTAATCAGCATCCACAAAAATGAGTTAGTAACAGATGCCTTAGCTGGTTCGGCACCGAGGGGGAAAAATGAAGCGGAAGATGCGAATTTAGGCAAAGGTTTACTCAACAGCGAAAAGGATATTCGAGAACATCGAGTTGTAATTGATTTTATAGTCGATCGCCTGTCGAGTCTCGGTATCAATCCCGACTTTTCCCCGGTTCCCAGGCTGCTGCAACTGTCAAACATTCAGCATTTGTGGACACCCATAAGGGCTAGAATTCCCCGTGATATTCATTTATTAAAGATTTTATCCCAACTGCATCCAACGCCAGCGGTGGCGGGCGTACCGAGAGATATTGCCCTACAGCAAATTCGCGGCTGCGAAAGCTGCGATCGCTCTTTGTACGCAGCACCCCTCGGCTGGATCGATCGCACCGGCAACGGCGAATTTGCCGTCGGCATTCGATCGGCTTTAATCGACGGCGATCGGGCTATACTTTATGCTGGTGCTGGTATTGTGGCGGGCTCGGAACCAGAGAAAGAACTGGCAGAAATTCAGCTCAAATTGCAGGCACTTTTAAATGCTTTAGTCTAATTCAACTAATTTGCAGAATGTAGAGTTGTCTGGCTAATTGATTGAGTCTGTGTTAATGTTTAATCTTCACCTCCTCAAAATGTTCTACTATGGGAAAAGGATCGTAAAAATGGTGAAGCATTCTTTTCCACTCTTGATATTCAGCGGAATTCCTAAATCTAATTGTATGAGCTTCTAAATTGTCCCATCTCACCAATAATAGATATTTTCCTTGAACTTCTGTGCAGCGATGAAGTTCGTGAGATAAATATCCATCTATAGACGCTATCAGAGTGGAGGCTTCTCTAAAAGCTATCTCAAAATCCCCCTCACAGCCAGATTTGACATTAAGCACAACCGCCTCAAGAATCATAAAAATGTATCCTGACAATTATTTGGGTATAATATCCTAGCACAATACAGAGTTGAGCTACTCAGGTTTAGCAATGCCAATAGATTTTCGCAACACAAATACCGTCTGGGCTTCCGTATTAGCAGAAACTTTGCAGCGGTTGGGATTAACTACAGCCGTTATTTGTCCCGGTTCGCGATCGGCACCGCTAACAATAGCCTTTGCTCAAAACAAAAAAATAGAAACTATTCCCATACTCGACGAACGTTCAGGCAGCTTTTTTGCATTAGGAATTGCCAAAAAATCCTATTTGCCAACCGCACTAATTTGCACATCGGGAACCGCCGCAGCCAACTTTTATCCTGCAATAATAGAAGCGAGAGAAAGTCGAATTCCGCTGCTAATACTCACCGCCGATCGACCTCCCGAACTGCGGGACTGTCACGCCGGACAAGCGATCGACCAAGTGAAAATCTACGGCAATTATCCCAACTGGCAAGCCGAATTAGCGATACCTTCTGCGTCCAGAGGAATGCTAGACTATCTGCGGCAGACGATCGTGTATGCTTGGGAGCGATCGCAATTTCCAACACCAGGCCCCGTTCACATCAACATCCCGTTTCGCGACCCACTTATACCCGTTCCAGACATAGCCGTAGAAGCTTTAGAAACAGAATTTAATCCCGAAGATTTCTTTGCAGGATTAGAACCAATTTTCGCGGGAGAAAGCTCTACCCCTCCCAGCCCCCCCTTGTTAAGGGGGGGAGAAGAAAGTACCATGCAACAGTGGCAAAAGTGCAGCAAAGGGATTATTATTGCAGGCGTTGCACAGCCTGAATTTGCCGAAAAATACTGTAGTGCGATCGCCCTAATTTCCAAATCCTTAAACTGGCCAGTTTTAGCAGAAGGATTATCCCCAGTCAGAAACTACGCCCAACTCAATGCTTATCTAATTTCCACCTACGATTTAATGCTGCGAAACCGCGAACTAGCAGATAAATTAACCCCAGAAATCGCCATTCAAATCGGAGACTTACCCACAAGCAAAGAACTGCGAAAGTGGCTAGACAAAACCCAACCAAAACGCTACATAATCGACCCCAGCCACCACAACTTCGATCCGCTACACGGCAAAACAATTCACCTGCGAACCTCCGTAGAAAATCTCGCAACTAATCTGGCAACTATATTAACTCTTGTCCCCCCCCTTATTAAGGGGGGGTTAGGGGGGGATCGATCCCCTGCTCCCACTAATATCTCCCATCAAATCCCCCCCCTGACCAATGGGGAATCAACTCTTGTCCCCCCCCTTAACAAGGGGGGGTTAGGGGGGGTTCAAACCTCTCCCTCAAACGAATACCTGCAACTTTGGCGCAACACCGAAATCCAAGTCAGACAAACAATAGACCAAAAAATCTCAGCAATTAACAACATAATCGAACCCAAAGTTTCCTGGCTGCTTTCCCAAATTTTGCCCCCAGCAACACCGATATTTATTGCCAACAGTATGCCCGTTAGAGATGTAGAGTTTTTCTGGAAGCCAAACCACTTAGAAATAAAACCTTTTGTCAATCGCGGCGCTAACGGCATAGACGGCACATTATCAACAGCTTTGGGAGTTGCTCACCGCAATCAAAGCAGCATCATGCTAACAGGCGATTTAACACTTTTGCACGATACGAACGGTTTTTTAATTAAAAATAAATTTGTCGGTCATCTGACAATCATATTAATTAATAACAACGGTGGCGGAATTTTTGAAATGTTGCCCGTTGCCAAATTTGACCCGCCCTTTGAAGAGTTTTTTGCGACGCCGCAGCAGATCAACTTTGCTCAGTTGTGTGCAACTTACGGCGTGGAACACGAGATAATAGACGATTGGGAACAGTTCAAACAAAAATTAAGTTTTTTGCCAAACAGCGGGATTCGCGTCTTAGAATTGCAAACAGACAGGCGCGCGGATGCTAAATGGCGGCAAGATAATCTAAGTAAATTTGCCAAAGATTTGTAAATTTGTAGGTTGAGCAGGTGGAAGGAAACCCAACCTACACTAATTTAAACTGCTGGTTGAGCTAGCAGCGCATCTAACTCTCCATCTGCATCGAGTTTGTGAATGTCATCGCAGCCGCCTACGTGTTGGTTATTAATGAAAATTTGGGGTACGCTGCGGCGTCCGTTAGCGCGCTCGGCCATTGCTTTTCTAGCCGCTTCGTCGCCATCAATTTTGTATTCGGTGAAATTTACGCCTTTCCACCACAGCAAAGTTTTGGCGCGGATGCAGTAGGGACAGGTTTGCCAAGTATAGATTTCCACATTGGCTTTGATGCGATCGGGCTTGCGGCCCAAGAGAGGATTGAGAAAATCAAGCATTTTCGGTACTGGGGTAAAAATTAAACTGGTTGGGGGATTAACGATCATTTTAGCGAAATGCCGTCAGCCCCACGTCCTACCCAAAAATCGGCGCGGGATGAAATTGCCTGCAGCAACCTGTGACCCTGTGACCCAAGTCACAACTTTACTCTACTCGGATCACTTGCTTTCACCCTAGAGAATCACATTCGCGGCCTTATTAATATCACCGATATTTAGAGGAAACCAGAAGATGATAAATATATCGAATTCAACCGCACTGCCATGCACCCCGTACAACTCCTCCCCGGCGCTATCTCTGAAATCCTCGCTTCTGTAACCGATACAGGCGTTTTGACTCTGGCGGATCGCTACGGTTTGATGGCCGCCACCTTCGACGACTCTCTGAATGACGAAGACAGAGGCTGTGTCAACCGCTTGCTGCGGGCGGTGCTCAGAGGCCGGGTGAAAGTAGTCAACGAACTTTCAGCAGCATTCTAATCGGGATTTGAAGTTTTGTTCTGAAGGCAAGGTGAGTCAGCGGTAGATGAAAATAGTGGAAACTCAGGCAGGAGTGGAAACAGCAGTAATTGGAATTCGATTTAAAAGTTTTCTCCTCTAACTCAACAACGGTTTATTTGTCAAAGCAGCCTTTACCGGCTGCTTTTTTTTGATTTAATCGCGGATTTCCAGGTTGTACTGGCGGCAGAGGTCGATCAGTTTTTGTTGGAAGCGATCGCGCACATTGAAACTTGTGTTTTAACCACGTCTAAAGCTTCAATTTTGGGCCGGAAACAACCTAAAACCCTATCGGAGATTGAAACCCAGCAGTCAGCACCCTAACTAAAAACTTCCGCCGTGCCGGAAACAACCTAAAACCCTATCCGGGATTGAAACCTACTTGAACATAGGCGCGAAAAATGGCATTAGGCCGGAAACAACCTAAAACCCTATCAGGGATTGAAACTTTATGAGTTCGATTTCAGCGTCCTCTGCTAATGTCGGAAACAACCTAAAACCCTATCAGGGATTGAAACCTAGATTTTTTATTCTTCTAGCCACGTCGTATTACGCCGGAAACAACTTAAAACCCTATCAGGGATTGAAACCTGTTAAGTTGCCGCCGTTGCGAGCGAGAAAAGCCCGAAACAACCTAAAACCCTATCAGGGATTGAAACGCGCCTTCCGCCCCATATCTACGCCGCTATCTTTGCCGAATACAACCTAAAACCCTATCAGGGATTGAAACACCGCCAGAAAGTGAGAGCGCTGAATCACCCACAGGCCGGAAACAACCTAAAACCCTATCAGGGATTGAAACAACTTGGCTTTAATCGCATCAATCCGAGTGCGGGCAGCCGGAAACAACCTAAAACCCTATCAGGGATTGAAACACTCTTTTGGTATAGAACCTGCCATATTCATCCATGCCGGAAACAACCTAAAACCCTATCAGGGATTGAAACTTCAGCTAAGGGAGTTGAACGATATCGGTACGAGCCGGAAACAACCTAAAACCCTATCAGGGATTGAAACCGCGATCGTTATTTCCAATTGAACCCGATACAAATTCCAGCCGCAATCAACCTAAAACCCTATCAGGGATTGAAACTTTCGGAAGTATTCACCAGAGGAGGAGACAGGAGGAAAGAGGGTATTCTTCTCCTGACTCCTGACTCCTGACTTTTTCTTCGCCGGAAACAAGTTTACTTGCAACACTTGTCACAGCACAGGTAGTGGTCATAGATAATCTCACATTTGATAAAAGTGGTCGGATTCAGCAATTGATTCAAACAGCACGGTGTAGACTATTATATTTACCGCCATACTCTCCAGAGTTTAACAAAATTGAACAAAGAAGAGTTTTGGCTAAAAAGTCAAGTTCGTAAACAGCTTGATGAGTTTGATTGCTTACATTTTGGCCACCCTTGGATGTCTTGCGCCTTGCATCCTAACACGGGCGGTTGCTATATGTGATTTCCCCGATTATTCAGTTGAGAAAACCTCAAAATTATGACCAATCAAACAACTTCTCCACTCCTACTAAGTCCCTTCAAAATCGGAGATTTACCCTTAAAAAACCGGGTAGTCATGGCACCCCTAACGAGAGCCAGAGCCGGTGAAACGCGGATGCCCAATGCCTTGATGGCAGAGTATTACACTCAGCGAGCCTCCGCTGGTTTAATCATTACAGAAGCTACAGTGGTTTCTACTCAAGGTAATGGTTGGCTCAATACGCCCGGTATTTATTCAGACGAGCAAGGCGAAGCTTGGAAACAAATTGTGACTGCGGTTCATGCCCGCGAAACGCCGATTTTCATGCAGCTTTGGCACACCGGACGAGCTTCCCACAGCAGTTTTCATGAAAACAATCAATTGCCAGTGGCAGCCTCTGCCATCAAAATAAACGGAGAAGGCATTCATACCCCTCTAGGCAAACAACCCTACGAAATTCCCCGCGCTCTAGAAACCGATGAAATCTCCCTGGTTGTAGAAGATTATCGCAAGGCGGCAGAACGAGCCAAAATGGCAGGTTTTGACGGTGTAGAAATTCACGCGGCCAACGGCTATCTCATTGACACGTTCCTGCAAACCAAAACCAATCACCGCACTGATTCCTATGGCGGCACAGTTGAAAATCGCTACCGTTTTCTTAAGGAAATTGTCGAGGCGATTATCACAGTATTTCCGGCAAACAGAGTGGGAGTTAGACTTTCTCCCAACGGTGTTTACAATGATATGGGTTCTCCCAGTTATCGCGAAGATTTTCTGTATTTCGCGGGGCAATTAAATGCCTATGATTTAGCTTACCTTCACTTGGTGGACGGTTTGGCTTTTGGCTTTCATGAATTGGGAACGCCGATGATGATAGCAGAGTTTCGCGATGTGTTTGCAGGGCCGCTCGTCGGCAACTGCGGATATACTCAAGAACAGGCTGAAACGGCCCTGAGCAGCAAAGTTGCTGATTTAATAGCTTTTGGTCGGGATTTTATCAGCAATCCCGATTTGGTAGAGCGTTTTACTAATGGTTGGCCGCTCAATCCGCCTGCTGAAGTCGGCGTCTGGTATTCTTTTGGACCTGAAGGTTATATCGATTTCCCTACCTATCAGGAACCAGCAGCTATTTCTTAATTGAGTTGGTTGGGGCGGGTTTATCAATAAATACCGAGTATGTGCATCATAGATAATGGTGAACTCGCCCCTAAAAGATTTACGGTTAATTTCTCAAAATAGGAGTCGGAGTTGGAGCTATATTTAATTTTCATCGCCCGTTGAGAGCGAGCATCTCCTATTTGTAAAAACACTTCTTCTGCCTCCTGCCTCCTGGCTTCTGCCTCCTGCCTCCTGCCTTCTGTCTCCGGCCTCCAATTTTGGGCTTGGCTGCAAAAGTGAGAGGCTCCCAGTTGAGATCGAGAACGTTTCCCCATATCCTAATAACCATAGGGTACTTCCAAACATCCAAGCTGCTAGCTCAGCGTTTGAGTGCCTGAAAAAAATCAATAGCGGAAGCGCTTTTAACAAGATGGCACAAAATCACAAATCAACGGTTATCATTACCGGCGCTTCCTCCGGCGTCGGTTTGTACGGCGCGAAAGCTCTCGCAGACAAAGGATGGCACGTAGTCATGGCCTGTCGGGACGTGCGGAAAGCCGGAGACGCCGCCCGAGAGTTGGGCATACCTGAAGGCAGTTTCTCCATCATGGAGATTGACTTGGGCGATTTGGAGAGCGTGCGTCGGTTTGCTCGGGCATTTAAGGCCAGCGGCAGGCCTCTGGACGCTTTGGTGTGCAACGCCGCCATTTATATGCCTTTGATTAAGGAACCGCTGCGGAGCCCGGAGGGTTACGAGTTGACGATGACTACCAATCACCTGGGTCATTTTCTGCTGTGCAACCTGATGATGGAAAATATGAAGCCTTCCTATTATTCCGATGCGAGAATCGTGATTTTGGGAACCGTGACTCACAATCCAGACGAGTTGGGCGGGAAGATTCCGCCCCGCCCGGATTTGGGCAAGTTTGAGGGTTTTGAAGCGGGTTTCAAAGACCCGATTTCGATGGTTGACGGCAAGAAGTTTGAACCGGTCAAGGCTTACAAAGATAGCAAAGTTTGCAACGTGCTGACGATGCGGGAATTGCACCGCCGCTTTCACGAATCCACGGGGATTACTTTCACTTCGCTGTATCCGGGATGCGTTGCGGATACGCCGCTGTTCCGCAACCACTATCCTTTGTTTCAGAAGCTGTTCCCGCTGTTTCAGAAGAATATCACCGGCGGTTATGTGTCGCAGGAGTTGGCGGGGGAAAGGCTGGCGATGGTGGTTGCCGATCCCGAATACAAGCAATCTGGGGCTTATTGGAGTTGGGGAAATCGCCAGAAAAAAGATGGTAAGTCTTTTGTGCAAAAGGTTTCTCCCCAGGCCCGCGATGATGAAAAAGGCGAGCGGATGTGGGAGTTGAGCGCTAAGTTGGTGGGATTGACTGACGGGGCTCAAATGGGTGCTGCGGCTAGTGCGGGTCGCTCTGCATAATTCAGAGTTACAAACCCCCTTTATAAGACTTGGCGGTTGAAACGGCGTCTACGCACAGGAGGTGGGTAGACGCGGACTCAATAATAAAGGGGGTATTAAAGTCGGATTTGGTATGATGCACCAAAATCAAAGAAACCGGGTTTTTTAGTGCCTCTGCCGGCTGTAACTCATATCTTGCACTATTATTAAGAACAGGCAAGATGCCTGTTTCACAAGAAAATTCATCTCTTGTGGAACAGGCATCTTGCCTGTTCATAAAAAGATTATTGAGAAGGGTGCCATATCTCAGTTGTAGCGCGTCTTTTCGGACACAACCCGGTTTCTGGTTTACCCTGGCGTGCAGGAATGTTCTGGTCGCTGCGTTAGCATGAAAGCGTAGGTTTTGCAACAAAAAAAAATTGGTTTTTTTTACCGTTTACGATCGACTTACACGATATTTTTTCGGATAAGAACCCGGTTGGTGCGTAAGTCTTGGGAAATGAACAGCCGTCGATCGACCTTTTGGTTTGTAGCGTCGCCGAAACTGTTGGCTGCGACGGCTGTTTCCTTTTTTGCTGTTAAGATTGATTTTTACTTGAGGGTGCTCAGTTCCTGAAAATATTTTCCCCCACTTAAGCGAGATAATAATTATATCCTATGGCTTGTCGCTCGCAAAAACTATTTTTATTCGCTGGCATTTTTGGGTTAGTTTTGTTGGCCAAACCAGCGAAAACATCCGCTAGCACCGTTGAAATTTTGACATCAAATGTTGAGGATTTGGCAGCAGTTAGCAGCGGAGGCGATCGAGCTTTAGCCCCTAACGAAACCACTTTTGACAAACGCCAAGACTTGCCGGTAAAAGACGAGGAAACCCAGTTACCCACAGAGTCAGAACACTCAGTGGCGACGGAAACTCCCGACTTACCGCCGTCTGCGGCAAATTCAGTCGATGTGACATCTTACAGCATTCTCAAGAACAGGCAAGATGCCTGTTCCACAACGAGTGACTTTTCTTGTGGGGTGGGCATCCTGCCCGCCCGTAAAAGGCTTATTGACAATGGTGCAACATCTCAGACCGATCGCACATTCAGCACAAAAACTCAAGAAACCCAGCTTTTTAACTCAGATCAAAAGCTAGAAGAAAATATTGACCGACAAAAAATTGATTTGGGTATCGATCAAGCCTCGCAACTCAGTCAACTGCCCAACCCAATTTTGCCGCGAGAACCCGAATTACCAGCTCCTGAGCCGCCGCAACCGCCTGCGCCGTCTCCCCTCCAACCCACCCAGCCAGCACCAGTTGAAAGCGAAATTAGACCGGGGATTCCGGGTACAATTAAGGTCGCTGGCTTTGAATTTGAGGGCAACACGGCTTTTAGCGATCGCGAACTCGCAGAAGTTACGCAACAGTTTGCGGGCCGCGAAATCACCTTTGCGGAACTGATCGCAGCCGAAGCAGCCGTCACTCAAAAATATGTAGCGGCAGGATACATCAATTCCGGCGCTGTAATTCTCGCCAACCAAACCTTTCCGAGAGACGGAGGTGTGGTGAAAATTCGGATTGTAGAAGGCGGATTAGATGAAATTGTGATTACAGGAAACAGGCGCTTAAATTCCAATTACGTGCGATCGCGCCTTGAGCGCGCTACCAGACGGCCCCTGAATCGCGATCGGTTGCTGGAAGCCTTGCAACTGCTGCAACTAGACCCCTTAATTGCCAATATTTCCGCCGAATTGCAA
The DNA here is from genome assembly GCF_036705305.1 of Microcoleus sp. B3-D7. Classification (NCBI taxonomy): domain Bacteria; kingdom Bacillati; phylum Cyanobacteriota; class Cyanophyceae; order Oscillatoriales; family Microcoleaceae; genus Microcoleus; species Microcoleus sp. B3-D7. The sequence goes on along the minus strand of NZ_JAUBUE010000011.1, from coordinate 57,052 downwards.
GCCGGAAGCCGCCCGGAAAACAGCCGTTTAGAAGTGCGGGTAAAAGAAGCAGACAGCTTTAACGGTGAAGTGTTCGCAGACAACAACCGATCGCCCAGCGTCGGCAGTTTTCGGCGCGGTGTTCGCATCAATCAAGCAAATTTACTCGGTTTGGGCGACGGACTAGAGGTATCTTATGCTAACACCGACGGCAGCAATGAATTCAACGGCAGCTACACAGTCCCCGTCAACGCGCGCAACGGCACGATTGGGTTCGCTGCGAGTGCTGCTAGCACCAACATCATTGAGGAACCGTTTGATGCTGCTGAAATCGAGGGGAAATCGCGGACTTACGAGTTAACTTACCGCCAGCCGATTGTCGAAAAGCCCGATCGCACTTTGGCTTTGGGACTGAGTTTTTCGCGGCAAGAAAGCGATACATTCCTGTTGGGGGAACGGTTTGCGCTTTCGGCGGGAGCAAACGATCGCGGCGAAACCCGGGTTTCGGCTGTGCGCTTTTTTCAAGAATACGTGCAGCGGAGTTCCAGCCAAGTGTTCGCGGCGCGATCGCAATTCTCCCTCGGTACTAATCTGTTCGGCGCTACTGCGAACGATAGCGGGCCAGACAGCCGCTTTTTGGCGTGGCGCGGACAAGCCCAATACGTGCGGCTGCTAGCCCCAGAAACCTTGCTGATTGTGCGTTCCGACATTCAATTAGCCGATCGCCCCCTGCTTTCCCTCGAACAAATTGGGATCGGCGGCGTTCAAAGCGTGCGCGGATACCGCCAAGATTTGCTCTTAACTGATAGCGGTGCGATCGCGTCTGCAGAAGTGCGAATCCCGGTTTGGCGTGTCCCGGAAGTCGAAGGATTGTTGCAAGTCGCCCCGTTTATCGATTTTGGGGTAGGGTGGAACCATTCAGGAGAAAAGCCGAATCCTGAGTCGGATAAACTGCTGGGTGCAGGTTTGGGGCTGGTTTGGCAGATGGGCGATCGGTTGAATGTGCGTTTAGACTATGGTATTCCTTTGATAAATGCTCGATCGGGCGATCGAACTTTGCAGGAAAAAGGCCTATACTTTCGGATTAATTACTTTGCTTTCTAAATTTTAAGTTGGGTTGAGTGCGATCGAACCCTTGGCTTCGCTTCGCCCAACACTTCTCAAAATTCTGATTTATAGCTATTAAAAATTTATTGTCCGAGTATATAACTATCAACTACGAGATAACGCTTGAGTTAAGCGGTCCCGCTGCGGGGTCGGCTTGAAAGAATTGTTAGCCCTCAAGGCCGCGACTGGCTAATCTCTTCAAGCACTCCGGTTTGACCGCTGTTACATTTTCCAACTAGCAGCGAAATTGTGCTTGAGTAATTTTTCATAACAGAGAAGCGTGTAGCAGTAATGCGTACATTCTTGCCTTCAAGTGAATAAACAATTTTAGAGTAGGTGCTGTAGTCACCACGGGCCTTTGCAACGGGCATGGCTGCACGAATTAGGTCTTTATATTTCGGTGCTGGAAACTCCAGGGTTCGCTGCCTCCCACCTGGGTAAGTCCGCACATTGCGAATCAGTGCTGTGTCGCAGTAAAGATCAGCTACGGCTGGATCAAATGCGCGCTCAAGCGATTGATAGTTAGCAAACACTTTTTCAGCTTTGTTTAGCTCGTTAGCTAGCACCGGATTTGTAAATAGCAAAATGAAGAGAATAGATTTCGTTAAGATTTTCATGAATAGTCCAAAGATTAAAATTAACGCCTAATATATAAAAGTAATTTCATGCGGATAAGGTCGGGGTCATAAACCGACGCTCACGGTCAGCAGCATAAGCTATGCAGGCTTTTAAATATTCTCGCGTCAGATCGGGGAAATCGCCCTTGAATTTCTGCTTCAGTCATCTCGGAAGCTAGGTACTCCAGCACTTCATAAACCGTAATTCGCAAGTCGCGTACACAAGGCTTACCACCGCGTTTATTTGGTTCGATCGTGATGTGGTTTCAGTAGTTCATAGTTGGAATTATCGTCATTGTTTTCTCAACTTTTGCCAAATCTTAGCCTAGGGCTGCGGATCTGGCAAGGTTGTCAATCTTGTTTTTAATACGATTTAACCCTTATTCTACGTCCCTAACTGCTGCAACAACTCTTGAATGGATAAAACAGGTATAGGCGAACTCAAGAAACCTTTATTATCACGGGTCAGAATCGCATTTAACCCTTGAGCAACTGCACCAAAAATTTGAACAGCATCTTCAAAATCAACCAAACCAGAGTTGAAAGCTGATTCCAAAACCGCTCGATCAATAGGACAAATGACCATAGCAGTCAGCGTTTCTAAAACCGCTTGCCGTGCTTGCTCAACGCTGCGAGTATGTTTGCAAGAAATGTAGAAAATATCCGTGAGCGTTGTCGCTGTAACATAACCGATTAGTTGCCCAGCATCGATCGCTTGAAACAACAACTCCGCATCTTGAAAAAATGGCTCTCGCTGCAACAGAAAATCTAGGACAATGTTGGTATCAATTAAAACTCTCACTAAAGATACTTCTCCACCCGCCGCGCTTCCAACATTGCAGCCACGTCCTCATCTGTCGGTGCGGGTTGGTCTGTCTTTAGCAAGCCTCGCATCCGCTGAATCGCACCAGAACGATCGGCCCTGGCAACTGGCTGATCTTGTAAGGACTCAATGATGGCGCCCACTAACGCAAGGCGATCGCTCGGTGGCAGTTTGAAGACCAGCTCCTTGACTTCTTGTAGTAACATAGACGGCTCCTAAGATTGAAGGTGTCTACCATCTAGTATGAATGATCGGACGCATATTCTACACACATATTTAAACAGAAACAGATTTCCTCAGCCGTCGCACTGAAAAAAGCTATCTTTATTATATTTGGGAAAAGTCCACTTTAGGGGTGAAAGAGAGTCGATCGAACACTGGGGCGATCGCACTGATATAATCCAAATATATAATTCTGATGAAACCGGAAACGATATTATTTATATAACAGGATTTAAGCTATGTCTCGCCTCTCTTCCGGTCTACTTTTTGTTTTCTTATTACTATTTCCCTCGAAAACCTTTGCCCAAATCATCCCCGATAATACCCTGGGCCCGGAAAGTTCGCGGACAGTTCCCGATACTATCAACAACTTACCCTCAGATAGAATCACTGGCGGCGCAACTCGCGGCGTTAACCTCTTTCACAGCTTGCGCGAATTTAACATCCGTGAAGGGCGGGGAGCTTATTTTGAAAATCCCAGCGGAATTACCAACATATTCACACGCGTTACGGGCGGCAACCCTTCAAATATTTTAGGAACTCTGGGAGTTTTAGGCAACGGCAACTTATTTTTAATTAATCCGAAAGGAATTATATTCGGTCCGAATGCGCGGTTAGATTTGCGTGGCTCCTTTATCGGTTCAAGTGCTGACAGTATTGCGTTTAATAACGGCTTTGAATTCAGCAGCACCAACCCGCAAACATCCCCGCTGTTAACAGTTAATATTCCTGTTGGTTTAAGATTTAGAGACAATCCGGGTGCAATTGTCAATCAATCGACGGCTGTAGGGAAGGTAAATCTCCCAGCCTCTGCTGTACCAATCCCGATTAGCGATCGAGTTGGTTTAGCAGTAGAACCAGGTCAAACTTTAGCACTGATTGGCGGCGACATCCAACTGCAAGGCGGCAATTTAACCGCCAGCGGCGGACAAATTTTACTCGGTAGCGTCGCCAGTCCCGGTTTAATTAATTTTGCACTGGCTCCTCCTGTTGCTCAGCAGGGGAATTTAGCTTTAAATTATGACAATATTCAAAATTTCGGCAATATTCAAATATCCGATGGAACGCTTATCAACACCAGCGGAATTGGTGGTGGCAGAGTAGAGTTAAAAGGTGGAAATGTCGCCCTCAGCGGTGCGCGAATTTATGCGCTGACACTGGGAAATATTGATGGTAGAGGTATCGATATCAGCGCTCAAAAGTTGCGAGTGGAAAATGGCACGCAATTTTCTACTTTGACTCTAGGAGATGGTGCAGGAGGTAATATCAACTTCCGCGCTGCTGATTCAGTAGAAATGAGCGGGCTCGGAGTTGAAGGCTATCAACAGGTTGCAATTAAATATTTGGTATCGGGAACTACAGACCCATTTGACCCGCTAATGATGCTGTTTAATGCTAGTGCTGGTACTGGTTCGGGGGGGAATATTACGATCGACACCGGCCGCCTGCTCTTCAACAATGGGGTAGTAGGTAGCGGCATCGCTTTTGGCGGTGGAAATGGCGGCAATTTAATTATTCGCGCCAATACTTTTGAGATGGTGGGTTCTGGCATTAACAACGGGACAGCTAAAGAAAGTAGCGGTGCGGGAGGAAGTATTAGTGTTGATGTGGCGAAATTAATTATGCGCGACGGTTCTATTCTGGGTAGCACCAGCTACAGCAGCGGCCCGTCGGGGAATATCAACATTAAAGCTGCTGAATCAGTAGAATTGTCTAACACCGGCCCGACAACAGTTGTGTCAACGGGAATCAGCACCCTGAGTATCGGCTCTAACGGAAGGGCGGGGAATATTAACGTCGATACCAAGCGGTTGACTCTCTCTGGAGGTTCTGCGTTTACAGTAGGAACGGGTGTGTTAATTGGCAGGTTTTTGTTTTCTCAGGATGGGGGGCCTGCTGGAAATTTAACAGTTACGGCTACTGAATCAGTAGAAATTTCAGGTATTTCTCAACTTTTGACCAGCGGAATTCAGAGTGCTAGTGCGCTGAGTTCTGGAACTTTGAGCTCTAGTCCGGGCGGGGAGATTCGCATTGATACGCCAAGCCTAACCGTGCGGGACGGGGCGGTAGTTTCTACGAGCTCTTTGGGGGTGGGAGATGGGGGGAATATTACTGTTAATGCCGATCGCATCGAGGTCAGCGGCAGCGGAAATAATGGTCTTTTTATCAGTACAATTGATGCTTCGGTGGGCAAGATATTTGGTACTAATTCCAATGCTACGGCAAATGCCGGTTCGTTGAATCTGAATGCCGATCGACTAATTGTCAGAGATGGAGCTACAGTGACAGTGCAGGCTACGGGAACCGGACGCGCTGGTAATATTAATGTTGTCGCAAATTCGATCGCTCTTGACAACAAAGCGATGATTGACGGCACGACTGTATCCGGTACAGGAGCAAATATTAACCTGCAAGCACGAGACATCCAATTGCGCCGCAACAGCCGAATTACCACGGATGCAGGCACTTCTGACGGCGGCAATATCAACATCAACAGCGACATTCTTGTCGCCCTCCCGCAAGAAAACAGCGACATTACAGCCAACGCCCGCACAGCAGGCGGCGGCCGCGTAAATATCAATGTCCCCAATGTTTTTGGCTTTACAGCGGCGAGTCGCGAACAAGTCAGAAACAGGTTGGGACTCAGTGACGCCGAATTTGCAGCGTTGCAAGTAAGTCCTACATCTCTGCTTCCCAGCAGCGACATCGCCGCGATTTCCCAAAGTGGTGGGCCGGCTTTGCAAGGGGCGGTAACATTTAGTTCTGTTGGAGTGAATCCCGTTCAAGGTTTAGTGGAACTGCCGCAAAATGTGGTGAATCCCACTGCGTTAATTGCTGCAAATCCCTGCATCCAAGGAGCCGAGAACGAGTTTACTGTGACGGGGCGGGGGGGATTGCCACCAAGTCCTAATGAAGTTCTCAGCAGCGCTGCATCGCCGTTTCCTTGGGTGGAACCAGCGGTAGGTGAAAGTCAGCAAGTCGAAGGCAAAAGAGCATCCATAGAAGTTCGGCCAACAGAAATTATTCCCGCTCAAGGTTGGGTAATGGACGATCGAGGACAAGTAACGCTGGTAGCCTATAATTCACATGGTGGTGCATCTATTCGCAATCCGAAATCGACGGGTGTTTGCGTACCTCGATAGATACTCTTTAGGTTTTAGCTAATCCCTCGCTATTTTCTTAATTTCTCTTAAAATTAAATTAACCAGACTTCAAAAATGCAGCCCCTATCTTCCGCCCTATTTTGTGCATTTTTACTGCTGTTTCCTGTCCCCGCGATCGCCCAAATCATCCCCGATAATAGCTTGGGTGCAGAAAGTTCGCGCACAGTTCCCGACACTATTAATAATTTACCCTCGGACAGAATAGAAGGCGGTGCAAGTCGCGGCGTTAACCTCTTTCATAGCTTGCGCGAATTTAACATCCGTGAAGGGCGGGGAGCCTATTTTGCCAATCCTAACGGAATTGCGAATATTTTTACCCGCGTTACTGGTGGCAACCCTTCTAATATTTTAGGAACTCTGGGAGTTTTGGGAAACAGTAACTTGTTTTTAATTAACCCAAAAGGAATTGTCTTCGGCCCCAATGCGAGGTTAGATTTGCGGGGTTCATTTTTAGGAAGTTCTGCTGATAGCGTAGTTTTCGATAATGGCGAGCAATTCAGCAGCAGTAATCCGCAATCATTACCGCTGTTAAATGTCAATATACCTATCGGTTTAAACTTCCGAGAAAATCCGGGTAAAATCATTAACTCTTCAGCAGCGCCCGCCTTGAATTTACCACAATTACCTCCGGGAATTCCGCCGATTTTCAATAACATGGGCTTAGCAGTTGGACCCGGACAAACTCTCGCCCTAGTGGGCGGAGATATTGAATTAAATCAGGGAACACTCACTGCATCTACCGGACAAATTTTGCTGGGTAGCGTTGCTAGTCCGGGGATGGTTGGATTGGGCACAACGCCATTGGGATTAAGTTTAAACTATGACAAGATTTCCAACTTTGGTAATATTGAAATAACCAACGGCTCACTGCTCAACACCAGTGGAATCGGTGGTGGCAAAGTCGATATTCGAGGTGGAAATGTCAACCTCAACAATGGGCGAATTTATGCACTGACTTTGGGAAATATCGACGGCAGGGGCATCGATATTAATGCTCAACAGTTTCGGGCCCAAGGTGGAGCGCAAATCTCCACGCTGACAGCAGGAAGTGGTGCGGGAGGCGCTGTCAATATCCGGGCTACCGACTCAGTAGAAATGCTTGGAATTGGATTAGATAACTATAGAGTGTTTGGTGGTAACTATACGGTATCTGGCTCTTTCGACCCTTTTGACCCACAACTTCTGCTGATAACTGGCACTAATAGCATGGGAGCCGCCGGAAACATCACGATCGACACGGGACGATTGCTGATGGACAATGGAAGCGCATTGACTACCACCACGTTAGGTGCTGGCAACGCCGGAAATATTACCATCCGTGCCGGGGTTCTAGATATGGTCGCTTCTGCAATCCACAGCGGCCCACTTTTGGGGAGTACGGGTAGGGGAGGAAATATCACCTTTGAGGGAAAACGTTTAACCGTAAGCGACGGTGCTGCTGCGATCAGCATCACCCGCGGTGAAGGAGGAGCGGGGAATATCAACATTAAAGCTTCGGAATCAGTAGAAGTCCTGCGGACTCCCACGGGAAGTCCCGTAGCAAGTTTAATTGGGTCAACTGCGAGCGGTGTGAATGGGCAAGCCGGGGACATTAATATCGACACGAAGCGGTTGATTGTCTCCGAAGGAGGCGGAATTAGTTTATCTAGCGGAGCAGTTGTGGGCAACCAACCGTTGAATACAACTGGGGGGCCCGGAGGTAATTTGACAGTTAGGGCCACTGAGTCAGTAACAGTCGAGGGTATTTCTGGAGTTTTGGCGAACGGGAGTCGGAATCCCAGTTTCATCTGCGCTGATGCCAATACTGCTAATCGGGGAGGGAGTATCAACATTTCTACACCTGTACTGACTGTCCGGGGTGGGGGAGTTATTAGCACTGCATCTTTAGGCAGCGGAGAAGCCGGAAGCATCACAATAAATGCGGGTCGTGTAGAAGTTATTGGGAATGGGGGTCAAGGTGAATTTAACAGTCAAATTCAGACTTCCGTTGGGATTGCCTCTGAGCTTATAGATCCTAATGCTACGGCTAACGGAGGTTCGTTGAATCTAAATGTCGGGGAATTGATTCTTCGCAATGAAGGAACACTCAATCTGCAAGCTTTGGGATCGGGACGGGCTGGTAACATTAACGTCAAAGCAGACTCAATTTTTCTTGACAACCAAAGCAGCATTGACGGTAGAACGGCATCCGGTTCCGGAGCAAATATTAACCTCGAAGCACGAGATATCCAGTTGCGCCGAGGGAGCAGAATTACAACGGATGCAAGTATTTCTGAGGGTGGTAATATCAACATTAAAAGCGATATTCTGGTCGCCCTCCCGCAAGAAAACAGCGATATTACTGCTAATGCACGATCGGCTCAAGGTGGTCGCGTTAATATTAATGTTCCCAATGTTTTCGGGTTTACATCAGTCAGTCGCGAACAGGTGCGAGCGACTTTGGGATTAACAGATGCTGAATTTGCAGCGTTGCAAGTAAGTCCGACTTCTCTAATTCCTACCAGCGATATTGCGGCGATTTCCCAAAGTAGCGGCCCGGATTTGCAAGGTACTGTAACATTTAGTTCTTCAGGGGTGAATCCTGCTCAAGGTTTAGTTGAACTGCCGCAAAATGTGGTCAATCCGGCTGCGTTAATTGCTGCAAATCCCTGCACGCAAGGGGCCGATAGCGCATTTACCGTCACTGGGAAAGGAGGAGTGCCTCCAAGTCCTAATGATGCCCTCAGCAGCCCTCTATCGCCGTTGCCTTGGGTGGAACCAGCGGTAGGTGGAAGTCAGCAAGTAGAAGGCAAAAGAGCATCCATAGACGTTCGGCCAACAGAAATTATTCCCGCTCAAGGTTGGGTAATGGACGATCGAGGACAAGTAAGGCTGGTAGCGTATAATTCTGGTGGTGGTGCATCTCTTCGCAGTCCGAAATCGACGGGTGTTTGCGTACCTCGATAGGTACTCTTCAGGTTTTAGCTAACCCCTCGCTATTTTCCTAATATTAAATTAACCAGGCTTAAAAGATGCCCCGCCAATCTTCCGCCCTATTTTTTGCCTTCTTACTGCTGTTTCCTTTCCCTGCGATCGCTCAAATCATCCCAGACAGCAGCTTGGGTGCAGAAAGTTCGCGCACCGAGACCGACACGATTAACAACTTACCATCGGACAGAATAGAAGGCGGTGCCACTCGCGGCGTTAACCTCTTTCACAGTTTACGCGAATTTAACATCCGTGAAGGGCGGGGAGCCTATTTTGCCAATCCCAGCGGAATCACCAACATATTCACCCGCGTTACTGGTGGCAATCCTTCTAATATTTTAGGTGTCTTGGGAGTCCAAGGAAATGCCAACTTATTTTTACTTAATCCCAAAGGAATTGTCTTTGGCCCCAACGCTCGGTTAGATTTGCGCGGCTCATTTGTCGGTTCAACTGGTAGCGGAATTCTATTTGATAATGGGTTTGAATTTAGTGCAGCTAATTCTAATGCAGTGCCATTGTTAGCGGTTAATATTCCTGTGGGTTTAAGATTTAGAGAAAATCCCGGTACAATTGTCAACTCTTCCCAAACACTGGCTCCTACATCAGCCTTACCGCCACTTCCCATAGAAATTCCTGCGTTTGAAAAACTCGGTTTAGCAGTAGACCCCGGTCAAACTTTAGCATTAATTGGCGGTGACATTCAAATGCAAGGAGGAAATCTAACTGCTTATACCGGACAAATTCTTCTCGGGAGTGTCAACAGTCCAGGTTTAGTGCAATTTGAACCAACAGCTTTAGGTCTGAATTTAAACTATCGCAATATTCAGAACTTCGGCAATATAGAAATGAACGGTGCATTTATAAATACCAGCGGATTAGGAGGTGGGAAAGTCGATATTCGAGGGGGAAATATTAATCTTAATGGTTCAGGAATTTATGGACTGACACTCGGAAATATTGAGGGTAGAGGCATTAATATCAATTCCCAAAACTTGCGACTAGAGGGGGGATCGCAAATTTTCGCTTCCACACTGGGAGAGGGAAGAGGAAGCGATATCAACATCCGCGCTACTGACTCAGTAGAAATGATCGGCTTGGGAATTGAGGGCTATCAGCAGCTTACAGAAAATTTTCAGACATCTGGAACAGGCAACCCCTTTATTTCGCAAATCGTTCTGTTCACTAGCGCTATTGGCAGTGGAGCAGCCGGAGATATTAACATTGAAGCCGGACGGCTGTTGATGAGCAATGGGGTAGTGGGTGGTGCCCCCACCTTTGGTGCTGGGAATGGCGGAAATTTGAGTATCCGCGCCAACACCGTCGAACTCGTCAGTTCAACGCTCTATAACGGCACAACGAACGAAAGCACTGGTCAAGGCGGAAACATCACTGTTGAAGCGCAACGGTTAATTCTGCGCGAGGGCGGTGCGTTTGCCAGCTTCAGCCTTAGTGATGGAGCATCGGGAAATATCGCGATTAAAGCGAGTGAATCTGTGGAATTATCGGGTAGTCTTCCTGTAGGTCTAGGGCAAACTCGGCTCGGCACGAATACTTTTGATGGTAATGGAAAAGGTGGGGATATTACGATCGACACTAAGCGGTTGAGTGTTTCTAATGGAGCCACAATTAGTTTAACGACGGGTGCAATTTTTGGCGAAGCCGTGTTTTCTACAAGCGGGGGGACGGGAGGAAATTTAACTGTGAGAGCCTCCGAGTCTATAGAAGTGAGCGGCGAGTCACGATTTTTGGAAAATGCGGGCTATGTAGCAAGTTCTTTTGTTACTCAAACTGCAAGTTCTGGTAGAGGTGGAGATATCCGCCTGTCAACACCTAAACTAACTGTGCAGAATGGCGGCGTTATTTCTGCGGCTTCTTTGGGTATAGCAGATGCAGGAGATATTACAATTAATGCCGATCGCTTACAAGTGCAAGGTATTGGGAGCAACAGTCGGTTGAGGAGTGGAATTGAAGCCTCGGCTGGTAGGGCCTTTAATGCTGTCAATTCCAATGCTAGCGGAAATGCAGGCTCGTTGAATTTGAATGCTAATCAATTGATTATTCGGGATAGTGCAGTGGTTAATGTTCAGTCTTTAGGAACAGGTAGGGCTGGCAATATTAACGTTGTAGCGAACTCCATTGCCCTGGACAATAAAAGCATAATCGATGGCACAACGGTCACTGGTTCCGGTGCTAATATTAACCTGCAAGCGCAAGATATTCAGTTACGGCGCGGTAGCCGAATTACCACCGATGCAGGTGTTTCTGAGGGTGGTAATATCAGAATTAATAGCGATATTTTGGTAGCTTTACCGCGAGAAAATAGTGATATTACAGCTAATGCTCGCACAGCTAGGGGCGGACAAGTTACGGTCAATGTACCAAATATATTTGGCTTTACAAGCCTTAACCGCGAACAAGCCAGGAGTAGTTTAGGATTAACAGATGCTGAATTTGCAGCGTTGCAAGTAAGTCCGACTTCTCTAATTCCTACCAGCGATATTGCGGCGATTTCCCAAAGTAGCGGCCCGGATTTGCAAGGTACTGTAACATTTAGTTCTTCAGGAGTGAATCCTGCTCAAGGTTTAGTGGAACTGCCGCAAAATGTGGTCGATCCGGCTGCGTTAATTGCAGCAAATCCCTGCATCCGAGGGGCCGGGAGCGCATTTACCGCTACTGGGAAAGGAGGAGTGCCAGCGAGTCCTAATGATGTTCTCAGCAGCAATTATAGCCAGTTTAATTGGGTGGAACCAGCGGTAGGTGGAAGTCAGCAAGTAGAAGGCAAAAGAGCATCCATAGACGTTCGGCTAACAGAAATTATTCCCGCTCAAGGTTGGGTAATGGACGATCGAGGACAAGTGACGCTGGTAGCGTATAATTCAGGTGGTGTTGCATCTCTTCGCAGTCCGAAACCGACGGGTGTGTGCGTACCTCAATAGGTACTCTTCTGGTTTTGGCTAACCCGTCGCTATTTTCCTCATGCTAAATTAACAGGAATTAAAAGATGCCCCGCCAATCTTCCGCCCTATTTTTTGCATTCTTACTGCTGTGCCCTTTCCCTGCGATCGCCCAAATCATCCCAGACAGCAGCTTGGGTGCAGAAAGTTCGCGTACAGTTCCCGATACTATCAACAACTTACCCTCAGATAGAATCACTGGCGGTGCAACTCGCGGCGTTAACCTCTTTCACAGCTTGCGTGAATTTAACATCCGTGAAGGGCGGGGAGCCTATTTTGCCAATCCCAGCGGAATCACCAACATATTCACCCGTGTTACTGGTGGCAATTCTTCTAATATTTTAGGAACTCTGGGAGTTTTGGGAAACAGTAACTTGTTTTTAATTAACCCCAAAGGGATTGTTTTTGGTTCCAATGCGAGGTTAGATTTGCGTGGTTCATTTTTAGCAAGTTCTGCTGATAGCGTAGTTTTCAATAATGGCTATCAATTCAGTAGCAGCAATCCGCAATCATTACCGCTGTTAAATATCAATATACCTATCGGTTTAAATTTTCGAGAAAATCCGGGTAAAATAATTAACTCTTCAGCAGCGCCCGCCTTGAATTTACCACAATTACCTTCAGGAATCCCGCCGATTTTCAATAACATGGGCTTAGCAGTTGAACCAGGACAAACACTCGCCCTAGTGGGCGGAGATCTGGAATTAAATCACGGAAGTGTCACGGCCTCAACCGGACAAATTTTGCTGGGTAGCGTCGCTAGTCCGGGGATGGTTGGAGTGGGGGCAACCCCATTTGGATTAAGTTTAAATTATGACAAAATTGCCAACTTTGGTAATATTGAAATCACCAACGGCTCACTGATCAATACCAGTGGAATCGGTGGCGGCAAAGTCGATATTCGAGGTGGAAATGTCAACCTCAACAATGGGCGAATTTATGCACTGACTTTGGGAAATATCGACGGTAGGGGCATCGATATTAACGCTCAACAGTTTCGGGCCCAAGGTGGGGCGCAAGTATCCACTCTGACAAGAGGAAGTGGTGCCGGAGGCGCTGTCAATATCCGGGCTACCGACTCAGTAGAAATGAAGGGGATTGGATTGGCTCTCTATACAGTTTTTGCCGGTAAGTATTTGCTATCTGGATCTATCGCCCCTTTTGACCCCCAACTTGTCCTAACCACTGGCACTGCTGGCATGGGAAATGCCGGAAGCATTACAATCGACACCGGAAAACTGCGGATGGACAATGGAAGTGTATTGACTAGCGGCACCTTCAGTACGGGTAGCGCCGGAAATATAACCATCCGTGCTAGGGTTTTCGATCAAGTCAGTTCTGCGGTCAACAGCGGCACATATTCCGGGAGTGCGGGTGAGGGAGGAGATTTTTCCTTTGAGGGAGGGCGTTTAACCGTAAGTGATGGTTCTGCTTTACTGACCATAACTCGCGATCGAGGATCATCGGGGGATATTTACATTAAAGCGAATGAAGCAGTAGAAGTGCTGCGGACTCCTCCTCGAAGTCCCGTAGCAACCTTAATGGCTTCAACTGCCGGCGGTGTGAATGGGCAAGCTGGGGACATTAATATCGACACGAAGCGCTTGAGGATTTCAGACGGAGGCGGAATTAGTTTATCTAGCGGATCAGTTGTGGGCAACCAACCCTTTAATACAACTGGGGGGCAAGGAGGTAATTTGACACTTAGGGCTACCGAGTCAGTCACAATAGAGGGTATTTCTGGAGTTTTGGCGAACGGCAGTCGGGGCCCCAGTTTTATCTCCGCTGATGCCAACGCTGCTAATCGGGGAGGGAGTATGAATATTTCTACACCCGTCTTGACTCTCCGAGGTGGGGGGGTGATGACTACTGCATCTTTAGGCAAAGGAGAAGCCGGAAGCATCACAATAAATGCGGGGCGTGTAGAAATTATTGGTAATGGGGGTCAAGGTGAATTTAACAGTCAAATTCAGACTTCCGTTGGGATTGCATCTCGCGTTAGAAATCCCAATGCTACGGCTAACGGAGGTTCGTTGAATCTGAATGTCGGGGAATTGATTCTTCGCAATGGGGGAACTCTCAATCTGCAAGCATTGGGTTCAGCACGGGCTGGTAACATTAACGTCAAAGCAGACTCAATTTCCCTTGACAATCAAAGCAGCATTGATGGGAGAACTGAATCCGGCGCTGGAGCAAATATTAACCTCGAAGCACGGGATGTCCAGTTGCGCCGAGGCAGCAGAATTACAACTGATGCAAGTATTTCTGAGGGTGGCAATATCAATATTAAAAGCGATATTCTGGTGACTCTCCCCAATGAAAATAGCGATATTACGGCTAATGCGCGATCGGCTCAAGGTGGTCGCGTTAATATTAATGTCCCCAATGTTTTTGGGTTTACATCAGTTACTCGCGAACAGGTGCGAGCGACTTTGGGATTAACAGATGCTGAATTTGCAGCGTTGCAAGTAAGTCCGACTTCTCTAATTCCTACCAGCGATATTGCGGCGATTTCCCAAAGTAGCGGCCCGGCTTTGCAAGGTACAGTAACTTTTAGCACTTCTGGGGTGAATCCTGCTCAAGGTTTAGTGGAACTGCCGCAAAATGTGGTCAATCCGGCTGCGTTAATTGCTGCAAATCCCTGCATTAGAGGGACCGAGAGCGAGTTTAACGCTACTGGGAAAGGAGGAGTTCCTCCAAGTCCTAATGATGCCCTCAGCAGCCCTCTATCGCCGTTGCCTTGGGTAGAAGACGCAGGAAGTTCGGCAACGAGCAATTTAGAGGATTTAACCGATGTAACCGATCGAGGGAAGAAGGAAGAGGGGGAAATCCGGGCTCGGGAAGTTGTTCCGGCGCAAGGTTGGGTGGTGAATGCGAAAGGAGAAGTTATGCTTGTTGGATATAATCCGGGTAATGCTGCTGACTCTCGCAATCCTCGGCAGAATTCTGGTTGTGTGCCACGTTGAAATTGGTTGTTTTTTAACCGCAGATGTAGGCGGATTAACGCAGATAAAGAATAAGATTGATTAGAGTTAATTAGTGTGTGTCTGCGGCTGTAATTTTATTTTTTAAATATGAAGTTTTCCCGATCGCTCCGGCAAGTAATTCTGTTATTTGTGATTTCCTGTCTGCTAGCAGTTGCGATTCCTCCCGGAGTTGCTCAGGTTAATCCACCACCAGCGGTGCAGCTTGTCCGTCAAGCTCGAACTCTTTACCAAGAGGAACGTTTTTCGGAAGCTGTACCGCTGTTGCAGCAAGCGGCGGCGCAGTTTGAGGCCAAAGGCGAAAATCTTGATCGCGCCACAGCTTTGAGCAATTTAGCTGCAACCTACGGGCAGTTGGCGCTTTGGGAAGAAGCAGAAAAAGCTGTAAATTCGAGTTTGTCTGTTGTGCGAACACAGGCAAAAACTCCCGAACAGCAGCGGATTTTGGCTGAAACTCTCAACATTCAAGGACAGTTGCAACTCGAACGGGGGCAGACTCAAGATGCGATCGAGATTTGGACGCAAGCTGCTAAAATTTTCGAGCAAATTGATAGAAAACCCCAATTTTTTCAAGTTCAAATTAATCAAAGTCGGGCTTGGGAAATTCTCGGACTTTACCCCAGGGCTTGCAAAATGCTGTTAGCTTCCTTCAAGCTGGAAAACCAAACTTGCGAAGTTTCGGCAGCGGGTTTGGAAACTTTGAAAAATGGGTCGGTTTCTCTCGAACAAGTCCGGGCCATTCATGCTTTAGGGCGGGTGCTGCGGGTTTTGGGACAACTGGAACGATCGCAGGATGTGCTGTCGGTTGGACTGGAAGCGGCCCAAAAATTAGGTGCCCGGCCAGAGGAGGCTGCAATTTATCTCAATCTAGGGAATACGGTACGGGCTAAAAGCAATAAACCGGGTTTGACACCAGAACAGCGGGGTGATTGGGAACGCTTTGCCCTAGAGTATTATGCTCGATCGGCGCAGGCGATCCCGGATCGAGCGCTCCTACACATTCAGGCAAAGTTAAACCAATTGAGTTTGTTGGTCGATCGCGAAGATTGGTCTGAGGCAGAAGCTTTGTGGCGTTCCATCGAACCTCAAGTCGCTCAATTTGGCTCGAATCGCGCTGGACTTTACGCTCAAATTAATCTAGCTCAAAGTTTGATGAAATTAGCTCAGTCGCCTGCGAAAACTTTGAGTTTAAGCGAGATTGACACAATGCTCGATCGCTCTGTCGAAAAAGCAAACAGTTTGGGCGACAAACGAATAAAAGCTTATATTCTGGCAGCGAAAGGCAAACTATCGGAAATCCAACAGCAGTATCAGAAAGCGGAAAATCTCACAACTGAGGCTTTGAGTTTAGCACCGGCGTTTCAATCTCCCGATATTGCTTACCAATTGTTTTGGCAACTGGGACGGATTCGGAAAGCTCAGGGAAATATAGAAGGGGCGATCGTTCAATATACTCAAGCTGTCAATATATTGTCTTCTCTGCGGGGCGATTTGGTGACAGTCAATCCCGAAGTGCAATTTTCGTTTCGGGAAAGTGCCGAACCGGTTTATCGGGAATTAGTCGGGCTGCTTTTGCAAGAGGAATCTCCCAGTCAAGCTAAATTGAAACTAGCGCGCCAAACGGTGGAATCTTTGCAGTTGGCGGAATTGGACAACTTTTTTCGGGATGCTTGCGCTGATGCTAAACCAAAGTCGATCGAGGAAATCGATCCGACAGCGGCGGTGATTTATCCGATTATTTTGAGCGATCGTTTGGAGGTAATTTTGTCAATTCCCGGCAAACCTCTGCGCCGCTACGCTACTCAGAAGTCTCAAGCCGAGTTGGAAACTGCCTTCAGACAAGCCAAAAATACCATCAGGCCTGCTGCTTTTCCCCGCAACAGGAGGCAAGCGGTTGAACAGGTTTACGACTGGTTAATCCGCCCTGCAGAGGCGGATTTGACCACCAGCGGGATTAAAACCCTGGTATTTGTGCTCGACGGTTACTTGCGGAATCTGCCGATGGCGGTGCTCCACGACGGTGAAAAGTTTTTGGTAGAAAAATACAGCATTGCTTTGGCGCCGGGATTGCAACTGCTGGCACCGAAACCGCTGAACAAAGTCAAGTTAAAAGTGCTTACCGCTGCCCTCTCCGAAGCGCGTCAAGGCTTCTCGGCTTTGCCGGGGGTGAAGGAGGAAATTCAACAAATTGCAGCCGAGATGCCGGCGAGTTCGCTGCTGAATGAAGATTTTGTCAGCGGGCGGTTGCACGATCGAATTAAAGCTTTGTCTTACCCGATCGTCCATTTGGCAACTCACGGTCAGTTTAGCTCGAATGCGGCGGATACTTTTATTGTGACTTGGGATCAGAAAGTGAATGTTAAGGAGTTCGATCGACTGCTGCGAGCCCGCACTGGGGAGAAACAACAGCCGATCGAACTTTTGGTTTTGAGTGCTTGCGAAACTGCTTCCGGCGATAACCGCGCGGCTTTGGGTTTGGCCGGGGCCGCAATTCGATCGGGTGCCCGCAGCACCGCCGCCACCCTTTGGCAAGTCAATGACGAATCTACAGCTATCTTTATGACTGAGTTTTACAAGCAACTGGCTTCTTCTAAAACCAGCAAAGCTGAAGCCCTCCGCAACGCTCAATTAACTCTGCTGAAAAACCAACAGTATCAGAATCCGTATTTCTGGGCACCTTTCGTGCTAGTGGGCAATTGGCAGTAATCTTCGATCGGGAATGGGGCATTGGGAATGGGGCATCAGGAATGGGGCATCGGGAATGGGGCATCGGGAATGGGGCATCGGGAATGGGGCATCGGGAATGGGGCATCGGGCTTGCAGTCAACTGACAACAGTCAACTGACAACAGACAACTGACTGAAATGCAGTTGGTTTTTTGTTAAAGTTTGTAAACTGTTAAGAGTGCTTTCTGCATCTAATATTTTTTCGAGGAGTCCCATGAAGCAACTTTTGATTGCTGAGCGCTTTTGCCTGATTGCCCACGTCTTGTCAATGGCTTTTGGATTGGCAGGGTTGCTGCTGATTTTACCCCGTCCCGAATTGGTGATGAGTTTGCCACCAGCAGGGCAAACGCTATTCCAGTGGGGGATGGCTGGGGGTGGAGTAGTTTATATCATCTTTGGTGCAGCAGCGGTTGCTCTGTATGCCTTGCGGACGTTGGGTTGGGGTGCAACTCTGGCTTTTTTACTGCCTTCTGTGTTTTTGTCCTTGAGTAGCGAGTTGTTGGGAACGAGTACGGGTTTTCCTTTCGGCCACTACCATTATTTGAGCGGTTTGGGTTACAAAATTGCAGGGCTGGTTCCCTTTACAATTCCCCTCTCGTGGTTTTATCTGGGATTGGTTTCCTATGTAATTGCTCGCGCTGGATTAGCTGGCGGTAAAGGTGAACTCAACTGGGTGCGCCAAATAGGGGCGATCGCCCTTGGTGCTTTGCTGCTAACAGCTTGGGATTTTGTACTAGATCCGGCGATGAGTCAAACTTCTGTGCCTTTTTGGGAGTTTGAGGAAATTGGGGCTTTCTTTGGGATGCCTTACCGCAATTTGGCTGGCTGGATGGGTACGGGAGCGCTATTTATGTCTGTAGCAGCTTTCTTGTGGAGAAAAACACCGATTAAATTAGAGCGATCGGAATTGGGTTTGCCCTTAATTGTTTATTTGGTAAACTTTGCTTTCGGAGCAATTATCACTGTAACTTCGTTGGATTCTCGGTTCTGGTTCCCGACATCGCTAGCGGTGCTTCTGGGCGTAGTTCCGGCGATCGCGTTAAGCTGGATCGCTAAACCCGCAGCAGGTGACGTAACCGAAACAATGCCGTCTTTGGAGACATCTGTTATCGCGGCTGAAATTCCACCTCAGCCCGTTGGCGTTTTGCGTAAGTGAGTTGCTAGCAAGCAACTGCCGCTGATTTAGCAAAAATTTACACTAAATTTTGAGCTAGTTTAAAAACCCGGTTTCTACAAAAAACCGGGTTTTTCAGTGACGATTTTTTCATTCCCAATTCCTGTAATATGTTTGAGGTCAAAATTTTATTAAATTTTTAAATTGATACTACTTACAAAAAAAATTAACTGTAAATAAGCTTCCATTCCATATCCCAATACGGTTCAGTTAAGCTCGATCCCCCCTAACCCCTCTTAAAAAGGGGGGGACAAGAACTTACTCTTGCGTCGCCCTTCTTAAGAGGGATGCGAGGGGGATCTCCGAGAAATAAATAGTTTTAACCCAACCGTATTGACCTATATCCAGTAAGTCATTCCCAATTCTTCAATTCTTTAATAGTATGGTTTCCCCGATCGCCCCGAACCTGTTCCCCCAACTGCTGACAACTATCATTCCTGTCGCACTCCTGCTGCTGCAATTGCCCGCCGCAGCCCTTCTGATGTCGCGGTTAATTAAAGGCCCATCGCGCATTCCGCCCCTGGAACCCGATGCGCCGACGCTGGATTTGTTAGGTTCTTGTACTGCGGTAGTACCGACTTTGAACGAAGCCGATCGAATTTCGCCTTGTTTGGAAGGATTGAGCCGCCAAAGTTACGAACTCCGAGAAGTAATTGTGGTTGACAGCTATTCGGTAGACGGAACCGGAGATTTAGTCAAAGCAGCAGCACAAAAAGACCCCCGGTTTCGCTTGATTAACGACGATCCGCTGCCGGCGGGTTGGGTAGGGCGTCCCTGGGCGCTAAATGCGGGTTTTTTGGCAAGTTCCGAGAAGTGCGAGTGGATTTTGGGCATCGATGCGGATACTGTGCCGCATCCGGGTTTGATTGCGAGTTTACTCAAAACGGCGAAAGCTGGAAATTACGATTTGATTTCGCTGTCGCCGCAGTTTATCCTCAAGTATCCGGGGGAGTTGTGGCTGCAACCTGCTTTGTTAATGACTTTGGTTTATCGGTTCGGGCCGACGGGGACTGGCGGGGATGTGCCGGAACGGGTGATGGCGAACGGTCAGTGTTTCTTGTGCAAGCGCGAGGTTTTGGTGGCATTAGGGGGCTATGAGGTCGCTAGGGGTTCTTTTTGCGATGATGTGACTTTGGCTCGCTATGCGGCTGCTAAGGGCTTTAAGGTGGGCTTTTTGGATGGGGCAAAAGTGTTGAAGGTGCGGATGTATGAGGGGGCGATCGAGACTTGGAATGAATGGGGTCGATCGCTGGATTTGAAAGATGCTGCTTCAAGCGGTCAAATTTGGGGCGATTTGTGGCTGTTGCTGGCGGTTCAGGGTTTGCCGGTGCCGATTGTGTTGTGCTATTTGCTGTTTGGTTCGCTGCCGCCGGTTGGTGTCTTTCCGCACTTTTGGCTGTTGGGATTGAATGTATTTTTGGTTGCGGTGCGATCGGCTTTGTGTTTGGCGATCGCTCCTTCTTACGATACAACTGGGGCATCTGGTAAATGGCTGTTTTGGCTGTCACCTTTGGCCGATCCGCTGGCGTTTTTGCGAATTCTAATTTCTGCTTTAAATCAGCCTACTCAGTGGCGCGGCAGAAAGTATGAATAATCATTAAATTTTTGCTACTTTTTTTTATAAACGAAAATATGTGCGATCGCTGTGGAGACGAACAAACCAAGCCCTGAAAAAATCCTCGCTCAGTTAATCTTAATCAGCCTGGGAATCAATAACGTATTGATGTCATTGCTCGCGGGGATGGTTAGCTGACGCGCCCTCTTAGAAAAGCAATCGCAGCATCTATTTTTCAGGGATTCTGCGTTTAGGATTCGGAGATTGAGTTGACAAGCTGTACCGCATTTAAATTGTATATTTCAATTCCGTATCAAAATTCGTCCAATCCCCGCATCCACTCAACGTGCCACCTGCCGCATATATTCCCCCCACAACTGAGCGGCATTTGAACTACCTCCCCCAGTCGGAGAATTATCATCATTTCCCAACCAAACTCCTGTCACCAGTTGCTGGCTCGGAATGTAACCGACAAACCACAAATCTCTATTATCATTAGTCGTGCCTGTTTTTCCAGCTTCTCCCAACCCCAAAGCCGCACTGCTGCCCGTACCTCCACGCACAACACCTTGCAGCATATCAGTCATCGTATCCGCTACGGCTTCAGAAACTAACTGCCGATTGGCAATGCCATCTTTTTGATAGTCATAAATCACCCGGCAACTATTAAAATTATTTCTATCTTTGCAATCGCTGCTGTCAATAATTCGCTTAATTACGTGGGGGCGATTTCCCAAGCCCCGATTGGCCAAAACACCGAAAGCACCCGTTAATTGCAACACATTAACTTCACTTTCTCCTAATACTAAACCCGGGTTAGAACGCAGTTCAGAAGTAATCCCCAAACGCCTAGCCATTTGCACTACATTTTCTAAGCCGACATCTTGTTGTGCTATTCTCAAAGCAATTGCATTTTCCGACAACGCCAAGCCGCGATACATATCCGCACTGCCGCTGGTTCTTTCGCAGGCGCTATAACTTTGTCCGCCCCAGGAAAGGGGGGCGCAAGAATAAGTTTTATCGGGTGAGATTCCCTGTTCCAGGGCGGCTGCATAGGTGAAAATCTTAAATGTAGAACCAGGCTGTCTCAAAGCTTGGGTAGCCCGATTAAACTGACTTTTCAAATAATCTACGCCCCCAACTAAAGCTAAGACTTCTCCGGTTGTACTATTGAGAGTAACCACGGCTCCTTGAGAAAAACCTGCACTGGCTCCCGCGTTTTCAACAGCATTTCTGAGGGAACTTTCCGCCAACTTTTGCAGGCCGGGGTTCAAACCTGTTTCTACAATAAAATTGCCTTCTCGGGCTAACTGCTCCCCCAGCAAAAACTCCAACTCGTCAAATACATAACTGTAGAAATAAGGAGCGATCGTACTTTGCAGATATTGGCGGGCTTTAGGATTGATCTCAATTCGCGATCGCCTCGCGCGATCGGCTTCTTCCTGAGAAACCGTCCCCAGTGCCCGCATCCGTTCGATTACCCGATCGCGGTACTGTACCGCCAACTGATAATTTTGAATCGGATTAAAACTGTTTGGCGCCGGCAAAATGCCCGCCAAAGTTGCCGCCTCTGACAAAGTTAAATCCTTCGCCGACTTGCCAAAATAAAACCGAGCCGCATCCTCAAAACCGTAAAGGTCAATTCCCAAAAACACGCGATTCAAATAAGTCAGCAACAGCTCGTCTTTGCTGTAATAATTCTCCAGTTTCAACGCAACTACAGCTTCCCGTAACTTGCGTCCCGCCGAATCTTGAGTTCCCACATAATCTCTAAACAAACTCCTCGCTAACTGCTGCGTCACAGTGCTGCCACCTTCGCGAATTCCTCCCCCGCGAACATTAGTCAAAAGCGCGCGCAAAACTCCGATCGGATCTACCCCCAAATGCCAATTGTAGCGGCTGTCTTCCGAAGCAAGTACCGCCTTGGATAAATAAGGCGAAAAATCCTCCAATTGCTTTAATTCTAAGTGAGCGTTATTCTGAGGAGGACGCAGGGGAGTTTGCCCGTCGCGCGCGTAAACAATCACGGGGCCATTGATACTTCTCGGCAGAGGCCGCACTTGAAACTTTGTCGATTCCATCCCTACCAACACGGCAATCAAAGCCGTGATTCCGCTGACGCCGTAAAAGCTGTAACGCACCAGTTCCAAATACCAAGGCGGCGGATATACGAATTGAATTCTGACCGCGGCGGCTAGTTCCGGCGGCCCTAAAGTGAACACGTCTCCGTGACGCAGGGACATACTTTTAACTCGCCTTTTGCCATTGTAAATGCCGTTTGTGGAGTCTTCATCTTTGATGACAAAAGGAGTCCGCCGCCGAGTATCGCGCGACAGGGATAAGTGCACGTGACTGACAACGGGATTGCGAACCACAATATCTGAAGATTTTGACGATCGACCTAACAAATATCGATCGCCCAACAGCGGATAAACCTCAGCTTTAGCTGCACCCGCATCCTGTACCCAGAGTTCGGGTACTTTGGCGTTTGGTTTCAGCGCTAGCTGGTTAAAATTAACCTTGGCAATAGTCTGGACTGCTTGGGTAATCGCACCCAAGACGGTTTGAGGTTTGCGGGGCGGCGGCGGTGGGGTCATATTTCGCTGTGCACTACGATCGAGCGATCGGCTCTTGCACCATTCTACTCGCAACTTTTGGCTAATTTCACGATCTGCCTACACTCTTAAGGCGATCATCGGCTAGTGGTGATCGATTTTGGGGTTATTGGTGAACCCCCAAGGCGAGGAGTTTCTTGAGCAAATCTCCACCCAACTACCAAAAACCCCCCTCTCACCAGATGATTTAATTCTCATAAACTGGCCAAAAAATCCACACTATCTATAACAGTTATCCCCGATTTACTCACACAATTCGCATAATTAAAACCCCCCTTTTTCAAGGGGGGTTAAAAGCCAAAAATCAGCTTGATTCTCCTTACATCGAAGAACCCAAACCGGCATAAGCACCGTAGAAGAAAAGACTCACAATGCTCAGAACACCGAGACCAGCGACAGTAGCTACCAGCCACAAAGGAATTCTTCCACTTTCACTAAACATAGCCATCACCTCACTAATTTACAGCTAAACAAATTCGATGGAACTATCGAAAGCCAACTCAGACACCAGTTAATTAAAGAAATAACTGGAAAACAAAATACCCAAAACAAAAATCAGCAACAAACCCAAATACAAAGAAGTCCGGTTTAACTCAACAGGCTGCTCGTTGGGATTAGGAACGCGCTCAGGCATTGTAAACTCCTATCGTTGAATAAATTGCATTGCTGCGATCGCGCCCAAAAAGAAAATTGTTGGGACACCTAAAGTATGAACTGCCAACCAGCGCACCGTAAAAATCGGATACGAAATTGGCTCATTATTTGGGGTTCTGCTCGTCATTTTTCCAAATCCTTGTTAAATTACTTGGCAATGAACTGATCTACTTGTTTCTTAGCTTCAAAGCGATCCGAGATAATCGGCACTTCTTCCCGCTGCGGTGTGAAATACTGGTTAGGGCGAGGAGTGCCGAAAGCATCGTAAGCCAAACCCGTTTGCACAAACAGCCATCCAGCAATAAACAAAGCCGGAATGGTGATGCTGTGAATTACCCAATAACGGATACTTGTAATAATGTCCCCAAACGGACGTTCTCCAGTTGTACCAGCCATTTAGAATCCTCCTTTCAACAACAAATTGACAGACAATCTCTATTACTATTCTACTATCAAGCCGCTTGCGCTGAACCTTGATATTTAAGTAGAGTACCGCTCGCACCGATCACAAATCCGCGATCGGGGCCCATAAAGACAATCCTGTAAAAATTAGCCGGAACATCTTCAACTTCGCGGTCTTTTAGCCAAGTTTTCCCGCCGTCCAAACTGCACAGCAAATTGCCGCCGCCGCCGGCTACCCAAACTTCATTATCAGTCCGGTAAGCCATGTCCAGCAAACCCCAACTCGCCTTGCGATCTGGAAAAAACGGTTTTCCCCAACCTTCAGGATTGGACGGGTCGCTAAACTGAATCTGACCGCCGCGGGCGAGCATCCACAAACGCCCGTCCTTGGTAAAGCCCATATTTTGCAGGCGGCGAGAACTATTGCGGTTGTGAGGTTCCCAAGCTTCTTGTCCGGGTTTCCACACCGAGTAGAAATTGCCCTTCGAGGAAACCGCAACATACTGCCCGTCTTCAGAACGGTTGATATTGCGAACTACCCCAAAAGAATCCTGCACGACAGCTTTCCAATTTTTGCCGCCGTCAGAAGTCCGGTAAATCGCCCCGACATCGGTCGTCATCTCGGCGGAATTCGGGCCCAAAGCGGCGATCGTACTCGGAGAACCGGGCAACTGAGAGCTCAAAGCAATCCGCGTCCAAGACTTGCCCTCATCGTTCGTGTGGAGCAAAACTGAAGGCTGGCCGACAATCCAGCCTTCGGAACCCGAAAAACTTACCGACGCAAAACGCGACCTCGGATCGTCGATATCCAGTGCTATAGGCTTCCAGCTAGTGCCACCGTCAAGGGTTTCGAGCAGAGTCGCCTCAGAACCCACAACCCAGCCGTGCTGAGGATTGCCCGTAAAGGCAATATCCTGCAAATTAGCTTCCGTTGGCAAGGAAATCACTTGCCAGGGGTTGTAACTCACAGAACCGATGGTGCTGCAACTCGTACAGATGAGCGCAGCGGCCAATAACATTACAATTCGTTGCCAAAATCTCACAATCGTTTTACTGCAAACCATACATACTAAGTAACAACAAGAAACCAACGACCAAGCCGCCAAAAATCAGCAAACTTTTCTGACCTTCGGTCATGCCGTTGACACCGACACCGTAGCGCTGATTTGCCTTAAATCCCGATACCCCTTCCATCTGACCGAGATTTTGAAACATCGATTTGCGCGCCCCGCAAACGGGACAGACCCAAGTTTGGGGCAAATCTTCAAAAGCCGTGCCCGGGGCAATGTCAATTTTAGGATTCCCCTTTTTCGGCTCATAGACGTAGCCGCAGGCGCGGCACTCGTGCCGATCGAGGGTTTTGGTTTCAGTAGCTCGATCGCTCATAGCTCCAAAAGAGTAGGTAAGCTAATCTTAAAATATACATTAAAAATTATTGCAGAAGATGGAGGATTAATCTCAACCAACTCGTAATTTTAGCTACCCACAATCTATATAATGTAAAGACAAGTTACAGAACCCTTTCACCTAGGCAGTAATTATTCACCGTGTTTGCACTCAGCGGCTACGAGTATTTCTTAGGCTTCCTGTTAATTTCCAGCCTAGTCCCTATCCTCGCCCTCACGGCGTCTAAGGTACTGCGGCCCAAAAGTCGTCCCTACGACCGACGCACTACCTACGAATCCGGCGTCGAGCCGATCGGCGGAGCCTGGATTCAGTTCAACATCAGATATTATATGTTCGCCCTGGTCTTCGTCATCTTCGACGTAGAGACCGTCTTCCTCTATCCTTGGGCGGTTGCTTTCAACCAGCTAGGACTCTTGGCTTTTATCGAAGCCTTGTTTTTTATCACGATCCTCGTTATTGCTCTTGTCTATGCATGGCGCAAAGGAGCCTTGGAATGGTCTTAAGTTCTGACAAATCACAAAAACCTCTAATTGTCAACCCCGCAGAGCGCCCGCAAGTCACATCCGAATTATCAGAGAACGTCATCCTGACAACAGTGGATGACCTCTACAATTGGGCGAGACTTTCGAGCCTGTGGCCGCTTCTTTACGGTACCGCTTGCTGCTTCATCGAATTTGCAGCTTTGATCGGATCGCGCTTTGACTTCGACAGATTCGGCTTAGTACCGCGATCGAGTCCGCGACAAGCCGACCTGATCATCACCGCCGGCACAATTACGATGAAGTACGCCCCCATCTTGGTGCGGCTGTACGAACAAATGCCGGAACCCAAATACGTGATCGCGATGGGTGCTTGCACCATCACCGGGGGAATGTTCAGCGTAGACTCCACCACAGCAGTCAGAGGCGTTGACAAACTGATTCCCGTAGACGTGTACATCCCCGGCTGTCCCCCCCGCCCAGAAGCGATTATTGACGCAATTATCAAACTGCGGAAAAAAATCGCCAACGATTCCATGCAAGAACGGGCCAATTTGCTGCCAACCCACCGCTACTACACCAGACCCCACAAGATGAAAGTAGTAGACGACATTTTAGATGGCAAATACTTGTCAGTTCCCGGCCGGATGGCGCCACCGAAAGAATTGACCGAAGCAATGGGAATGCCAGTACCACCGGCTTTGCTTGCAGGACAAAAACAGGAGGTAAACCGTGGCTGAGACAGAAACCTCAATTGTTGAAGCCGGGAAGGTTTCCCAGTGGTTGACTCAAAATGGCTTTGAACACGAAGCTTTAGCGGCCGATAATTTGGGCGTGGAGATATTAAAGGTCGATCGAGACTTCTTAATTCCGATGTCAACAGCACTGTATGCCTACGGGTTTAATTATATGCAGTGCCAGTGCGCCTACGACCAAGGGCCGGGAGAAGATTTAGTCAGCGTCTACCACTTGGCTAAACTGACAGATAATGCTTCTAAGCCTGAAGAAGTGCGCGTCAAAGTATTTATTCCCCGCGAAGATCCGAGAGTACCATCAGTCTACTGGATTTGGAAAGCGGCCGACTTTCAAGAGCGGGAATCCTACGATATGTACGGCATCGTCTACGAAGGACATCCGAATCTGAAACGGATTTTGATGAACGAAGATTGGGTAGGCTGGCCGCTGCGGAAAGATTACATTTCCCCTGATTTCTACGAATTGCAAGACGCTTATTAAGGGAGTTTTGCGAGGGCGGGTTTAGATCGTAAAATTGGACTTTTAAAGTTGAGTTTTATGCAAAACCCGCCCTCTGTTTTTTGGCTAATTTGGATTTTTTAACCGCAGATACACGCAAACTCCCTATGACGACTCTGACCGTAGAAATTCTTTGTTCTGAGGCGGCCATATTTTCAGCAGCCGAGTCTCAACACCCAGAACCTCTGCTTTACGGCATCACAGACGGAAAGGCTGTTGGGACATATTTAGAGCAAAAGTTCAGACTCTATCTCAAGCAAAAGTATGAATTTATAGATGGCAATTCAGCAAGCGGTATCGATTTCCCAGGAATATTTGTTGACGTGAAGGTAACCAGCATTAGGCAACCGCAGTCGTCATGTGCTTTCAAATCTGCAAGGCAAAAGATTTTTGGGCTGGGGTATTCACTGATTATCTTTGTTTACGAAAAGACAGACAACAGTACGATACGAACTGCAACCCTGAATATTTTGCATACAATTTACGTGAGTGCCGAAAGAACAGCAGATTTTCAAATGACCCGTGGAATTCGCAATATTTTAGACAACGAAGGCAATAAAGATGATTTGCTTGCTTTCATGTTTGACAAAAATCTACCTGTTGACGAAATGGAAGCAGGTAACATTGCCGACGAAATACTGAGAAATCCACCATTGCAAGGGTTTTTGACCATTTCTAATGCGTTGCAGTGGCGACTTCAGTATGGAAGAGTCATTGAGCGTGCTGGACAACAGGAAGGTGTGAGCGCAGTTTATAAGTCTAACCGATGAGTTCTAATGATCGCAAAACCAAACTAGAATATGGGGATTTTCAGACACCGCTGGCATTAGCAGAGATGGTGTGTCGGAAATTGATAGAACTTGATGTTAACCCCAAAGTCATCATTGAGCCAACTTGCGGGATAGGTAATTTCATTAAAGCTGCTGCAAATTCGTTTCCATCCGCCAGGAAGATTATTGGGGTTGAAATCAATCAAAATTATTTAATAGAATTAAGAGCTAAGCATGAATTGTTACAGGATGAAAGATGTGAGGTTAAGCACGGAGATTTTTTTGAGTTTGACTGGACATCATTAATCAACCAATTTAATCATAGGGTGCTGGTACTTGGCAACTTTCCTTGGGTAACAAACTCACAACAAGGAACTATTGGCAGTGAAAACTTGCCGAAAAAAAGTAATTTTCAAAAGCACACTGGCTTAGATGCACTAACAGGTAAAAGTAACTTCGATATCTCAGAATGGATGCTGATCCATGCGATACAATGCTTGCAACATCGTGACGCCACTCTGGCAATGCTTTGCAAGACTTCCGTTGCCAGAAAGTTATTGAGTTACATTCATTCAAAAAAACTTAATCTCGCTAGCTGTGCAACTTACACAATAGATGCTAAAAAGTATTTTGGTGCAAATGTGGATGCCTGTTTGTTATACTGCAAGTTTGACTCAAGCTCACAAAACTACTTCTGCGATGTATTTAGCAGTTTAGAAAGTTCTGACGGTCATCGAATCGGATATCACCACAATCTCCTGGTTAAAGATATAGATTCTTTCAATAAATTGAGTAATTTATATGCTGTAAAGTCAGGAACGAAATGGCGATCTGGCGTCAAACATGACTGCTCGAATGTGATGGAGTTTCGTAAAATTGATAATTTGTTTGTTAATGGATTTGGGGAAGCTGTCGAGCTTGAGGAAACTTATCTATTTCCGCTACTTAAAGGATCGGATGTTGCTCAAAATCGCATTAATCGCACAAACCGCTATATTTTAGTAACTCAAAAATTTATTGGCGAGTCAACCGAACCTATCAGCCAGATAGCTCCTAAAACTTGGCGCTATCTGCAGGAGTGGGGACAATATCTAGACAATCGCAAAAGCAAAATTTATCAGCACAATCCTCGCTTTTCTATTTTTGGGGTTGGCGATTATAGCTTCAAATTTTGGAAGATAGCAATTTGCGGACTTTATAAAAAATTGGATTTTAGGTTGATATGTGAAATATCTAATAAACCTGCGATTTTTGATGATACTGTTTACTTTCTCAGCTTTGATAGCGAGAGAGTTGCACGTCAAACTTTTGAGATTTTAAATTCATCGTCAGCAATTAACTTTTATTCATCGATGGTATTTTGGGATGAAAAGCGTCCGATCAAATCCAGTGTCTTAAATTGTCTGAATCTGTCACTGCTGGCAGATTTGGAATATTTAACCCCAGATGCACGCAAATAAAAGCAGATGGATACAGCTAAATATTGACTTTTTATGGGAGAATGTAGGCTGCTATTTTTGAGAGAATACGTAAAAAATCGTGATATCCTTCCAAATTCCTTATTCGGTTTCTAATAGGGTAAGGTGCGTCGCCATCTACAATCTACAAGTTCCATTAAAAATCTTACAGCGACGCACCCTACAGATTAGAGACTGGCGTAAGCCCTATGATAGCGCTGATTAACAAGCTGCTATCCTCTGTAGTGCCTGGAGGTAATAAAGTGGCAAAGAATACAATTAAATTACTAGATGTCGTTGCATTGACAGTTGACCTTCCTGAATACAACCTGTGGCGCGGACAAGTTGGGACACTGCTTGAATTGTTGGCTGATGGTGCAGCGTTTGAGGTTGAATTTAGCGATCGCAACGGACGCACTTATGAATCTGTCGGGCTGCATCCAGAGCAAATCATGGTGTTGTATTTTGAGCCACCTTCACCTGATATCAAACCCGAAATGGTTACAGCATAAGCCGCCCAATAACTTGCAGACTTTATAAAAAATTGGATTTCAGGTTGATAAGTGGTATCCGCTCAATAATCCGGGGTAAATCGATCTTCAACGATGCACATCAAATGACGCAAAATAGTTCCTGAGTGGGCAGTCCGCCCCGAATTATTGAGTGAATACGAATTTCTCAACTTGGAATCATTCCCTCTCTACTGTTATTAGCGAAAAATCTTCTCTTCATCCCTTGGGCTTGTCTTGGCAACTAGAATAATTGCTCCCCCTATTTATTGAGCCGATACCCTATATTCATGGAATACGCTGTAAGTTTGTCAGTCCAGCAGTGATTGTCCTGAATTTAGAAACCCTGAACGGAAACAATCCTGCTTTGTAGTTCATTAGGCGTTACATTGTCTACAAAACCTAAAATCGTGTTAGAATTTCTTACTCTGATTAGAGTTCCTGAATAAACTCCGGTAATTCCGCCTCTGGGTTGAGTTGCTGAAGCAGATCCACTTGCGTCGGCCGGACCTGGAGGGAGTAATGGTTGTAAAGCTTGCGGCAGATCGAACGTATATGTTAATGCCACATTCTGTACCGGCTCCAACACTATATCATTGACCGTTAAGTCACTCGCTAATCCAATGCGATCAATATCAGGATCAAAACTTTCGATTATATCACTAGAAGTGATATCTGTATTGGCAGGATCTATTTCCAGAACGCATAAATTATTGCCAAAACCACAACTTAAGAAGTCTCTGCCCAAGCCACCAACCAGAGTGTTATTCCCCTCTCCGCCG
Organism: Microcoleus sp. B3-D7; assembly: GCF_036705305.1. Taxonomy (NCBI): domain Bacteria; kingdom Bacillati; phylum Cyanobacteriota; class Cyanophyceae; order Oscillatoriales; family Microcoleaceae; genus Microcoleus; species Microcoleus sp. B3-D7. Next base: position 26,451 of record NZ_JAUBUE010000011.1, on the reverse strand, counting down.
TCTAAAGCATCGTTGCCTCTACCCCCAAATAAAATATCATCGCCAGCCTCTCCAAGAAGAAAATCAGCATCTAGACCACCACTGAGGGAGTTATTCCCCTCCTGTCCATACAGTGCATCTTTTCCTTTTCCCCCAAATACTGAATCATTGCCTGCAAAACCTATGAGAATATCTTCCCCTTCATTTCCCAGGATTAACTCGCTAGCCCCTGAGCCATTTACTGTATCATCCCCATCGAGCGCCCAAGCTCCTAAAGGGAAGTTGGCTAAATCTCCAGGAAAAAGTTGAATCAATTCCGAGGTGTTGTCGCCAATTAAGCGCAATGTCCCTGATGGATCGGGTTTTAAAGCCATAGTTAAAATCTTTGTGTTTTGGTAGATTACTAACCCTACTTGAGCCAATACTGGCTCACAAGTTGGTCATAATTCAATTAGAACCGTATTCAATATAACTCGAAACGGTATTTTCCAAAAGCATATCAACAGTCACCGGCCCGATTCCTCCCGGCAGCGGCGTGATAAATTCGGCTACTGTTTTAACAGCATTAAAATCAACATCTGGGGCCAAACGACTCGTAGCGTCTGGATTGACAACGCCGAAGTCGGGTTGTTGCTATCTTGAATTCCTCACGCTAAATCTTAGTGATTAGTGATTTCGATCCGAGCTTGAAATCGCTACTACACCAACTTTCGTCCGCCAAGGCTGACTCAAAGAGTAAATAATTTTACAAGACTTACGCTGCACAGTCAATTTTTACACGACTCATAGTAGTAAGGTGCGAAATACCCACCCTACTACTAGCGTTTCTGCGTAAGTTATGTAAATATCAGGAGTTAATTTGTGGCTAACAATATGATAAGTTTGTCAGGCCACCACTGATTGTCCTGAATTTAGAAACTCTGAACGGAAACAATCCTGGTTTGTAGTTCATTAGGCGTTACATTGTCTACAAAACCTAAAATCGCGTTAGAATTCCTGACTCTGATTAGAGTTCCTGAAACAACTCCGCTAATTTCGCTGAGAAAAACTGGAGGAACCAATAATTGTAACGCTTGCGACACATCGAGCCTATATGTGAATGTCACATTGTCTACCCGCTCCAACACTATATCATTCACCGTTAAGCCACTCGCTAATCCAATGCGATCAACATCAGGATCAAAATTTGTTATCGCATCACTAGAATTGATATCTGTCGTAGCAGGATCTATTCCCAGAACGCATAAATTATTGCCCCTGCCACAAATTAAGTAGTCTCTGCCCAAGCCGCCAACCAGAGTGTTATTCCCCTCTTGACCGTCTAAAAGATCATTGCCTCTACCCCCAAATAAAATATCATCGCCTGCTCTTCCATAAATCAAATCAGCATCTAGACCACCACTGAGGCAGTCATTCCCCTCATGTCCATACAGGCCATCTTTTCCTTTTCCCCCAAATACAGAATCGTTGCCTATAAAACCTCTGAGAACATCTTCTCCTTCATTTCCCAGGATTAACTCGCTAGCCTCTGAGCCATCTACTGTATCGTCGCCATCGAGCGCCCAAGCTCCTAAAGAGAAGTTGGTTAGAGCTTCAGGAGAAAGTTGAATGAATTCCGAGGTGTTGTCGCCAATTAAGCGCAATGTCTCTGATGGATCGGGTTTTAAAGCCATAGCTAAAATCTTTGTGTGTTGGTAGATTACTAACCCTACTTGAGCCAATACTGGTTTACAAGTTGGCCCCAATTCAATTAGAACCGTATTCCATATAAGTCCAAACGGTATTTTCCAAAAGCATAGCAACAGTCATCGGCCCGATTCCTCCCGGCACCGGCGTGATAAATTCGGCTACTGTTTTAACAGCATTAAAATCAACATCTCCGGCCAAACGACTCGTACCGTCTGAATTGACAACGCGGTTAATACCGACATCAATTACTACTGATCCAGGTTTGACCATATTAGCTGTAATCATTTCTGTGCGGCCGACTGCGGCTATTAAAATATCGGCTTGATTGGTAATCGATTCTAGGTTTTGCGATCGCGAATGAGCTACAGTAACAGTACAATCGGCTTCTAATAGCATCAGCGCCATCGGTTTACCTACCAAAATACTGCGGCCCAAAACAACGGCGTTTTTTCCTTTCAAATCAATCTGGTATTCTTGCAATAACCGCATCACTCCGGCGGGAGTACAACTCCGCAAACCTTCCTCCCCACGCACGAGACGGCCTAAATTTACAGGGTGAAGTCCGTCAGCATCTTTATGGGGAGCAATTTGATACAGCAGGGAAATTGCATCTAAGTGTTCTGGTAGCGGTAATTGAACTAAAATGCCATCTACTCGATCGTCCTCGTTGAGTGCACGAATTGCAAGTTCTAGTTCGGCTTGAGTAGCATTTGCGGGGTAATGCTTGCCGAAGGAAGCTATGCCAACTTTAGCGCAGGCTCGCTCTTTATTGCGAACATAGGCTGCGCTAGCTGGGTTGTCGCCCACCATCAGCACCGCAAGTCCGGGAGGACGCCCCTTTTGAGGTTGTAAGGCGCGGACTCGATCGCTCAGCTCGGTTTGAATCTTTGTCGCTAAAGCTTTGCCATCTAGTATTTGAGCAGTTTTGGCATCCATTGTAGACTCTGGGTTAGGGGCTGACGATTTTAGATTTTAGCTTAATCCCCGTCAAGGACTACACTAGAGAAATTTCTTACTTGCGATCGATTCTTGGGATTCTGTTAAAGTAAGTCGTATCTCAAATCTCAAATCAGTTGACCAATGACTACTGCAATTAAGCAAGTTTGGGTTCAAAGATTCTGTACCAGCTCTTTATCGCTAATCCTCGCCAGCGGTTTTTTCAGTTGCGGCAATTTACCCATGTCTCAACTTAATCTTGGCTTTAATGTGGCTAGCATTGGCGACGTTCAACAAAAGCGGCAAGTGGATGCTGAAGTTTATCTTCGGGGGAAGGTAGAAAATCGCGCTCCGTTTGTGGGGAATGCGGCTTATCAACTTCAAGACGGTACGGGTACGATTTGGGTTTTAACTAACCAAGTTTTGCCCCAGCTTGGCGATGAAGTCTTGCTGAAGGGAGAAGTCCGCTACAAGAGTATTACTCTGAAGGAATTGGCCGGAAAGGATTTAGGTGAAGTTTATGTTGAGGAAATGGAACAATTAAAGCGCACTCCAGCGGCAAATAAATAAAAATACCAATATGCTAATTTGTTTCAAGGATTAAGTACGTCCCTTTCATAAAAATCAAAGTTTTGTACTTGCGCCCAAGCGAGGTGGGTATGTTTATTTGTGGTGAATTTTTATAGACGATAATATCGCAGTCGGGGCGGGTTTATCGGCTCTTTTGTTTATATTACAGATTAGGGTAAACCTGGGCAGACTACACCACATTCTCCTCTTTTTCCTCGATAACTTCTTTCCTTTTCCTTCTATACTCAATATCCAGCGGTTAAATCCGTCAAATCCCATACATTGCTTGTGACCGAACTTTTTTATGACTAAACTTCACGTTGCGATCGCGATTTTGTACCAAGACGGCAAGTTTCTCTGTCAGTTGCGAGACGATATTCCTCACATCAGGTATCCCGGACAGTGGGCTTTGTTTGGCGGACACTTGGAACCGGGGGAAACGCCGGAAGTTGCTCTAGTGCGGGAATTATCAGAGGAAATTGGCTATGCTCCTCCAAGTATTTCTTTTTTCTGTTCCGATGTCGAAAAAGATGTGGTTCGCCACGTTTTTCACGGACAACTTAGTGCGGATGTCAAGGATTTAGTTTTGCTTGAAGGTTGGGATATGAAGTTGTTGACACCCGATCAGATTCGGGCCGGCAAATGCTTTTCTGAGCAGTCAGGAGATGTGCGACCTTTTGGGATTGCTCACCAACGTATTTTGTTAAATTTTATTGACTCGATTTGATAAAATTGGCACCCACCCTACATTGCATGGGTTTGAGCAGGGAGATACTCGTAAGGTGCGCCCGGGCGTGCACCCTACATTGCAGGGGGTTTAACTGTTAAGAGCGAGCAGCAATCATCCCCGTTTGGCGCGCGTAGTCAAACAACCCTCCGGCATCTATTACCGGGCCTACTTCTCCTAAAGGTTTGAGCGAGAAAGTTCGATCGAGAGTGTGGTTGACAATTACCTCTGCTGTAAAATCGATCGTCACTTCTTGCCCCGTTACAAACAAGTCGCAGAGCCGCTCGACTGATTCGATCGGGTACAATTCGCCAGTAGCCGAGCAATTGCGAAAGAAAATGCGTGCGTAAGACAAAGCCACCACTGCTGTGACGCCGGCGGCCCCCAGAGCGATCGGAGCGTGCTCCCGCGAAGAACCGCAGCCAAAATTTTCGCCCGCTATTATAATCGGATACCGGGTTTTCTGTTCACCGGATTCGATAAACTTACCGTAGCGATCGGGCAACCCAATCATCGCGTAACTGCCTAGTTTCTCGTACTCATCCGGCTTCGAGGGAACCAGGGTCAGGTATTCGGCAGGGATAATTTGATCTGTATCGATGTTGTCGTCTACAACAAAAATTTGACCGCTAATTACTTTACCCATAGTTTATTTCCTGTTAGCCTCGCTCGATGCTGTGGTGATAATTTTAAGTGGATCGGTATGCAAGATTTGCATCTGTTTATTTTAACCTGGCAGTGTCAGTGATAACCTGTATGAGTAAAAATTAGATCCGAGACTTTGGGTTAACAATTAACAGATTGCTAAGCGTCAAGATAGTTTTATGGCAAATCCAATAGATGACATTGCTCGACAAGCTCGCGAGGGCTCGGTTGCATCGATTATTCAAATCCTTAATGACGAACTGGCACAGATAGGGGTCAGGGCCCGAGCTGTGTTTGCAGACGGGGTGCTGCAACTGCTGTGCGAAGCTGCAACCCCCCAACTCCTCGAAGAGTCTAGTTTGGTCGATCGAGTCCGAGACATTTTGGAACGCATTTCGCCCCGCAATATTCGCCGAGTTAACATCAACAGCCGGCTTGTTCGAGAACACCAACTGCTGTGGCTGGAAGAAATTAGTCGCGATCCGGATCATCAACTGTTGTGGTCTCAAGAAATTAAACTCCGAAAGCCGAATTTGTTCAAGCGTTTAGCCACCGCCCATCACGAACGCCAAGCTTTCTCCGGCAAGCGGGCTTTGCCGAGAATGGCTATACCTCGATCGATGCAGCAACCGCGGCAATTTCAGCGCGGTATCGTCGGCGGCATCAGCTTGACCGTGCTGTTGCTTGCAGCAGTGGCCGCCATCCACAAAGGACTTAATTCCCAAGTGCCAAACAGCACACAAGCCAGTTCCCAAGCAGTTGCCAGTGCCCCTTCCTCGGAGGCAAAACCTGCTTTGAAAATTTCTAAGGAGACTGTTAATTCTGCAGTTGACTCTTTTGCCAAAGCAGTGCGAGTAGCCGAACAAGCAGCCACCCAAGGCAAAACCGCTCAATCTCGCCAGGATTGGTTAGTCGTAGCTGCTAAGTGGCAGCAAGCTTCCGATTTGATGGCCGCCGTGCCTTCCAAGCATCCCCGCTACACAACGGCTCAGAACCGGACGGCACTTTACCGCCAAAATAGCGATAAAGCCCAACAGGAAGCACAAAATAAGTAAGCAGGTAAGTCTGATAAATTTAACCCTAGAGTTCGCCGCTCTGCTCTAGGTGTTGTGAAAAATGAGTTTTTGAGCAAAAACTCGAAAACTCTTAGCTATGTTATGAGTGATAATTTGGGGATTTTGAATTTTTGCTATCGGCGTTACTCGATCGGCGGATTTGTATCACAATAAAAATTTGTTAGGATCACAAACTTAAATAGCAAACATCACACAGTAAGAAGAGGGGTGTCACTAAGCGGTCTCTAGAAAAGCTTCATACTACTAATAACCGTCAAAATTAGCGGGAATGCGATTGATAATCATTCGGTAAAGGATGGTAAAGTTCATCCCTTACAGATCCAAGGCTAAAAAACAGGAAAATAGAACTCGGTCTGATCTGGGTATATTTTTACATATCGAGCGACCCGCCGACCGGCTGCACAAACACAGAAAGCAGGCTCATAACGGTCAAGCCGACAGTTATGGATAGGTTCTAGATTGGCAGCGGGAGCCGGCTCAAACATCTTAGAATAAAGGCTTGGTTGCCATGATCGATCGCCAGGGAAATCAAGACTTTACTTTGATCGACCGATCGCCGTCAGAGTCTTGCACTTTGCATTTACCCCAAATCGCAGAACCAGTCTCAGTCCCAAAATTTCTGGATCGTCTTATGCAGTTCCAGGTCGATCCTGCCCTTATCGGGCCACAAATTTCCCAAATTCTCGCGACCAGCTTTGATCGAGAAATCCTGCTGATGCAAATAGCCAATACTTTGGGGGTTGCATGGGGGGCAGATTTCTGTGTGGTTACTGCTGTGGTTGACCAGAAAGTAGTACATCCGAATGCTTACTGGCAAAATAGCAGCGATTTCCCCTCTGTTTTCGGTGTTGCGGATTCCACTGAAACACCAGAACACCCCCAAACTACAGGATTAAAACCGCCTAGCAGATCACTCGAACACCCCGCTTGGGCAAACGTGCTAGCAGACGGCGAGATAGTGGCGATATCTGACTCTCTTGATATTCCGGCAGCTTCGTCGCTCAATTCCCCTGTGACACCGCTGCCTTTTCGGGCAATTTTGGCAGGGCCTGCGCGATTTGGAGGGGCTGTAAATGGCATGATGATTGTTGGTAAGTCGCAACCTCACGAGTGGTCGGTAGCCGATCGGCAGCGCCTTGAAGCAGCATCAGACGCGATCGGCAGCGCGATTTCTCACCTTCAAAAAACTCAAGAAATTGCCAGCTTAAACGAACAGTTACAGCGACAAGCTAAATACAAAAATCTACTCAGGTCAGTTGCTGCCTCGATCCACACAAATTCAGAAGTCGATCGAATATTGCAGCAAGTTATTGAAAATACCGTCGATATTCTGGAAGTAGATATAGGCCAAATCCTGCTATTGAAATATACAGATCCTCTATTTACAACTCGCTCCCCCAATAAAACTCCCAAAGCGAAAGTCGAATTAGTTTGTGAATCAGTTGTAAAAAAAGAGCCAAACAAACAGCCAATAGCACAAACCGCGATCGGCAAAAAAAGCTCATCATCCAAAACAAAAAACAAGGATAAAACTGCTAATTATAAATCCAATATCCCCAACTCAAAACCAAATAACTCTCCAGCTTTTTGGCTGTCAGAATCTAATTTGTGCCACCAAGCATTCCACAGCGCACCTAAACCCCTAGCCCTCGCTGACGCAGGCGCATTAATCGGCCAAGAACAAGAAGCAGCCACAGAAATTTTGAAACTCCAAGGCATTCGCGGCTTGCTGCTGGTTCCCTTCACGGGCGGTAGCTGCCAGGAAAAAGTTTTGGGTTTCTTGGTTTTGCAGCACTCGAAGCCGCGCACTTGGAACCCGGAAGAATTAGAAGTTCTCGAATCAGTCAGCGCTCAAGTGAGCAAGATGATTATCCAAACTCAAACGCTTAAGGAATTGCAAACCGTAGTTTTAGACAGAACCTCTCAGTTGCAGCAAAGTCTCGACGTGCAGGGGAAACTGTACGAACAATCTGCCAATCAGCTAGAGCAAATGCGGAAATTGAAGCTGGTTAAAGACGAGTTTCTCAGCACTCTGAGTCACGAGTTGCGTACCCCTTTAACAATCATGAAACTGGCGATTCTGATGCTCAAACAAGCTGAACTGCCGTCAGCGAGTCGGACTAAGTATCTCGAAATTCTAGAACAGCAGTGTTCTAAGGAAACTGCTCTGGTTAACGATTTGCTTGCCCTCAAGCAGTTTGAGCCTCAACAAGTCCCGATTTCTCTAATCAAAATCGATCTCAACCGTTTATTTCAAGATTTAGTTAGGGATTTTGAAAAACAGTGGGCGGATAAGCAATTGACTCTTAAGGTGGATTTGCCTAAGTTGACCCCTTGCTGGGAAACCGACCCGGACATTCTCCATCGGGTACTGCTGGAGCTGCTGACGAATGCTGGAAAATACTCTGCTTCTGGAACGGCGGTAGTTTTGGAGGCGTCTGAGGCAGCCGGCTATATTGTCCTGAGCATTTCTAATGTCGGGCGCGGCATTTCTGCGGCTGATTTGCCCCACATCTTTGACAAGTTCCGCCGTGGCACTGGCATTACTGACCAAGCTATCGCCGGTACGGGTTTGGGTCTGGCTCTGGTAAAGTGTTTAGTGCAGCACTTGAATGGTACTATTGATGTATCTAGCTGTCCGACAGAAAGTTCAGAATCTGACAATTTGTGGCGCACATCTTTTACTTTGACTCTGCCGCAATTTGCAGCGGAGCTCTGTAATGTAGAAGAATAGTTCGGTTGAGAACCTGCTGGGAATTGGCCGCGAACAGGCGAAACTAGAAGACTTGCCAGAAGAGGGAGATTGGGAAATGTCGTAAACACTACCAAGTCCTCTGTTTTGAATTGTTTGTCTGGTTGCCGTCTAAATTGCCAGTTCTCGATTGCTGATTTTCCCCAGAATTTATATTATGTCTGGTTATTGGCCCGTAATTAGCGCGTGTTTGTAGTGAGTGCGACTGTCCTATATTTATGAATTAATCAGGACTTGCATTACTTACTAGGAACTTAATTATAATTGTATAGTCGGAGATGATATTACGCAGTATAGACCAAAGAAACTGAGTTTTTTAACTGTTTCAAAGGCCTGCAATCCGTCTTTTTGTACAAGCCGGTTTCTGCGTCTTGGATTGTCCCTAAAAATTGTCACGGTGCATGGAATTCGATCGCCAATATTATGCTCACAAAAGCTGCACCTAAAACCCTGCGTTGGCAACGTTCTAAATATTCGCCACTGGCACGGCAAATAGACATTTTTGCAGCGGCGGGAAAGTTTATGTTTTTTTTGTGGTGGGACGCACTGCTGCAAAATAATTCGCCTCATACTAGAAGAATTCGCGCTCATTGGTTGGTCAATACTTTGCTGAATTTAGGCCCGACTTTTATTAAGATCGGTCAGTCTCTATCGACTCGTGCGGATTTGCTGCCGCTGGAGTATGTGAAGGAACTCGAACAGTTACAGGATCGGGTTCCTCAGTTTAGTTCCGAAGAGGCGATCGCTCTTGTAGAATCAGAGTTAGGCAAGGATATTTATGCTTTGTACCGCGATTTTGACCCCTCGCCTCTGGCTGCTGCGAGTCTGGGACAGGTGCACAAAGCAAGGCTGCACACCGGGGAAGATGTGATTGTAAAGGTGCAGCGTCCGGGTTTGGAAAGTTTATTTGATTTGGATGTGAAGGCGGTGCGCCAAGTGATGCGTTTTTGCGATCGCTATTTGCCTGGGACGCGCAAATATGACCTGGAATCTATTTATCACGAGTTTTTTAAGATTTTATATCAAGAAATTGACTACGTGCAAGAAGGTAAAAATTCCGATCGCTTTAGCCATAATTTTCGAGAATATCCTCAAGTTATTGTCCCGAAAGTCTACTGGCAATACACGACTAAAAAAGTGCTGACTCTAGAATACGCACCCGGCATTAAGGTGGACGACCGCATTAGTTTAGAGGCGATAGGAGTGGATATTGTGAAGCTCAATCAACTCGGAATTTGCTGTTATTTAAAACAGTTGTTAATTGACGGCTTTTTTCAAGCTGACCCGCATCCGGGAAATTTGGCCGTGACAGAAGATGGTAGCTTAATTTTTTACGATTTTGGGATGATGGCTGAGGTGAAGTCTCTGGCTAAAGACCAAATGGTCAAGACTTTTTTTGCTGTGATGAGAAAGGATACTGACGAGGTACTCAATACTTTAATTTCGATCGGCTTGGTTGAGCCGATGCCGGATATGATGCCAGTACGCAGGTTAATTGCTTTTCTGTTGGATAAGTTTATTGATAAGCCGATCGACTTTCAAGCTTTTAATGAAATCAAGAACGAACTTTACATCATGTTCGAGCAGCAACCGTTTCGCTTGCCTGCAGAAATGATGTTTATTGTCAAGTCCGTAACGACTCTCGACGGTATTGCTAGAACTCTCGACCCTGATTACAATTTCATAGCATCCGCTCAGCCTTTTGTCAAGAGTATTGCGGTGAGTAAGGGGCGGGGAAATGCGATCGGAGAATTGGCAAGGCAAGCACGGAGTTTTATTACATATAAGTTACGACAGCCGAGCAAATCGCAAGTTTTTCTCAACCGTTTGGAGCAGCGAATTGAAGAGGGCGAACTGCAAATTAGAGTGCGGAATCTAGAGAGCGAAAGAGCCTTGAAACGCATTAACTTAGCCCTGAAAACTCTAATTTTCGCTTGTTTGACTGGTTTTGTGTTTTTGTCGGGTGCAGTGCTGCTAGTGGGCGGATATCAAACGGGGGCGATCGCAGCTTTTGCGGTTTCGGGATTCGGTGGCTTGTTTGTGTTGCGCTCGTTGTTAGATTTGTTGGTTAAGGAAAAGCTCGATCGAATGGTTGATCGATAAATATAGTGGGTAATTGGGAAGTGCGATCGTAAGCTGCTACGCATTTAAATTGAATCCAGATCCTGGCTCTCCGGCCCGTTCCACAATAGCAGACGGTAGGCTGACATTGGTACTGCAAACTAAACTTGTCAACATAATTTGCGACTTTAGGTAGGGGCGGATTCTCAAAGCACGAAGTTATACTCCTAGCATATATTAAAAGCGATCGCCCGCCCCTACAAAAAATGTACGCCCAAAAATTGCTAAAACCAGACGGCCGCCCACTCACACTCTATAGCCGCTACCCAATCCCAGAAGGTATCGCGGCCGTAAGTCCCAGCAATGAACCCGTAGAGGCAAACCCCCACTTTCGCTGGCATCCTTTGCGGGGTGAATGGGTAGCATACGCCAGCCACCGTCAGGGAAGAACTTTCATGCCGCCGCCGGAATACAACCCGCTGGCAGCTACAATTAACCCTAAGTTTCCGACAGAATTGCCGCCGGGAGATTACGATGTAGCAGTGTTTGACAATCGCTTTCCCTCGATGACTTTGCAAGCAAAAAATGCACCTGTAAATATTGTCGAAACTTTGCCCGCCAAAGGCATTTGCGAAGTCGTTGTTTTCACTCAAGATCCCTTGGCTTCCCTCGGTTCTTTGGAGTTATCTCACTTGGAATTGCTGTTAGAAGTATGGGCCGATCGCACTTCAGTTATCGGTAGCAATCCTGAAATTGAATACGTCTTGCCCTTTGAAAATCGCGGCGTCGAAGTCGGAGTAACTTTGCACCATCCCCACGGTCAAATTTACGCTTATCCCTTCGTGCCACCGGTGCCGGCACGGATGTTAGAATGTCAATCGGTTTACTATCAAAAAAACAGTAGCGGTTTGCTGCAAGATTTGATTCAAAAAGAGATTTCCGACAACCAGCGAATTATTTATTTAGACGAAGAGGCGATCGCCTTTGTCCCCGCTTGTGCTCGCTACCCTTACGAAGTGTGGATTGCCCCGATCGCCCCCGCTGCTACATTTATCGATTTGACGGAAAAACAGCGGCAATCACTCGCTAAGGCCTTAAAAACAGTCACCCTAAAATACGACGGTTTGTGGCATCGCCCGTTCCCTTATTTGATGGCTTGGTTTCAAGGACCCACAGACGGGAAACCCCATCCAGAAGCGCATTTGCACGCCCAATTTTATCCGCCCTATCGATCGAGCGATCGGCTAAAATACCTCGCAGGAACCGAACTCGCCGCCGGAATGTTTGCCAACGACGCTTTACCCGAAGAAAAAGCTAAAGAATTGCAAGCCGTATCTGTCAATATAAGCTGAAACCCATTTAAATTTTCAAGTAAAGTTTGATGCAATTATTGTGGGGTGGGCGTCCCGGCCGCCCAAAAAATACAATTTATATGCAATAAAGCTAATGATAAACTCATTTAACCCAGAAGTTGAAAGCAAACTCGAATTCATCCGCAAAGCCTTAACCGACACAAAAGCGATCGCCCTTCGCTTGCGCGGTACAGACTGGTTTGCCTGGGCCACAGCGGGCGGTTCCCATACAGTATTGCTAACCGCAGAAACAGGAGTTGCAGAACTTTTAATTACCGCCGAAACAGCTTGGGTTCTCACCGATGAAATCGAAGCTCAACGCTTGCAAGATGAAGAATTGCCAGCCAACTTTCAAATGCACATCTATCCTTGGGCAGATGTCGCACAGCGCGAAGCTTTTGTCAAAGAAATTACTGGTGGCGGTAACGTCATGAGCGATCGGCCCAATTCCCAAGAAACACCAATAATTGCATCTTTACAGTCTCGCAAACAGGCAATGATGTCCAGCGAATTAGAGCGATATCGGCGAGTCGGGCGTTTAGCGAGCGAAGCGATGACAGAGGTACTTTCCGCAGCCAAACCAACATGGACAGAATATCAGCTAGCCGGAGCCGGTGCAGAGGCTTTGTGGGCGAGAGGTTTGCATCCAGCCCTGACATTAGTTGCTGGAGAAAGGCGTTTGCCACTGTACCGCCACGCCACAGCAACCGCCGAACAAATTGGACGACAAGCAATGTTAGTATTTTGCGCTAGGGGATGGGGTTTGTATGCAAATTTAACCAGATTTGTCTGTTTCGATTTTCTTGGGGAAAAGCATTCAGAGTTGCACCGACAAGTCAGAGAAATTGAAGCAGCGGCGCTAAATTTGTGTCGGCCGGGAGTAACGCTGAATGCGGTTTATGATACGCTTAAAACTGCTTACGAAGAGCACGGATATCCTCAAGCAATTGCGGAACACCATCAAGGCGGAACTACCGGATATTTGGCGCGCGAAATTGTGGCGACTCCGGCTACTTCAGATATTTTGAGAGAAAATATGGCTGTGGCTTGGAATCCGAGTTTGTCGGGAGCAAAAATTGAGGATACGTTTGTACTTCACAGCGATGGAACGTTGGAAAATTTGACTTTTGATCCGAATTGGCCGAGTGTAGAAGTAGCGGGAAGGTTGCGCCCTGTGCCGTTGGAAATATGGGGCGATCGACCTTAGTCAATTTAACTTATCGCTTTAGTAGAGAAAAAAAGTACACTACCCTACAAAACGCATTAAATTGAGTTCGGATCGCCGTACTTAATGTTTTGTTACATACTTAGGATTTTTCCCACCGACTTACTTAAGCAAAAACGCTGCCACATAAGGGTTTCCAGCACTTCTAGTTATGTAAAAGATTTTTCAAAACCGGGAAAGTCTCACTCCGTATTGGTTTGGATCGGAACTATAGCAGCAGGCGGCGGAAGTTCCCCTCACTCTACCCCAGAGTCCTGTCTTTTAGTCTGCAGTTTCTAATTCCTCTAATTCTTGCGTAGACTGCCATCCAGCTTGCCAGAGCGATCGGTCTTTGAGCTGTGCGGCGTTCAGCCAAAAACGTACATTTGGATCGCAAGCCGCCACCATTTCTGCAAATACCCATTTACCTTCGTTTTTTCGGTTAACGACTTGAAAGTGTCGCCACCCCCAAGTTTTTTGGTGTGAAGTCCATCGGGAACCAACTAAATAAGGAAATTTTTGTTTTTTGCTCACAGTATTTTTGTAGAAAAATATATTAGAAAGCAAGTGAATTGTAATATAGCCATCCTAAATCCTTTGTGTAATTCTTGTAGGGGCAAACCCCCCGTGGTTGCCCCCATGAGGCAGGGGTAGGCAAAGAAAGGCCCTATCCCTACATCTTTGTACGACTCCTGCAAGGGTTGCTATAACTCGTTCTGTTTGATGATATTAATTCCCTATTAAAGCTCGTCAAATCCTCTCTCCCTCTCCCCTTCTCTCGAACATACCAGATAATCTAGAGCCGCTGCTGCTTACATAAGAGTTCACCTAAACTCTATCTGCAAGTAGATGCGTTTATTGTAACTTGCAGCAGTTTCTCGTCGGGGTTCAAAAGTAAGGGCAGTTCAATGACTGCCCCTGTAATTAGTTATACCTATTGAATAGGATAGTTTTTCAGGCGATCCACAAATAGCAAATTTATCCAGTACCAGCTAAATGGTGAATCTCAAATCTAAAAGCAAATAACCCAGGTTATAGTTGTGCAGAATAATCCCTTCTGTGAAACTTACTCAAATCTACTTTTAGAGCAGGTTTGACGTTCACTTCCTGCTTCTACCAAAGCGGTCGGCCGCTTCTTGTCCACAGGCGTGTTTTCGAGCCCAACTTTCCCTACAAACATTTTTTCAATCTTAATCGTGTTTCATTGATCCTGTACAGCTCAAGAAAAACGCACTTTTAGGTAAGATTGACTAATTTCTTTGATTCTGTCGCTACGTCTTGATTACTTCCCTGTTAAGGCTTTTGGCCCGATAAGTCCAGAGGAAGTTGGGGAAGCCGGAGGCGAACCGCATTTGTTTGCAGCCAGAGAGTGATGGCGTGCTTCCGTTGCGGAGTCACGTACTCTCCTGGTCGGATCACGCCAGCACAGACGCCGATGTTTTTCATAAGGGTTTCTCGCTCCGATGAACTTGCACCCTGTAGCAACCTGACTTGGGCTTTGATAAAATCCACGTTCATAGCTGAAAGTAAAAGTAAGTAAAGAACTCAGTTAAATAGCGATGCTTTGCTTCCGATTGTAACTCTAAAACCACTTGGTATGAATCAAATTGATTCAACATCCCCAGGATGGGGATCGGCGCGTCTAGAGCTAGCCAACTTTATTTACTTTATCTGTTTTTGCTAACAAAAGTGTCACTATGCTAGCAGTTTTGGCAGAATTATTTATAGTTAAGAACTGTTACAAATTTGGCTCGATTTCCACAATACGGCAGAGTTTAGTGCTAACACTACTTTCCTGAACTCAAAAAGTTCAGGATTGTCTCCAACGCCTTGCCTTCCTAGGTTTTACACTCCGCGATTGGGAAGCGATCGCTCCGGGAACATTCCTCTTCGATCGCCCCTCTTAACACCCGGACACCGCCACCTCACCCTATTGATTTAGATCGTCTCGTAGACTTAGCTGTGAACTATAACTTCAGGCATACGTGTTGTTACCGGGGCTACAATAAGCGACCAAGTTTGTATTCTTGTTTCTCAAGGAAATATTTTTTGGCTTTTTTTGCAAAGCCCTTATTTGTGTTAATTAAGGCAGCTTTGTGATCTCCGGGCAAACGAAGACTCGCAGCTTGAAAATCCAGATATTTTGTGCTGTGTGGCGGTGCATCTGTTTCCTGAATTCCTTGGGGGCGATCGCTCCTCCGCGAGAATTGCCAGTAACGGCTAATTTTGTATAATTCATAACAGATGGATACCTGCTAATAATTTTAAAACAGCACAAGTTTAAACAGTCTTCGAGCCCTCGATCGCTCCTAATAGCCCACAAAGAGAGATAAAAACATTAACTATGCATACCCAATTTTTAAGGCGATTTTGCCTTGGTCATTTGCCTTATATAGGAATTCACTATAGCCAAATTTGCTTGTTACTTAAGTTGAATTTAACTATAAATTAAGCTGAAAAGCCTACAGAATAAAATACAAAAATTAACTTTTTTAATTGGTTTTAAACTTATCTAACTTAGAAAATTTGTTTTTTTTAACCTAAATTAGACCATATTTATTGTTAAAAAAAAACTCATTTTTGACGGTGTTCGTGCCGATTTAGGGAACTTTGGACGTGAATTTAAAATATTAATTAACAGGGGTTGCACAATTTGAGGCATTGTGGGGAATAGGGTTAGGCGTCCCGCCTGCTTTGAAAATACACGCCTTCGGACTCATGGGCTCATCACAAAAAAGATTAAAATCCTCCCGCTATTATGCAACCCCCATTAACCAGCTCATACGAGATATTTCACTCTACAAAACAAACCGACCAGGCAACATATAAAATCCCCTCCCGCAGAAGCTGGGAGGGGAAATGGTGAATAAAATTATTGGTTTGAAATTATCGATATGTAGGTCTCTTTTTGCAGTATCAAGAGGTATCGATCAAGCTCACGACCGATGTTGGTCAGTCGCTAAGATAATTTCTCGGTGGGAAACCGAGAAATTATCAACTAAATCAACCTTTTTTCGGGCGTTGCAGCTTAGTTTTCCAATTGGCGATCTCCTTCTGAGCAGGCTGATAACTCTTAGTACCCGACGGCACCAGCGAAGCAGCTTCAACTGCCTCTTTCAGCTTTCCTTGAGAGCCGCGCAACTGAGCAATTTTGAGAATACTTTCGCTCCACTGTCCAATTAACTGTTGAGCTTCTTCATACTTCGGCTGACCGGGTTCAATTTTATTAGCTTGCTGGATGCCTTTACTGTAAGAAGAGGCAACCCCCCGCTTAATTTGACCCTTAGCAGCCGATAGCAAAGCAGCATTTACATCCTGGTCTTTGGATAGCTCCTCCCACTGAGCGATCGCCTGTTTCGACTGATTGTAAACAGGCTGATTGACATCCGGCATCAATTTAGCCGCGCCGATCGCCCCCTGGAAATCGCCCCGAGCAGCCCGCCCGTTAGCTATATCCAAAATTGTCAAACTCCAGCGCTCAATATCCTGCTGAGCCTGCGGGTAGAGCGGATCGCTAGCGGGAATCGTTCTCGCCTTAACCACTGCTTTATTAAAACTAGAAGCCGAACCATCCTTGAGGAAAGTTTTCGCCTCAGCCCACACCTGCTGGCTCGATGGTGGCTGCTTGGTTCCAGTCCCTGCTTGCACCGCCCGCGGTTGGTTCTGCGACCCCCCAGTACCAGTAAATTTTTGAGATCCAGGGTTTTGGGCATTTTCAGCAGGCGATCGAGGATCTCCTTCTTGCTGACCAATAAAAATGGATTTGTTCGTCACAAAAACACCCAACAGCAACACCAAAGCCGTAGCAGAACTCCATAAAACTAGCTGCTGCAAAAATGACTTATCCGACCCCCCGTTATGCTCATCCTCCGGCTTTTGCAAGTTCGGTCGATCGCCTCCCCCATCAGCAGCGGCCACAGCATTTGGCTGCGACACAGGCGGCTTCTCAACAGGCGAATCCTGAGCGTTGCGAACTGCCGGAGGCAGATCCATTCGAGCCGTGGCCGTCGCCATTTGCGGGCGATCGAACCCATCAGCCGTACCAACCGTCATATTGCCGTTGCGTCCGGCCAACGCAGCAGTTGGTACCCCTGAAGCATCCGGCAAAATCACCAAATTAGCCTTTCCCGGAGGATTCACCACCATCAAAGGTTCTTGTTTCGGACGCAAATGGTGGTCACACAGCTCCGGCAGTCGATCGCTCAAAAAACGGTCTAAACCCTTAATGGTCGTGCACTGTCCCGAGCGTAGCCCCTCCAAAAGCGCCGTCGTAAAAAACCCCTGACGCAAAGCCGAAGTTTCCCGCGAAACTTGATTCGGGCGGCAAGAAAGCACCGTTGGGATTTCCAGTTCCCGTGCCAGCTCGACCGTTTGAGAGCCGATGGTTTCCCCCGCTTTCACAATCTGGCTGCGGTTCATATCAACCAGCACCAATACCGTTTCCGTAGGAGCGTTTTTCAGAGTATTCAACAGCAACTCTACCGGAATCCCCGTACCCTGAATCTCAGCCGGATTGCCGTCAACAGGCATCAAATAATCCTTACCTTCATAGCTGACACCGTAGCCGCTAAAAAAACACCAGAGTAAATCTCCTTGTTGCACGTGTTCCGCGCAGAGGCTTTGGGTCAATCTCAGAATATTTTCCCGATTTGGATATGTAGATTGACCCCACAGCGACGGCGAGCTATCGGTCATCAGCAGACATCCATCCGGCGCAAAACCCGCCTCCTCAGTCAAAAAACCGTACAGGGCCTCTGCATCCTCTTGGGCATAACTCAAAGGCTGGAGTAACTGATATTGATTGATGCCTATTGCAATACAAGCGTGATTTTTCATCCCCATATGCCCTATATATATAGTGGACAGCTTGCACAAAACGATAACACATAGCCGTTTAAGGTTATACCCACTTTCGTCACCACTCACAGAGCAGTTGTCCGAAGGCAGAACTCCCAACAAGCCCCCTAATTTACCATCTTAAAATCTTTAATTTTTA
This sequence comes from Microcoleus sp. B3-D7, assembly GCF_036705305.1. Classification (NCBI taxonomy): domain Bacteria; kingdom Bacillati; phylum Cyanobacteriota; class Cyanophyceae; order Oscillatoriales; family Microcoleaceae; genus Microcoleus; species Microcoleus sp. B3-D7. The sequence goes on along the minus strand of NZ_JAUBUE010000011.1, from coordinate 8,464 downwards.
TATTGCAGTGAAAAATTATACCCTGTGCCTGCCTTTAGAAAAATAAAGTTAAATTGGATACACAGGCCACTCTATTTGACTCTAATTTTCACCAAACTACACCAAAAAGGAATAACCCGCCAATGGTCTCTACCGCCAAAAAAGAAATCTCCCCCCACAGCGAATCGCTACTGAAGAAAAATCATCCTAAAACTCACAGCCACTATAGGTTTCAGGATTTTTTTGCCTTCGATCGCCAGATGGGTACAATTGACGACTGGAATGAGTCGCGTAACATTTTTACCAGCGAAGACTTCATTATCGGTTTAGTGGAGGGACTCGAAGAAGAAGTCGGCCCCGCGTCCTCTGTCATCATGTATACTATTGGTTGCCAGTGGGGACTCCAAGATTCCGAATTTTTTCAAAAATGGTTTAGTGCCGAATACAGCCAGAACATTCGCCAGTCAAATCTCATGTTTCTGCTAGAAACTTGGTGGTGGCCTTTCACGGCTCAAGGTTGGGGTCGCTGGGAAGTGGACATGAGCGATCGCAAACACGGCTGCATCTTCATCAACCTCTTTGACTCAGCAGTTGCTCGCACATTGGGAGACGTAGGCAAACCGGTTTGCCACCTATACGCCGGTTTGTTCGCCGGTTTCTTCGGCTCTTTAGTCAAAAAGCCTCTGAGCTGCATAGAACTCCAATGTTACTCAATGGGAGAAACCTATTGCAAGTTCCTGCTTGGCAACCCAGATAAAATTGATGCAGCAGCATTCTGGCTCAACGAAGGTGCCAACGCCCGCGATATTCAAAATCGACTGCAACACGGTGAAATATTGCGGTAAACAACCTGGAAAGGCACATCCCCTGCCCTGCCTTTCCTCCCACCAATTTCGCGATCGAAAGTGCGATGGTGGATTTCTCCAGGCAGGAAGAAAGATGAAAAGTCAAACTTCATGGTTGGACCAATCTGTCCAAGAATTCTTTGGTCACTATAATTGGCTGGGAAAATCTTTAGAAACCCCAAATGGCTCGACCCCCGGTCAACTTCTGAGTTTAACCCAGCCAGTAGCAGACTTTTTTCAAGCTATTTCTTGGGAAGGAATTCCGGAAGTAGGTGCCCTACCCCTACCGCCACCCTTGCCAGTAATTTCTATTTCTGAACAAGCCGAAGTCACCATTGATGACCTATTCGACCTGTTTTAATCTGTGTAGGCAATAAAAAATGAAAAATAGGGCCATCCCTCATCCCTCTTTCCTCATCCTTCAAAATCCATTAGTTAAATCCGTTAAATCCCGTACATTGCTCGTTGCCGAACTTCCTTCCTTTTATCAATTACCGATTACCACTTAATTAAAATCATGCACCCTGAGATTGAGGCGCTGCTGGATCAGGCCGAAAACCGCTTTTTAAAAGGCGAAGAACTCATAGCTTTTAAGCGTCAAGCTGTAACCCTTGTCCAGCGCTTAAAAATTTACGAATTTTTGCGAGAGAAGGAAGCAAGCATCTTCCAACCAGTAGCCAACAAGCTACAAGAAACGTTCCCCGACGAAAAACAAGAAACCTTAGAACGATCGCTCAAACACTGGGTGTTAGTCTTGCGGTACTGCGCTATGGCTATGCTGCTGAACGATCGAAATTTTCTCGAACAGCGCCTTGTAGACTGGCTTTCCGGCATAGTCGCAGCCCACCAAACTCAAAAAATCGAAGCCACTGTTTGCAATCTGCTGCAAACTCGTTTAAAAGAATTGCTTTCCGAGCAAGCCCGGGCTATATTGCAACCATTTTTTGACCAAGCACAGTCAATTATTATTGACCAAGGTAATAAATAATCCGCTTTATTTCCAATTCCCGATTCCCAATTCCCAATTCCCGATGATTAATATTGCCGACTTACTCAAACAGCCCCGACTCCCTGGGAACTACTTTGCCAGCGATGCCTACGTCCGAGGCGACCTCGAACTCGGCCTCCTCGAAAACCGCCGGGGTGATCGGCTCTTAGCACTCCCAGAAACACTGATTCAAGCCATTTATATCGGCTTAGAACAAGAAACAGGTCAAGCCTCCCGCCTCGTGCTTTTCAACTGCGGTCGCTGGTGGGGTAAAAACTTCTACGTGCGTTTTTGCGAAGAAGTCAGCGAATACTACGGTCAGCCAGTTTCTGAAATGGAAATGGTAGAATTTCTTCAGTCCTTACAGCAGTGTTGGAAAACTCATGGATGGGGAACATTTGAGTTTGACCCCAGCTATTCCGAACATGGATTTTTAATAGTAAAAATTGCTAACTCTCTTTTTGCTAAAACAGCTCCCAAATCTAAGCGACCAGCCTGTTTTTTAGAAGCAGGTATTTTAAGTTCGTTCTTTAGTCAGCTTACGGGTCGAGAACTTCACTGCCTGCAAACCTCCTGCGAATCATTGGGTTCGGACTGCAACCGCTTTATTTTAGGCCTGCGCGAGCGCCTCCTACCTGCAGATTCTATGGTCGAAGAAGGAAAAGACCATGAAGCTATTCTCAGTCAACTTTTCCAGAAAAATTGACTTGTTTGACAGCTATTACTTTGTTAATAGCTGTCAAATCATTTTTTTGTAGCCATATTATCCCCCGTCTCATCAAAACTGTGAGTTAAATTATAAAAAAGCTCCTAAGTCAAAAAATCAGGTTTTAGCAATTTAAATAAAATCTGATTATAACTAGCAGCTAGAAAATTCATAACTTACTCTAGAAATTCATAAAATTTAAAAGCAATCAAAACCTCAAACATTTTGCTAGAACTTAATGGACGCCAATGAACTTCTAACTCGATATGCAGCCGGCGAAAGAGATTTTAGACTGGCAAATCTGCGCGGCATTGTGTTGAGTCCGATCGATTTATACCGTTCCAGCGATGCCCCAACTCTTATTTTGGCAAACCTCAACCAACACCAGCAACGACCCTACTTAATCGGTGCTAACCTCAGCGGGGCCGACCTCACCAAAGCCCATCTGAGCCGAGCCAATCTCAGCAAAGCTGACCTCAGCGGAGCCAATCTCACCGGCGCCAACCTCATGGCAGCCAGTCTGAGTGGAGCCAATCTCCTCGAAGCCAATCTCACCGGCGCCAACCTAGCCGGATCTCATCTGAATTGGGCAAACCTGACCGGAGCAATTCTTCCCAATGCTAATCTCATAGGTGCAGATATGAGCGCCGCTAACCTCACCAAAGCCGTTCTCACTGAGGCAAATCTCAGTAAAGCCTATCTGATTAAAGCCAATCTCAACGGGGCCAACTTCAAAGATGCTTACTTAAGTCTAGCGAGTCTGAAAGAGGCAGACTTGACCGAAGCACAGCTCACCGGAGCCGAATTATCCAAAGCCAACCTAGCCGGAGCCAACTTAACCCGTGCTAACCTCAGCAAAGCCAACCTGTTGAAAGCTAATCTCAGACGAGCTAACCTCACTCAAGCCTATTTAAACGGCGCCTGCTTGATCGGATCAGACCTTAGCGAAGCTTGCTTGGATAGAGCCAATTTGTGCAAAGCAGACCTCAGCAAAACCTATCTGAGAAACATTACTTTGAATGGCAGCCACTTAAGTGGTATTAACCTCAGCGGGGCAGACCTCAGCGGTGTAGACTTGAGCCGCAAACTTTTAACTGGAATTAATATGGCAGAGGCATTGTTGAACGAAGCCAACTTGAGCGGTGCTTATCTGATGGAAGCTAACTTGAGCGGGGCTAACCTCAGCAAAGCCAACTTGAGTTTAGCCTACCTGCTCAATGCCGACCTTTCTAATTCTTGCCTGCATGAAATTAACTTGAGCAAAGCTAACCTGAGTAAAGCCAACTTGCAGAAAGCTGACTTGACAGGAGCCAACCTCCGGGGAGCCATTCTCACTGAGGCGGATTTAACAGGAGCGAATTTGATTGGAGCCACTCTTCCTAACGGCACAGTTTATCGGCGTTAACTTCTCAATCGCCTTGATTATTTGCCGAGTAAAGTGCGGTTGATGTCCAGAATCGGAAAAAATAGGTTCCTTTCTTCTACCGTGAGATATTGTTTTAGAACCTTTTTCATCACATCGTAGGTCACGGTCGCACTATTTCTAACTTGAACAGCGCCTAAAATAGTTTGCAACCAAAGTAGTAGCCGATCGCGCAACCGTTCAGTATCATTAATCAACAGTGCTGCCGCTGAATGCCTCAACACCCGCACAATATCTCCACGGCACTTTTCAGTCATATCGTTAGCCCCGCGCCGAAATAAACTAGGGTCGAGAGACAGCATTTGTGCTTCCACTTGCCGCATAATGTCTGTTTCAGAGGCTTGAATTTTTTTATAAGCACTCATCCGGTGATTCAAAGACTGAAAGTAGTCTTTCAAAAATTGGAGTTCTTCTGCACTGGCGTAGCGTCCGTCTGTTTCCGTGCTCAAACGCGCAAGTTGGCTCAACATAGATTTTTCTCTACTACTAAAATACAAAGATATCAGTTTTAAGCTTCTTTAGTCCGAACTAAATACTGTCCTACTTGAAAGCGCGTTTCATTAAGCTGTGTAACGATAGAACGAGTAATTAACTTTCCCGATTCTACAACTACTTGACCTGTAATTGGGTGTAATAAATCTTGCTGGGCCCGGCGGCCTATCAGAGCTTCGACATTTTCAATAGCATTAATGTACATCCCCGCAGGCAACTGTACAACCACACCCTCGCCCATAATTTGAGCCTGACAAGCAAGTCGCGAATTGGCTCTAGCCGTAGTAATGACTTCCAACGTCCTTCTCTCGCGGCGGTTCATGTCCGACAAGCCTTCCATGCCTTCTTTAATGTAAACATGGCAGGTAGCGCACATTCCCCGCCCCCCGCATTCCTTGAGAACGTCTAAGTCTTTGGAAAGTAAGGCAGACAGGATATTTGATCGGGTTTCGACTGCTATTTCCTCCGCAATTGGATCTAGTTTAATAATTTTAACCATATTGATGTTTGCTCCTGTCAAGTTCAGTATTTAGCAAGTTACGATCAACTTATTTAAAGCGTAAAAAAATTTGGCTAACACTCAAAAAGGTTAAGATGCCTTGACCACAGCATCGGCTTCTGGCTCTCTAACCCCTAGGGCATAACCGCACTTCTGTTTTGGTCATATCACTGTACCCTCGCCCCGATTCCCCAGCTTAGCCTTGAAAAGCTAAAACCTTAGATACTTTCTGCATGGCATTGAAAAAACTGTAATAGTCGCGATCGACTAAAATAGCAGCCACAGGTAGTTCCCGATCTGACACCCGAATCCGACAAGATTTATAGTCCCGAAACTCAAGGATTTTAATAGGTGCGACTGTGCGATCGCTCTCAAGGAGGCTGAGAATGAACCTGAGATAACATAGGCTGTACCTGGCGAGCGATTCAAAAATTTGAATTTTTGTCAGAATTATTTACATATTTTAATACTAGCTCAAGCTTTTTCTATAATTAGACCGATGCAACATTCTAAGTACCGCATTTTAGGGCTAGTCGGACAAGGACAATTTGGTCGAGTCTTTTGTGCCAGCGTTCGAGAAGCTCCCGCCCAGGACTCCCGCCTCACCAGCCAACTGGTTGCTCTCAAAGAACTTAGTCATCAGAAAGCCCCAACTAGCGAATTCTTGCGAGAGCTGTGGTTTCTGATCACCTTGCAGCACCCCAATATTGTTACCTGCCGAGCTCTAGAACACACAGCTACAGGCAGGTACTTGGTGATGGACTACTGCGAGGGAGGAACCCTCCGCAACCTGCTCAAACAAGAGCGCCCCTTGCGTCTGCTCGAAGGTTTACAGCTAGTCATGGAAGTTTTAGCCGGCTTAGACTACGCCCACCGCCGAGGCGTAGTTCACTGCGACATCAAACCCGAAAATATCCTCCTAACTTTAGGAGCAAAAGGTTGGTCGCCCCGGCTTTCTGACTTTGGCATCGCGCGTCGGCTGCCAGAAATTGGTACCACTCGCCTCCACCAAGAACTTTCTCCCGACGCTACCGTAGGTTCCCCCGCTTACATGGCCCCTGAGCGGTTTTACGGTCTTTTTTCCCCGATGTCAGATATATATGCAGTAGGAATTCTGCTATTTGAATTGCTAATGGGCTACCGCCCTTTTGGGGGAACCCCCGGAGACTTGAGGTGGGCGCACCTGAATCAACGCTTGCAATTTCCCGACGCCATCCCCGAACCTTTGCAAGCAATAGTCAAAAAATCTTTAGAAAAGCTGCCAGCCCGCCGCTTTGCCAGTGCTTCGCAAATGGCTCAAGCTTTGCGACTGATCATGTACGACCCCGCTGTCAGACAATTGGGCGACTGCATTATTCCCTGGGAAAATCCCACAACCAGTGGTGATAAAAGTCTGAAGTCGGAAAGTGACTCTTTGCTGGAAGTTGAAGAGGAAAAAGCATCACAGTCGGCTATTAATTTACTTCGGACTGTGCGCTATTCGCTTTCGCAGCCAAAGCCACTGATACTTCCTGCACAGTTGACCGCTTTAATTGCCACTGAAACGTATCTCTATGCTGCTGTAGGTAAAGAGGTGAAGGTTTTGTCTCAGCCGGGAAAACAGCTATTTACAGGAGAAATGTCTATTTCTATTTCATTAATGCCGGAAATCGTGCGCGGCATTTTACCTGTTTCCAACGGCTGTTGCGTTCTCACTCCGCAAAAACTTTACTGGCTCAATGAGCACTCTTGGGAGCCTCAATGTTTGCTGGATATGGGTTGGAGGCAAGGTCCAGATCCTTTAAAAGCTGCTGTAGACTCTCATGGCAACTGGTTGACAGTAGCGGTTCCCGGCGAACTGCGTTTTTATTCTTTAGCAGGAAACAGCAGTGCGGGTGATCGGGAAAAAGCCCTGAAGCTGATCGCTACTGTGCCCTTACCAGAACACTATTTACCAGAATTAATTTTTTTGGATCGGCGACACGTTTTAGCAGTTTGGCCCGACAACGAACCAAAAAATCCCCAAACTATTTTTAGAGTTTACACTCGCCGCGGCACGCCGGTGGGTTCTGTGCGGTTGTCGGCCAGCGTGGGACAGATGCTGTTGACACCTGAGCCTTATACTTTGCTGGGAATTCCTCAAGGTGGTAAAGCGGCGGTGCTGTTGATGAAATTGTGGCCGTTCAAGGTAGCGCGAATTCCTCTTGAAACTTTGCCCGTGTCTGCTTGTGTCGCTAATTGGGGATGGGTGTTGGCAGATGTTGGGGGGCACATAGAAGTGGTAAACAGTCAAGGGATTCAAGTAGGAAGTTTTAGCAGCCCTGCCTCACCCCGGGCGATAGCTCCTTGGGGGAATAGAGGTTTGGTGATTGCTGTCAATACTGAGGAAGAGAGTCACTTGCACTTTTTAGATGTAGATGTTGAGGAGACCAACTCGCGCTCGCTTATCAAAGGCTGATAACTGCGGTAACTGAAGGAGTTTAAGGGTGTAATTCAGGAGAGTGTATTTGCGGGCGATCGATTCCTGGGAGTTTGATCAGGGTTAGAGTACCGTGTCGTGTCAACTTCTGGATTTTGAATCAGAGGAATTGTTAAGGGCGATCGGCTCAATTTGAGACCCAAACGTCCCTCAGTAAAGTCCAAGAAATGCAGACACCATTATATATATGACTCATGCACCAGCCTGCTTCTGTCATCCTAACCCCATGATGCAGCCTCACACCTTACACTCTAACCTTGCCTTAGATCGAGTCCCAGTAAGCCGCATCATCTTGAACGACTGAATTCTTCTAGCGCTGCGTGGGAGAGAGTCTGCCCCAAAGCCGTATTTTGGCCCAAAAAAAGACCCCATAGTTATAAAGAGGAGCCAGCCAGCGGAGGTCGGAGCGGTGAAGGACAGCCGAAACCCTTGGTATGTATAGGTTCAAGAAAAAATCAAAAATATTTTCGCAAAACGCTTGACAACCCTGGGGAGAGTTGATACATTAATAAAGCGCCAGAAGGGAAGCGGTTCACTGAACCACAACCGGAAGGTAAAAAACTGAACCTAGAAAAAAGAATAGTTTGAAAGCTTAAAGCACTATTAACCTCGTCAAAAAAATCAAGATAGAGAGTAAAAGCATCGCTGATACTCAATATCGCAAACAACGAGAAAAAAGTCAAGGGAAAAAAACCAGCCTTTGTGCTGAGTGGAAAGAACTTGACGAAAGCCAAAAAAACTCAACAACACGGAGAGTTTGATCCTGGCTCAGGATGAACGCTGGCGGTCTGCTTAACACATGCAAGTCGAACGGAGTAGAAATACTTAGTGGCGGACGGGTGAGTAACGCGTGAGAATCTGCCTTCAGGACGGAGACAACAGTTGGAAACGACTGCTAAGCCCCGATGTACCGAAAGGGAAAATATTTATAGCCTGAAGATGAGCTCGCGTCCGATTAGCTAGTTGGGGGGGTAAAGGCCCACCAAGGCGACGATCGGTAGCTGGTCTGAGAGGACGATCAGCCACACTGGGACTGAGACACGGCCCAGACTCCTACGGGAGGCAGCAGTGGGG